>JANQMA010000030.1 GCA_028280285.1 Candidatus Omnitrophota bacterium | reverse complement strand
CGAAGTGGGTGCCGCTGTTGACCTCTTCTTCAAGCACCGGGAGGATGATTTCCTTGATGACATCTGTGTTCTGTGGTCTGTGCTCTGTGGTCGTATTTTGGGACAGATCACGGACCACTGACCACGGACCACCCTTTTGCATTGCCAAGTAGTCACTCTCTAGCATCACCCGCAAGCGCGATTCCACCACAAACGCGGTCCCGTCACCCTCAAAGACAGTCGCTTCTTCGGGCACAATCCAGACCTTATTAAACATCGATGCTAGATGCTCGATGCTAGATGCTCGATCTCCATCGCGAGCATCGAGCGACGAGCGACGAGCGTCTGTTTGTGTCTTTATTTTTGCCCAAAATTCCTGGCCTAATTCTCCCTCAGGATACATGAGTGAGGCAGTCAACTGTTTTAAAAGATAATCCTGGGCCAGAAGCTCCCGGCCCATCTCGGTCATGCCGAATTGATCGGAAATGATACGATCCTCTTCATAGGGAGATAAGTTCACCCACATATCAGCTTCCGGAACGGTGAGCGAGGCTAGGAAGTACTTGATGAGTTTGGTTGATTCATCCTTTAACTCCTCGCCCACCATATTGCTGTCTCCTGGATCAACCAGGAAATCAAACTGAAAAGGATTGGTCGGGTCGACTCTAAGCCCCTTGACCACAACAGGGGCATAACCTGGCGTGATATTCAGCATGGTCCCTACAGGGGGAAGTATATTGACCTGAGCCTGGGCATAGGCCTGCGGCTGTATAGTACTAAATAGAAATATAAATACTATTTTTAGACAGAGTAGTCGAAATGGAAAAGTTTTTCTGTGCATTTACCTCACCAAGATACTTAACCCCTGCCGCTTTGCTTCGCAAAGCGAAGCTGCAGGGGCATTGAACCAACCGAAATAAGTATAATACATATATATAAGTATGTAAGGGGATGGGGTTATTTGGGGGAAAGCGCTTTCTTGGGGGCGGATATTGCCGTCACAACCTCGCAGGTTCGATAAGCAATTTTCTCATCAAACCTACGAGGTTCAACAGGCTATTCTGATTTCTTCCTAAGCGGCACAACACCCGCCATTTCGCCAATGATATTGACCAATTCCGTATCATTTGGAAGAACAACCTTGGCATTGCGCGCCAGGGATTTTTCGACCGTCTCAAGCTTCTTCAGCTGTTGGGCATTGCCGATAAAATACTTATCGGCTGCCTCATTAACCAAACGGATGGCCTCGGCCTGGCCTTCAGCCTCCAAAATATTGGCCTGCTTGACCCCTTCGGCCCGCTTGATCTCAGAGCGCTTCTCTCCATCAGCTTGCGTTTCGGCGGCCGTCGCATAATCAACGGCGGCAATCTTTTCGTTTTCGGCCTTAACGACCTTATTCATGGTTTCCTGAACATCCGGCGGCGGATCGATTTCCTTAAGTTCAGTACGGACAATCTCAAGGCCCCAGGCCGCTGTCTCTTTGGAAAGCGTCTCATGCAGCTCAGCATTGATTTTGCCGCGCTCGCCATTTGCTTCTTTAAGCGTTAATGTCCCGATAATGTTACGCAGTGTGGTCCGCGCAAGGTTAACAATCTGATACCGGTAACTGTTGACATTATACATTGAGGCTTTGACATCAACCTCAGTGTCTTTCACTTTAAAGTAAACCTGCGCATCAACGCGCGCGTTTAGATTATCATCGGTGATGATCTCCTGCGGTTCGGCGTCAACCATGGTTTCGGTAATATTAACCTTATACATCACATCGATAATCGGAATGATCCAATTAAACCCAGGTGTGGCATAATGATGATACTTTCCAAAACGCTCGACAAGCCCGCGGTGTGTCGGACGGACAATACGGATACCGAAAATAAAAATCATCAGTATCCCAAAAAGAATGGATGATAATACGCCCATGATGGCTCTCCTTTGTTAAGGTGATAAAAGTTACTCCGAAAACATCATTAAATAGTAAACAATAAACATTAAACTGTTTGGTAATTGTTGAGCAAGTTGTTTAATGTTTAAAGTTTATTGTTTAAAAAATTTTGCCTTTCACTACAACTGTTCGGCTAAAAATTCGGCAAGGTGTTCCTTGATACTTGTTTGAAACTTTTCTTCCATAAGAAAGGACTTTTCAAAATCCGGCTCAAACAGCCTTTTAATAAAACGGTCAACTGTCTCTTTGTCAGACGTTGCAATGTTAAACTCTAAATTATCACGAAAAGACAATTTGTCAAAGTTTGCTGAACCGGTCGTCATCCATCCGTCATAAACGGCCGCCTTGATATGCGACATCCCGGGATAAAAATAGACCTGGATACCGCGATCAAACAACTTGTTGGCAGCCACCAAATTGTTCTTATTCATGATGGCGTGATTACCCTTGGCCGGCATAATAACCCGCACATCCACGCCCCTCTGCCGGGCACGGATGAGTTCATTAATAATCGTCTCATCGGAGAAATAGGCATTGCTGATATAGATGTATTTTTTCGCCCACTTAATCGCCTCAACTTGGGCTTTAAAAATTTGAAAATCATTAGCCCGCGTATAAAGCGGACGGATAACCGGTAAATCACTTGTCTCATCCATTGGCTCTTTTTTGTCTTTTGTAAAAAGACTTTTGGCATAAGCCAAATCACCTAGCGCACCAGAATGTTCCCAGGCCATATTAAATTCATTAAGCATGGCACCGACGATAGGCCCTTCAATCTCAATCATCAAATCATGCCAATCGTAGCGGTACTCCCTCCCGATATTCATCCCGCCGGTAAAGAGAATATCCTCATCAATAATAATCGTCTTTGTATGATCTGCTTTAAACCAGGTGTTTGGCCTTTTTCTCACTTCAATATCGGAATCTTTCTTAAGATAGGCCACCATGGAGCCTGGGGAATCAAAATCCTCAGGTAATGTCTCGGCCGTTTTACCCTCACCCATAACCTGACCGATGCCATCGAGCAATACCTGCACCTTCACCCCTTCGGCGGCCTTTTTCTTTAAGATATCGGCCACCTTAACAGCATAATCATCATTATCAAAAATAAAAATACGCAGATGAATGGAACGCTCGGCTTTGCGCAAGGCCTTTTCAAAACGCTCAAAAAACTCCTCGCCCCCAATGAGAAATTGCATCGACCCGTTGGATAAAGGTTCCTTAACTTTATTATCAAGATGCGCCTCAAAGGCCGCAAGGTCCATTGGCGCGCCTTCATATAAAGGCGGAATGTCTTTGTTAATAAGAAACGTGGGGATTTTGCCTCTTGGATCGACAATGTCAAAAGTGGTTCCCTTTGTCCAGGCAAACAGCCGGTAGGTTGACGAAACAGGGCGTTTCGCCATACCGACCACATGGCTATCAATAATCAAAGAATCTGTCGATTTGATTGTCTTTTGAACAGCCCCATTTTTATAGACTGCGTTGTATGCTTTAAGCCAGTTTTTGGTAACCGTCTCACCCTTTTGCTTTGTGCCGGCACACCCGCTAGCAAAAAACATAATGGATAATACTAGGCCTATAATAGTGCGCATAAACACTCCTAGACGAACTGTCTCAAAAATCCTTGAAACAACTCTTCAATATCGGTCAACACACTTGTCAGACGATGATCGCTGTCAAAAATACGCAACTCAACATTATGCTCTTCGGCATACTTCTGAGAATGGCTCATGGGAACAATAGTATCATCACGGCCGTGAACGATCATTGTCGAGACAGCATGAGGTTTTGGACTTTGCTTGGCATACTCTGGCACAAAAAAGGCCGGCGCCATTAAGAACAACCCCTTAGGCTTAAGGACTTCTGAAGCAACAGTTGAAACATACGCCCCCATGCTTGAACCTACTAAAACTAAATTATCAGCCTGAGGGGCTAAAGCCAAGAGCATGTCGATGCGCTCCTGTTCATCCTGTGTAAAGGAATAATCAGGGCTTTCGAATTCAAACCCCATATTTTTAGCCACTTTTGATAAATGCTGAATTTTTGTCCCCTGCGGGCCCGACTCTTTGCCATGCGCAAAGTACACCAAGTTGTCCATAATTACTCCCCAATCAATTGAATATGTTTTCCGATTTTGTTTCTTACAGCTGCCTTGTATACCAACTGTGCCACAGCTGTATCCTGAACGGCAAGGCCGGTTGAGTCAAAAACAGTAGTTTGTTTTTGATTACTCCGGCCTTTGCTTTTTCTTAGGATAACGTCTCCTAAGCTGGCGGAAATATTTTTTTGCGTGATAACTTTCTTTCGCAGAGGAACATTGATTTCACCACTGTGTGCGGCTTGCATCCAATCATCAATAATAACACGTCCTGAACGTATAATATCATCATCGAGCTCTCTTTTACCCTTGGCATCAGCCCCAATGGCATTGATATGCACGCCTTTCTTAAGCCATCTCTCTTTAAGAATAGGTTTTCTCGACGGTGTAATGGTTGTAACAACATCAGCTTGGGCCACACACGCTTTAACCGTAGCACATACTTTAACAACAATCTTCTTTTTTAAAAGCGCCTTTTTAAGTTTCTCTGCCGCCGATCTATTGATATCCCACAAATGCACTTCTTTAAATTTACAGACCTGTAAGATAAACTCAATTTGTGTCAAGGATTGTGCTCCACATCCTAAGACACTTAATAAGCTTGCCTCTTTACGGGCCAAATATTTTGTTGCAATGGCACTGGAAGCGGCCGTACGCCATTTTGTAATCAGTGTGCCATCCATAATACTTAAGGGAAAACCGGTCGCCGGATCGCTTAAGATAATGACCGCCATCACGGTCGGGATTTTCTTTTTCACATTATCAGGATGAACATTAACCCATTTAAGCGAAGAGGCCTTTTGACCGGCCAGATAAGCGGGCATGGCCCGAAAATCGCCATTATATTTTTTTAAATCCAGATAAACCTTAGGAGGCATCTGGGCCTGCCCCTTGGCATAATCAGCAAATGAACTTTCCACGGCGCCGATTATACCTTTGATATGGCACAATCTTTTAACTTGTGCGGCTGTTAATATCAATGTTTTTTTAATATTCATATTAAGAATATTATGCCAGGATAATTGATGATGTTAAGGAAAAATCAAACAATTTGCACGTAATTCATGTATAATAACGCCATGGATTTAGCTCATTCCTACTACCTGTGGCTTATGCCGGATGAGGCAAATTTCACCAAATATCAGGCTATTATTCACAATTTAAGTAAGACTTACACAACACCTTGTTTTGAGCCGCATGTGACCTTAGTAAGTGGTCTAAGCGCCCCGGTTGACAAATTGAAAGAAAAAATTGCCTTGCTTGCCAAAGACGCCATTGCACAAACACTCACATTCACCACAATCGAGTACACACACGGTTTTTTTACAGCCCTTTATCTAAAAGCCATTTGTACCGATGCCATTAATCAAATGAACCAGGATGCCCGTCTTCTCCTTAATCCCTTTGGGCAAAAAGAATATATACCGCATTTAAGTCTGCTGTATGGGGATATTACAGAAGAAGAAAAACAGACAATTATCAATCATCTTGATTTTTCGAAAGAAGAAATGACCTTTACAAAGCTGCAACTTGTTAAAGGCAATAAAGACGTAAATGCATGGCAAATCATTGATGCGTGGCCACTAAGCTAAAGACACGATAAAAACACCAATAAGCATGAGCAAAACACCGATCAGCCTCTCTTTAAAATTCCCTTCCTTTAAAATATAAACACCATACAGCGTTGAGAAAAGAACGCTCAGCCTCTTAACAGCAATCAAATAAGGCACCTGTGTTAATACAATACCGAGAAGTTGTGTGGTATAGGTTACGGCATTAATACAGCCAATTAAAATCAAAAGCCTTGGATTTTTACGAAATTCTTCGCAAATATTTTTACATTTAAAAAACATAATGATGGTCAATAAAATAGACAACGCACTAATCAAATGAAGTAAATACACAACCCCTGATGCTTTAAGCGTCCCTACTTTATCAAAACTCCCGGCGATGCTAAACATAAGGACCACTACACACATATACCGCGATCCTTTATTTTTAAAAATACGTTTAAACGGGGCCGTCCAATGGGTATGCTCCTGATGTAAAAATAAACAATAAGCCCCTACGATAATAACAAAAATGCCTAAAGCGCCGTCAAGACTCGGTATTTCTCCTGTGATGATAGGTGCTGTTATCAGCAAAAGTACTGGCGTGAAACTAAGGATAGGAATAGAAAGAGAAAGATCCCCTGATTCAACCGCTTTGACATAATGGATCACAGAGACGGTTAAACATATGGCTGTTACGACGACAACCGGATAAAATCCGTCTTCAATAGCGACAGGCTTTTGTGTAAGGGAAAAAATAAAAAGAAGCGGCAAGGCAAAAATCCACCATGCCCAAATGACAACATAGCGATTGATCGTCTCTGATGCCTTGCGTGTTAAGATATCTTGAACGGATGTACCGAGAGCGGTTAGTATTCCAAATAAAATCCACATAAAACTTGTGATCTGTGATCTGTGGTCAGTGGTCCGATCACAGACCACAGAACACGGACCACTATTTATTAATTATTTCGTCAATCTTTTCTAGCTCCTGCGTGGAGAGCTCCCATCTTAATGCCACAAGGTTTTTCTCCAGTTGCTCAACCGTCCGGCAGCCGACGATAACACTCGCCACACCTTTTTGCTGACGCACCCAATTGATTGCAAGCTCACATAAAGGGTGGCCTAAACCTTCTAACTCATCTAAAATCTGACGAACTTTTTGAAAAGCATCACCCTTATAATACTGATAAAAAAATGTCCGGCAATCGGCCCCGCCAAAATCCGGTTCGTCCTTGTATTTACCTGTCAGCACGCCCCCGGCAAGTGGACCATACGCGAGTATGCCCATATTTTTTTGCCTAACCAAATCCGTGATTCCTTCTTCCACCCGTCGATCCAAAAGCGAATATTGATCTTGGCATGTGATCACATCCGCGTAGCGCAGACATTCTTCGACCTGCTTAGGTGAAAAGTTAGATACACCGATAGCACGAATTTTGCCTTCATCCTTTAATTGATTAAGTGTCTGCATGACCTCTTCACTATTCATATCCGGATCAGGCGCATGACATTGATAAAGATCGATATAATCTGTTTTAAGCCGGCGTAGACTTCCCTCGACTTGGTTAAGAATTTCTGAACGATTGAGATTGTGCACAACGCCTGGCCCGTCAGGATTACGGATAAGTCCGCATTTGGTCGCCAACACAATTTTATCACGCTTGCCTGCCAAAGCCTTACCGATAATACGCTCACTTTCTCCGTGGCTATAAATCGGCGCTGTATCAATACAACTTACACCTTGATCAATGGCCGCGTGTATCACACGCACACATTCGGTATCATCGGCCCCTCCCCAGGAAGTGCCGCCAAACACCCATGTTCCTAGAGTAATCGATGAGAAATTTAGATCGGAAATAGATAAACTCATAGAAAAACTCAAAATCGTACTTCGTACATCGTACTTAGGACATCGTGATCCACGAAGTACGAAGGTCGAAGTACTAAGTACGAGATACTCTTTACCTGCTCCAATATAATGCTATAATCCTACCATAATTTTTTTATTTGGAAACAAACAACTATGGCCAATTTTATCGACTTATTCGGAATTGATTCAAGTGAAGTAAAAGAAACGTGCGTGCTCTCACCTTTTCTTTATAAGGGCCTTACGCACGACTTCGGTTTAAATAATCTTTCCAAAGGCGCTAGATATGCCGCGGCGAGCACAGATGATCTAACCTTGATCCACACACAAATCGGAGCTCTGCAAGTTGGTGATTGCGTTCTTCATCTTAAAGAGACAAATTGTAAAAATGTTATTTTATTCGGCGCCTGCGGTGCCGTGAACAATCACTATAAAGTCGGAACCATTGTCACCCCCAAAAAGGCCTATAATTACGAAAGCTTCTCATCCTTAATTAATGATGAATATATCACCCCCGACTATTACGAAGCAGACAGTGGACTGTTGTCGCAATGTTATGGTGAACATGCTTCCTGTGCAAGCCTTGGATCAGTTAATCTCGAAAAGGATTATATTCTACGCCTTAAACAAAATGACATCGGTGTAATCGATATGGAAACCTGTTCACTTTATGCGGCATGTCAAAAAAGCTTTCTCCATGGCCTGGCTATTTTATACGTTACCGATCACATTGAAAAATCTGATGTGTTTGATAAAAAAAGCGCCGAGGATTACTGCCACATATCCGAAGCGCAAAAAAAATGTATTGAGTTAATTAAAGATTTGAATAAATAGTGCCAGACACTATTTATTCCTCATCCTTCATTCGTTTTTGATAATCTTCCTTACACAATAACCTTTCAAAAAAAACATACAGAATAATAAAAAGATATCGGCTACCCATTTCTTTAATATGAAGTGACGTTCGACCAAATTTCCTTTGACGCCAATCCGTCGGGATAACCGCATACTTATACCCCCGTACAATCGCCTTTAAAGGAAGCTCTACTGTAATATTAAAATGGTGCGATAAAATAGGCTTTATCCCCTGAATCACTTCACGTGAGTAACACTTAAACGCATTGGTTGTGTCATTATAAGAAATCCCAAACATCAAACTAATCCAAAAGTTAACCACTCGATTTAAAAATAATTTGTGAAGGGGGTAGCCTTTAACCGTTGCATCCTTGACCCAACGTGTGCCAAAGCAACAGTCATGCCCTTCTTCCATTTTACGCACATAACGGATCATATCATCAGGAGAATCAGAACTATCCGCCATGGCAATGATCACCATATCCCCCCGAAAGACCTTAAGCCCACGACGGATGGCATTACCGATCCCATGCGGGGCAGAATTGGTGACAAGCCGAACACGCCTGTCTTTAGCGCTAAGCGCTTTAACAACAGCGGCTGTTTGATCGCTACTGCCATCATCGATAACAAGAACCTCGATATCAATACCCTCTTCATCAAAAACACGCAAAATATTCTCCGCAGTATAGGTAATATTTTTTTCTTCATTGCGTGCCGGGATAACAATAGAAACTAAACTCATAATGGATAAGCAATAAATTAAGGGTTTAAGATGAAAGGTTAGAGGTTGAAGGTTTAAAACTTAACCTTTAACCCCCAACCTTTAACCTATTATAGGCCAAATCATCTTCCCTCAAACAGTTTTCTGACAAAATGTATGGCCTTTTCCTGTTCAATAAAATAAGGGCTTGTTGCAACCGTAATGATTGATGCCCTCTCAATAAACGTACGTATCATCTCAAGCTTATAGCTATCATTAATGTAGCTCATATCATCTGAAAAAATATCCATATCGATATCAAGAATATACTGCTCTGGCATGGTGGCTTCAAAGGCCGCCCGATGATCAATCATATAAATATCATCGATCAAACCAACACTCAGTACCGGCTGAATGAAATTACCCACATTAAGTACTTCATTCGTATACCAAAAAACTTTCTCTAAATTATTCAAATCTTGTGTTTCTAAATAAAATTCCGGTTCGCGCATATCTTTGTGTTGATCGACATGCACAAGACTAGCCTGCATATCAATGTGGCCATTCTGATAAGCCCAAACCCAAAAGCAAAAGGCATGATTATGATTATCAAAAATAAAAACGGGTTTATCAGCATACTTCCATTGTAAAAAACAATCCAAACCAATGACATTTTTTTCAATTCCCTCGCATACTTCAGAAAAACAAATCCTTGATCCGGCCTTAAGATGATCAAGCCCGGCCTGCAGTAGTGCAGGCACATAAATCGACTTATTCTGACGCTGATTAAATGAAAAAGCATTATTACCGAGAGCCTCGTCAATAACAAATCCCTTGTAGAGTTGAGATAGCATAGCGGAAATTAAAGTAGGATCAAAACTGCTCTCTGATATAATTGATCAATGCGTCGGCTTTAAGCGGTTTGCTGATATAATACCCTTGTGCAAGATTACATTTTTCCTTCTTTAAAAAATCATACTGCTTTTTGGTCTCGACTCCTTCAGCGACAACATCTAAATCCAATGTCTGCGCCATAGTAATAATAGCTTCGGCAAGGGCCGCATCCGTTGTACGGGTCGTTACACCCCGGATAAATGTGCGATCAAGCTTAAGAACATTGAAAGAAAATTTCTTAAGATAACCGAGTGAGGAA
The DNA here is from genome assembly GCA_028280285.1 of Candidatus Omnitrophota bacterium. GTDB lineage: Bacteria > Omnitrophota > Gorgyraeia > Zapsychrales > Zapsychraceae > JANQNA01. The sequence goes on along the minus strand of JANQMA010000030.1, from coordinate 30,826 downwards.
TAACCTGTTCCGAAATCATCAAGTGCAATACGTACATTTAAATCCTGAAGATCTTTTAAAATAGCCAATGTCTTCGGTGTATCTTCCATCAAAAGTCTTTCCGTTATTTCAAGTTGCAGATAACGTGGATTTATATCGACGCTGGTTATAACCCTTTTAATCGTTTGGACAAAATCAGACTGCATAATCTGACGGGAAGAGACATTAACCGAAAGCAGAAACGGAATATCAAACTTATCATGCAACGCTTTGACTTCCTTACAGGACTCGTGGAGAATCCACTCACCAATCGGCACAATTAATCCTGTTTCTTCAGCCAAAGGAATAAAAGTATCCGGTGACACATCCCCAAGCTCAGGATTTTCCCATCTAAGTAAAACCTCAACGCCATACAATATCCCTGAATGAAGTTCAATAATCGGCTGATAAACGCGAAAAAACTCATGCTTGCTTAGCGCATTACGCAGATGTGATTCAATAGTCAGACGTCTGACCGCCACATCATTCATTTCTTTTTTGAAAAATCTAAAAGTATTACGGCTATCTTCCTTAGCTTGATAAAGCGCGGCATCGGCATTGCGTAGAAGTTCATGCGGATCGGCCCCATCGGATGGAAACATGGTAATCCCAATACTTGCCGTAACAAAGACTTCATTGTCTTTTAATTTAAATGATTCAGAAAATTGATCAATAACCTTCTGCGCCACAATTTCCGAATGCGTGTCTTCCTGTAAATCAGGTAAAATAAGCGCAAATTCATCGCCTCCGAGGCGGGCGGCTGTATCGCTCTCTCTTAAACACGCGCGCAGCCGTTGTGTTGCCTCAATCAAAAGTTGATCTCCTGCCGCGTGTCCGAGCGTATCATTGACATACTTGAATTGATCTAAGTCGACAAACATTACCGCGACCTTACGCCCCAAGCGGGCTGCACGGTTAATCGCTTGCTGCAGACGGTCAAAGGCAAGAAAACGATTGGGTAAACTGGTTAACTCGTCATAGTTTGATTGCCGGGCAATACGGTTTTCATATTCTTTCTGCAGCGTTAAATCTTCCTGGATAACCAGAAAACCGGTCACACTATGCCTATTGGAGGTTAGCGCCGAAATACTCGCCTTTTCCCAATATAGCTCGCCATCTTTGCGCACCTTTTCGACCTCGCCTTTCCAATCTTTTTCATTAATCACACTATTCCAGAACTCTTCATAGACCTCGTCATCAATATTGCCAAAAATAAATTCACGTGAGGGTTTACCAACAACCTCTTTGAAAGGATATCCAGATGAATCCGAAAATTTCTCATTAACATATTCAATATTCCCTTCCACATCCAAAAACATCACCGAATACGGTGCATTTTCAACCGCCTTTGTCAGGCGTTGATGGTTGCCTTCATTAGACGCAAGCTTTTCAAAAAGCGGTTTGCCATTATTAAACATCGGCACAAGCCATATAGCTCCGATAAAAATCAGAAATGTCGCAATGAGATTCAATATCTCAAGCTCAAGCAGGGACATGCCGTTTAAGTTTCCTGATAAAACCAATAAATCATAACTCAAATGAAGCGCAACGCCGAAAGCCAGTGCCAGTGCTGCCCGATAATGATTAGTCACAGAAATTAAATAGAAAAAGACGCCAGCAGCAAATACTTGAAGAAAAATAGAAATTTTAAGGAGAAAGCCGATTTCCATAAAAAATAACTTTAATAGAGTTATTATATATTAATATTATAGTATCCTATATTAGAAACCATAAGGAAACAAGCAATTTAGGGAATTTTAAGAATTTAATACCCTAAATTAGCACAAGAAGGCGGCGTTGCTGCGTTAGTGCATGTAATCACACCGGCAATAGACATGTTGATAGTGTAGGCCCCTGTGCTGCGTTGAATATGCATGGTGGGCGCGGCCGCGGTGCCGGCCAAAGTCGGGTCATTGAAGTAAGAAGCATTGGTGATTTCAATATCAAGGTCGGCCATTGTTGTGGTGTATGTCCCGTTTTCAAGAGAGTGCGCCTCTTGTGCTCTGCGTAAAGCACTTAACAGTTCTACTCCCTCACCAAAACGGGTTCGTTCAATGGTGATCGTATATTTCGGATAAATCAAACCGGCTAAAAGACCGACTATAATCAAAACAACAATAATTTCAATTAGCGAAAATCCTTTTTTATTTTCTGAATATGACATGGACATTTCCCCTAATGTGCGGACAAATTAACAATAAACTCAACTGGAGTAGATAACCCGGCCACATAGTCACGCGCAATGCAAGCTGATTTCCTGTCGTCAGATACCGTATACTCTACTGCCGCACCGTTACATGTAATCGAATCAATACAGTATTGACCATAATCACATAATTGTGAATTTTGAAAACGCACAATGATACTTTGCGAAGCAAACTGACAGGAAACACGTGCATCACCATCGGGTGAAAACTGCTCCTTAACCAATTTAGGTTCAATCACCAAATTACCATTGATGCCTTTAATACCAAATACCTGAACAAGTTCGGTTAACACAAACCAACTGGCTGAACCCGTTAAATAGTGATACATCCCCCGTCCACTCGCATCAAAATATTCAGGGACACCAGGATAAATTTGTGCCTTTGCCCCGTCAGTACTCATCGTATAAATCGAATCAAGCACCTCATACCCTTCTCTCACAAACCCCCGTGCGTAAAGAGCATAGGCATACATAACAATCATGTGACTGAAAAAGGCCCCGTTTTCTTTTGTGCCAAACGCAAAACCAAATGCGCGCCCCAAATCCAGGTAATGGTCCAATCCGAAATCAGAATTCAGACGATAGCCGCGCAGAACCGGATCTTTTAAGTAAGTATTAACACTTTTGACAACCTGTTTAATCTCATCATCGGTCGCCAGCCCACTCATAATCGCAAACACCTGGCCGGTGAGAGTCATCCATACCCTCTGACCCTTTAACCCCTCAACCCTTTCTCCCTTGTTATCATAATACCCGTTAAACCAAATATTCCCATCGACTTCGATTTTTTCCTGTTGTCTGATATGATCAAATAACCACTGCCCCTTTTGTCGTAAATCTTTAGATAAAGCCTCGATCGAAACTTCAACTGTTTCGCCACAAATTTCCGCTGCAACAGCCGGAAAATACTTATCAAACAAAATGTTCTTTTTAGCCTGCCAATCGTTAAAGTCTATTTCTGCCCCGGAAATAGTATTTAAAAGAATCAGCATTTCTTTTAAAACCGTGATGTGTTGAACACCTTTTACTTTTTGTACGGCTTCAAGAAGCTCAGCGAGTGAAATAAGATTACCTGCATAAAAAGAGGCAAAAGCAACGCTTTCACCCCGATCAAAAGCCATATCAAGCCCGTCATTCCAGTCTGCACTTTCCAGACGGATAATATTATGTTCACCCACATTGAAAAACTGCACCAGGTTTTGAAGTAAAATATGTTCAATGACTGTTCCATGATAGACATTTCCATCTTTATCTTTTAACTGTTGCCTGTCATCGGAGCTCCAACCTTCATCACGTTTAAACGAACGAAAAATTTGCGCATCCCGAAAATATGTATTGTTCTCAAAGAGAATATCAAAATCACCGGTTTGATTAATGTAAAGCAATGTGGTCAGATATGGCCAGGCCCCGTGATCCATCCACACGCGCGTAATAGCATTACGATCGGCAATAAATTCTCCTGGTTGAGCCCCAATAATTGTTGCATTTGATCCATCAATACGTACACCGGCATAATTATTAATCAGTGTATCTCGTACCTCTTTCGGCTCGATAAGGATCAAGGCAAGCAAATCCTGCCAAATGTCACGCCAGCCTTTACCGCCCTTACCGTAATCATGATCAGGTAAAAAGGAACAACCAAAGATGCGCCGCAACACAGGTTGCAGCGTAACCCATTTCATCCACGCATTAAAATCCTGATCGCCGGATTCAAGGGTAATAGATGAAATTTTATCCTTCCAGAATAATTTTGTCTCCTCAAGGGCCGCATCAAAATGCTCAACCGATTTAAACTGATCAAACACCTTGTGCGCTTCATCTTCACTGGATGAAATACCCATCGCCATGATAAATGATGTTTCCTCACCTGCCTTGAGCGTGACATCATCAAAACGCAATGCCCCTACCGTTTCTTTCCCTTGAAGTTGTTTATCATCTAATATTTGTGGGCTATGCTGCGCATAGATAGCCTGCGGCCGTTCAATCGTGCCTCCTTCACCAAAGAAACTATCAAAGGTGGGAAAGCTTCCCGTTGGGTTATTGCCAGAGTCGTCCACTCCAAAGACAAAATAGCGCCGCTCATTGGTCGTGTGTCCTTCTTCATTAAAGGCCATGGGCGGATGCACAATAATGCCACAGTCCAATTGTTGCGTGCGATGCAAAAGGGATGTCACATGCTCATGATCATGTTTATTGGCCAGCGAACGCGCGAAAAGTGGGATGCTACTTGTCGGCGTTAAAGCAATTTCCTGATCAGATGTATTGTGCAGTGTTACCTTCATTAATTCCATATTCGCCGCTTGAATAGGAATAAAATTAAGTGTTTGCAGCTCTAAACCGGCATCAGGAAAATTTTTAGTAACTTTATGCCACAATTGTCCGGCTGTGACTGTGCTATCTTGAGTCTGTTGGGCCGCAGAAACAATCGTCTTACCATTGATCTGAACAAAAAAATCGCGGCAGTTAGAACGTAAATCCTCAGTTGACATCGGTTTGGTCAGGTAAGAAAACTTATCGATCTTGCTGTCACCGGAAAGAAACGGCGTAATCGATGATTTAAGCGAGGTGGCATCCGAACCGCACAAAGGCATATAAACCCTACGATAAGAGGAAGCCTGCTTTGATACAAAAGACACACCGTCTTCTAAATAATGATAAAATTGAGACTCTTTAGACATAAATTATCCTTGGCTACAAGGACAACATTCTACCCCTAAAGAGTCTTTTAGACAAGTATAAATAAGCTTAGCTTTCGATGAGATCGTGAACGGTGCGCGAAAGATAGTCAAAATTTCTGGTTTTGACAAGAAGATCAATCGCTCCAGAAGACTTAGATTTCGCTAAATTAATGTGGCGGACATCATTGGCAATATGAACGACTTTAGAATGATTGTTTTCAAGAGAAAGGATCTGTTTGGTCAGTTCAAAACCATCAATAGCTTCAAGATCAACATTGATCAAAATCAAATCTGGATTTTGTTCTTTCGCTATGGATAATGCTTCTTTGGGATTAGTTGCAACTGAAATGTGGGTGTAGCCGTTTTGGTTTAGCACACATGACATCTCTACACAGTCAAATTCATTAGCATCAACAATAAGAATCTTATTGAGAAAATGACTCCAGCGCCATTTGGAATGAATTCTGTTATAGAAATTCATAGTTTTATTATACAACGGCCACAAAACAGCGCAATGACCTTTCTCCACCTCCCGATTGGGCTGATTTTTGGTCATTTTAGCATTCAAATTGTAACATTCTCTCTATCAATGGGTTATTATTGTGATAAAATAGGGGCCATGCCCAGAGATATCCGTTTTATATTTATTTTACTATTAGGAGCTTGTGTATTGACCCTTCCTTGCCGTATTTCACAGGCCCAATCATCCTTTATTGAAACAATTTTGCATAAAAAAAAGGCCATTGTCCAAGTCACAGCATTTGATCAAGAAATCATAGGCAACCAAATAAGAAGGACCCATCAAAACGGAGCTGGGGCCATCTTGAATGGAAACGGGCTGATCATAACCAATCTTCATGTCCTTCAATACAAAACTTATATCAGAGTCACATTATCCAACGGCAGCAAGCATAACGCCAAGTTAATCACCATTTTACCCGGTGCCGATCTTGCTTTAATTCAGATCGATAGCAACGAACCACTTGAAACAATAACCATGGCCGACTCCAATAAAGTCCGGCTCAATGACCGTATCGTTCACATAGGTAATTCTCATTTTATTAAAAACACAATCTCCGAGGGAAAAATAACCGGCATAGGCCGTACCCACAAGGGGGCACAAGATATTGAAATCCTACAAACCAATCTCAGCCTTTATGAAGGTGATAGCGGTGGTCCTCTCATTAATGAAAACGGGGAATTGATCGGGCTTATTAATGCCCAACTTAAAAACAAACATAAAAGCGTATTTGCCATTCCCTCAAACAAAATTAGAAATATTTACCGCAAATATGAAAATGAGTTGTATAATCGGTAAAACCAATTCGCACTAATACATGTTATCAAAGAAGCAATATCATTGGAGTACATACACCCTCGCATGGATACTTGTTTGTATTGTAGCCTGTTATTTTCGTCTATATCCTTTACGGGAATTCAGGACAGATGATGCCCGGGAAAAAGCAACAGTCTATGTCCTTTCTCAATTAAAGATAGTAGCTGCCCAACAGATAGAAAAAAGTCATCCGAACGCCAACACGGAAAAAAAAGCCAAGCTGGCTAAGGTTTACTTCGATAAACTTCTGCGCACAGACCGGGATAATGTCCGTCAGAAAATCGATAATATTTCTGAATCACTGAGCCAAAGCTCTCCCCCTCAACAAAAAACACCGTATCTTCTGGCCTCTGATTCGTTCTACTACTTTCATTTGACAGAAAATATACTTGAAACCGGCAAAATCAGCCCAAAAATAAAGGGGAGCAAATACCTTAATGAATTTATGCTCGCTCCTGAGGGGCATTGGGAGCCACTCAATTTCCACCCCTTTATCGGTGTCTTTATTTACAAATTGGCTCAACTTTTTGATAAAGATATCGCTTTAATGTATGCCGTTAGTTTTACCCCCATTGTTATCACATGTCTGGCCTTGCTCATTTTTATAGCGATTTGCCGTAATCTAAACTTCCATCCTCTTATTGCTCTAACCGGCGCTATATTTTTTAGCCTGGCTCCTGTGTTTATTAGGCGCAGCACCTTCGGGTGGTATGACAATGACCCTTATAATACATTATTTCCTCTGCTTATTTTCTGGCTGTTATTTTGTTTGATCGACCTCATCATCAAACATGCGGCTGATAAAAAGAATAATTATCGCAAACTTATCGGCTTTACCTGTGCTTTATTTTTAAGTGTTTTTATCTATAGTTTATTTTGGCACGGGTGGATGCTCTTTTTTATTATTGTTTTTACCTCTTTAATTCTTACCACCCTTTACAATTTCTTTATCTTAAAAAATACTGCGGCAGGCAAGATGTTTGCATTGGGGCTTATCGTATTTACCACCGGCGCCTTTCTTTCTATTGGGATTATTTTCGGCTTTGGCCAGTTCTTTATTCTTTTTAAAGAAGGCTGGATTGCCCTTCAAAACTTTCTCACCCCTCAACTCAGCAATTGGCCGGATCTTTATATCAGCGTCGGGGAGTTAAGCCGTTCAACAGTGAGTGAAATGATTAAATTAACCGGAGGGACTCTATTCTCTACTATAGCAGCCTTGGGGGTTGCCGCAGGCTTGTATCAAACGGTATTTTCAGGCAACCACACCAAAGACAACAGTCATGCCCATAAAATGATTGTCATCACTACCGGGCTTGCCGCCTCTGTTTTAATCACGCTTGGGGCCCAACGTTTTGCTTTGTTAATGCTTGCGCCCATCGCCATATTTTTTATGATCGGGTTAAACACTATTTACACAACAATAATAAATAGACAACATGCAAATCAATCCTTTCAAAAAACACTTAAGGCTTTTATTTTAATCGCCATACTCTCTTTAACTTTTGTCCCTACTTATCATATCAATAAGAACATTGCCACCTACCTCAACCCGATTTTTAACAAAACCTGGGAAGAAGCCCTCATCTATCTGCGCGACAATACGCCCGAAAATAGTATTATCAATACCTGGTGGCCCCCGGGGCACTTCATCAAGGCGATCGCTCAAAGACGCGTTACCTTCGACGGAGCGTCCATCAACTACCCACAAGCCTATTGGATTTCTAATATGTTTTTAAGCCAAACCGAAGATGAAGCTCTCGGCTATATACGCATGCTTAACAATAGCGGCAATAAAGCGATTGAGTATCTTCAAAATGATTTGGATGTGCCGCTATCAACAGCGGTTATGGTCATCAAACAAATAATAAGTGTCGATGAACTAAAGGCGCGTTTTTTACTCGGCAATGTTCTTAAAGATAAAAAACATATTAATAATATTATCACCCTCACCCATAAACGCCCCCCGCCAAGCTATTTGCTGTTATATAAAGAATTCGTCGATAACAATCTTCAACTGGGATTTGTCGGACGTTGGAATTTCAAACGCATAGAAGAAATTAATGCCAATCCTGAGTTGATCAAAAAAGTTCCTGATCGTAATTCTCCTGAGTATATTGATTTTCTTTGGGAATTATCCGGTGGGCAAACAAAATACAGCGGGACTTTGGCCTTAATGCACAAAGACAAGGATAAACTCATTTTTCAGGAAAATATCGTTATCAATACCGAGACGATGTCCTGTCTGATTTCATCAGACAAGTATGGCAAGGGCATACCGCAAAGCATATTTTATTCAAAAAAGGGAAAGGTGATCGAGAAGAAGCTCGTCGGGGCCAATCTTTCTTATTCTATTGTCCTCAATCAAACCTCACAGCAACCGTCTGTCGTCCTCATGGACCGCAGCCTTGCCAACTCCCTTCTTATAAAACTTTACTTTTTCAATGCAGAAGGGCTCAACTATATCAAACCTGTTTATGCAAAATCAGATCTGACAAAACGGACTGAAATAATGATTTTTAAAGTCGATTGGGATCAGTATTACACTGATTTTCTTAAACGCCTAAAAGCCATCAGTAAGGATAGTTAGAGCTATTATTTTGCAATTGCCTTAAACGCTGTTCGCCTGTTAACGGCTGTTGTTGGGGAGGATTAAACTGGTTTTGGGCGGTATCCGAACTTCTGCGCCGCGGGGCCTCTTCCTGGGGGGTTCCTCTTAAACGGACACGCAACTCAGCACCTGACATGTTTTGAATGTCCTTAACAGAGACACTTGGATCTCTCTTTTTCGGGGCAACAAGCGGCGTGATGAAATTATTATTATCAGGATCAAAATAACCCTGCCGCAGCATATTTTCAAGATTGGCGGCAAGCTTATCTTCTGACTTACCTTTAAGTTGCGTAATAATGTCCATCACCTGCGCCCGCTCATCATTCATAAAGTACGCCAATCCAAGGCCAAAAACGGCATAAGGAATATCATAACGCTTAACGACATAGCTGAAATGTGTGATCGCCGGATCCTGCTCTTGCTTCCCTAAAAGATATATCCAGGCAAGCGCCAGGCGGGCTGTTAAAAAATCCGGTTTCAGTTTAACAGCTTTCTCGCCGTGTTCTATCGCCTTGTCAAATTCCGCCAGCTCATAATAAGCCTTACTTAACTGTTCATGTGACTCCGCGTAGTTAGGGTCGATTTTAATCGCCATATTAAACAGATAAAGCACCTCATCTTCCACCGTGCCTTTATTTTTATGGGCAAGGCCTAAATAATGATAGGCCGGAGCAAATTCAGGATATATCTCAAGTAGCTTTTCAAACTTTTTGATAGAAGCATCGTATTTCTCCTGGGCATAATAGGCCATACCCTCTTCAAAAAGTTTTTTAACAGGATTAGCCGATACGGCTTCAGGAAATACAACACCAATGAGGAAAAAAAAAGAAATAATGAGGGTTAACCGTATTTTCATGAGGCTTGAAGAATGCAACAGAAAGTTTTAAGCGTTGGGCGTCATCAGCAATTTGACGACTGTCAAAGAGATATTCACATTATCGGACGTGCCACGCTTGGGCACTATATTAAACTGTACGATCTTAAGCAGTTCATCCGCTGAATTGATATTATGCATAAAGGTAACAACCTTTTCAAATGAACCACTGCAATCAACACTGGCGTAATATTCAGTAAAACGGTCTGTCTTATTTGTTTTGGTGGGATTACTTTTGATTAAAGTGACTTCCGAATAATCGGCAATACGCTCAATCATACTCAAAAAATCAGCGTTAACGATATTATCATCTTGAACCTCATCACTAAGATAATCATCAAATTGCGCGCTTTCCGCATTAATTTTACCTTTGTACGCTAATACCTGCATATCTTGCATAACGCTTATTTTCTGCTCTTCAATTTGGCCGTCCAGCTCAGCGGTTTTGGCACTAAAGGGGCCCAAAACCAACCGGTCAAACATGGCCAGCAGGACAAAGGCTAAGGTAATATAAAATATCTTTCTTTCTTTATCAGAAAATTTTTCTAAAAATTTAAGTGCCAACTCTATTCCTCCTCGTCCTGGGCTGAGGCGGTTAATGCCGATTTGAGCTTAAGAGTAATCTCAAACGCAGATACATCTTTGCCTCGGTCCTTGCGTGCCGATGTTGATTTAATTTCAACATTTTTGAATAAATCAGATTCTTTCAAGGATGTCCCCAAATTAAATACAATGGAAGCAACATCGGAAATTCCCTGAATACTGACATCACCGGTTTCTTCCAGTTTAATATTTGTTAAATAGACTTCCTCGGGAATACTGTCGTATAATTCACTCAGCGTATCAAGTGTAGCCATACGTGTTTCAAAAAAATCACGCAATATACGCGTCCGTGCTGATTTTTCTTCGAGCATCATCACTTCTGCTTTGCTTTCACTATAATCTTTTTTGATCTGGCTTAAGAAAGAACCCTTAAAATAAATCTTAGCCCCATAGGTCCCTGCGATAAGCACAAGCAATATAAAACTCAGCATAGCTGCCTTCAACACTTCCCGTCCTTGATTAGCCATGCTCGCTTGATAAATCACCTCTTCCGGCATTAAGCTGACCTCATTAAAAGAGGCATTAGACGCCGTCGCTATAACATCTAAAAAGGATGCCGCCGCATAAGTCGTGGCAATTTTTTTAAGGTTACCGCCAGACAATTTAACCCGATCGGCATAAGAGGAAACATTCACCGTCCAACCAGCCGCTTGGGAAAGGGCTTGTTGTAAGGCCTGCGCTTGCTGATCATCACCAGCAATATAATAAGCCTGTGGGGCGGCATCAATATCTTCACTCTGATAAGACTCAATGGTCTTGGTTAATTCAGCCACCAGTTTTTCCTGGGCTGAGGCCCCTTCGCTTTCGAGCTGACTCCGGCCAATTGGGATATTACGGCTGGAGATCGTTATGCCATTTTTAACGATCACAAATTCTGTGGACGAGGCATCAATATCGATCACGCCAGAAACACCTGCATCCCCCCCATAAAGCTTGGCCACACCTTCTGAGGCAAAACACACATCTGTAATTTTCACACCCGCTTTTTCAAAAATCGCCAATTTTTCCTTAACGACTTTCTTATCCGCAATCACGAGCAACACTTTTGTGAAATTACCCTGAGAAACACCCATGTTGACGTATCCAACCTGGATCTCTTCTCTTGAAAAAGGTGTGTGGCGCCCGGCTTGCAAATTCACAATCGAACGGATTTCTTCAGAATTAGTGGATGGGATTTCAATATTCTTAGTGGAGACACCACTTGGTGGAACCACTAATAAAAGATTGGCTTTCTTGACATTAACCCCTTTAAGGGCTTTTTTAACCGCGCTAATCAAGCCTTGTTGAGGTAAGCCTTTTATATCATGAAGGCCGATATTAGCAACTTTAGGAACACTTTTTGTACCCTTAATATGGGCCACTTTGAGATAATCATCAGTTAAAGTAAGCCCGACAAAATCCTTGCTCTTTTTAAGCATTACAGATTCCTTTTCTAAACTCTTTATATTGATAGTTATTATATATTAAATAATAAAAACCAATCAACATAAAATCATTATTTTTCACGCCAATATTCAATGCGGTTTTCCCTCAAATTATACGTACAAATAGCGCTTAAAGTGTCGTTTTGGTTCGGTATTGTGGCATGACTCTCAATGGTGTAAAAAAATGAATTGGTTCCAATTTTTTGAGATCTATTCAAAGAGTCGATTTGCGTGATTTCTGATTCATCGAGATCAATAAACGCAGCAACCTCGCTGGCCACATCAAAAGTTTTATGAAAGATATAGTCATCCACGGTACTTTCCATACCATCCGGGCCCTGCCGGACCGCAACTAATTTATCGATCACAGCATCGTCCAATCCCAGCGCCCTGAGGACTGGCACAGAAACGGTGTTGATATTGACCTTGCCGTTTCCATAAACCGTTACATAAGGAAACAATGCCTGAAAAATGTCCTCTGTAACCCCTCTTAAAAGTCTGAGTTCATCAATCAGCTCAAAAGGTATCTTGCGTGGTTCATACGGGTAGGGAAGCTGAGCATAATAGTCATCGCTATAAAAACCGATTAATTCCACATCCCCAATTTCACGCCAACTAACAATGGCATTAGCAATATCTGTCGCCTTATCAACATCCGCCTCCGTCACACTTTCGATCAACCTTTGAATTTCACTATGCTCGGCGGTATTGATATTGAGCTTACGTTCTTCATCCACAAATCCAAATCGCATAGCAGACCCTCCGGAAAGCCCTTCAGATGACTTGTAAAAAACACGCGCCGTACCTGTCGGTAATACAATGTTTGAAAATTTACTGTCATTATTATGCCGGAAATGTTTTCCATACGCTGTATAAACTTGATTATTTTTTTCAAAATCTAGTTTGAGCGTGGATAAGGCCTTTTTAACGCCGGATGCCGCCACATGCCTTAAACTCGCTGTTGTTTCTATGCGGGATAATACCGTTACACGTTGACGGATACGCATGCCGATCTGAACGACAAATACGGTTAACAGCGCAACAATCCATAAAGAAAAAATCAGTATTGATCCTTTTTGATTGTACTTATTCATTATCCTTAGCATATGACCCTTATTCCCTAAATACTAACTCCCAATAGGAACCGGAATATATTTCGTCATGGCCCGGCGGTAGCCGTTATCAATGAATTCAATTGTCACCGCAATTTTCGAAGGAATTGTTTCTAATATATCTTCGCTATAGATTTCATCATTATCCGTCATATAATAATATTTAAACATGAGCCCGTCGACACCTTCAACCACTTTGCGGGGCTCAAAGTATTGATCCTTCAATGCCTGTCCATAATTACCTTCCCGGCGGAAAATAGTTTCTTTATTATAGTCATAATAATACTCCACCCGTGCCAATTGCTGTGCATAAACCGATTCTTTGTTACTTAAAGTGCTGCTTATTTTAACTGGTAAAATAACAGGAAAAGAAAATTTACTTCTATTCCCTTGAAATGTAATCGTCGAAAATTTATATGCATTTTGAAGATCTTTGGTTATCTTTTCAAAGAAAATAATGATGTTCTCTTCTACCACAACCTGTTGACTGCGTTTCCATACCTTAAGCCCGTTAGAAAAACCATGATACAAGGCAAGGCTCACAACAGATACAAGCGCTGTGACAATAAGAACCTCAATGAAGGTCATAGCATATTTATTGTGAATACGTGAAAACATAATTAATTGAAAATTAAAAAAGCAAAAATAAAAAAGAAAATGAAAAAATAAAACAAATTAAAAAGGTAAAATTACAAATGGTATTTGGTAGTTAGTAATTTGTAATTGATTTCCCAAGCCGCTAACTACTAATTACCAATTACTAAATACCTTTTTCATTCTTATTTTTTTTCAATTCTCAATTTTCTTTTTTAATTTTTACTTCTCATTTTTTAATTATTATTGATGATAATAATCAAAATCGGAAATATAGGTTGAGCGGGATAATGACTTTGTCTGGTCATTTTGTTCCCACGTTAATGTTAAATCAAGTTGAAAAATATCCACATATTCCTCTAAGGCCCTCAGATTCATCGACTGTTTGAATTGAACAATTTGTCCGCCAACATCAGCCGTTTCTGTATGATTTAATTCAAAAGGAAGCGATTTATAAACACGTAATGTGTTTTCAATTTCCGTCAACCGGTTATCCAATATTGTGGTGGCATGCATGCGGTGCGTTAAATAACGTATGCGGTCAAGAGAGATAAGCAGCGACTGAAAGATCGCGACAATACTAACCGAGACGATGGAAATGGTTAAAAGAAGTTCAATGAGGGTAAAGCCCGATGAATTGTGTTTGGAATTTTTTTTAGACATTCTGATTTAACTCATAGTTAAATCGACAGTAATGATATGAATTAGGTGTCTTGGGTTAATCCCAATTTTTAACATCATCTTCGTCTGAATCCGGGTCGGCCCCTTCGGAATGCAAGTCGTAATCAGGATTATTGCTGCCAGGAGAAGTGTAGACATAAGGATTACCCCACGGATCAACCAAATCTTTTTCCACATAAGGGCCATTCCAGTTGTTTGGAACAGGACTTACGGTAGGTTTAACGCGCAGGGCCTTAAGACCTTGATTGGTTGTAGGGAAATTGCCGTTATCAAGCTCATATAATTTTAGCGCTGTTGCCAAATTAGCATCGATATCCGACTTAGCCACCGAGACCTTGGCCTGCTCACCTCGTCCGACCAAGCGTGGCACGACCATCGAAGATAAGGCTACGATTATGATAACCACCAGTAAAATTTCAACCAGTGTAAAGGCTCTTTTAGCACGCAATTTCTGGATCAATTTCATATGTCTTCCTCCAATTTTTCCTTACTCATACTATAATCCAATATACTACACTTTAATACGTTTTCATATAACTTAACCATTTTTTTTCAAAATCTTCTACAGAATTAAATACCAGTTTGTAGGTGCTCAGGAGCGCTTGATCAAATGGCTTGCCATCCTTCATCGCCCGGCATAGTTTGGCAAATTTATTGCTCCCGTGAATCTTAATCATATAATCCACAATGGTTAAGCACTGGGCATAATAAATACTCACCCTTAAAGGATTTGTTTCATAACGCACATCATATTTAAATAATTGATTAAAGGGGATCGGTTTATTGACCCTCACCCAGTCTTTCATAGCCTTGTGGGCCTTTTGTGGCTTACCTTCTTCAAACAGCTGCGCCACCCCTTCATCAAACCAAAGTGGAATGGTCTTATCATACCCAATAAAATCACGCAGAATTAAATGGCTAATTTCATGCGGTAAGATGCCGTTAAGAAAACCCTGCTCTTGTTTGAAACTGATAATCGAACGCCCCTGGGAAAAACGATGCCCGTATTGAGCACCCCCTATCGCCCAGGCCGGCTGATTGGTTTTCGCCATAAATTCTTTTTGATCAGCATAGAGTTTGATATTCACACGGTCTTCCCATGTCCAATAATTGGAGTATTTGCTAAATCCAAGCCGCCTGGATATGCGATCATAGTGATACTCCGCTTTGCGTAAAACAGATTTATTCCACGAAGCACTGATCGTCGGGGAGGCCGTAATTGTAAAATGTTCGCTCTTAAAAGTTTCGCCGTAAACATACGAAGAACCGAAGATAAGAAATAAAAGAAAGAAAACAACTTTAGCTAAATTCATCTTATGCCGCCAGCATATCGATTTGAAAAATAGGCAGGAGCATGGCAAAAATTATAAAACCAATGACAAGACCGATTGTCATAATCATCAGCGGCTCAATCAGTGTCGTGGCCACCTTAATTGCCTCATTCGTTTCTTCTTCATAACTGTCTGCAATTTCCGTCAACACTTCATTCAAATGCCCGGACTCCTCCCCCACCGCTATGGTATGGGCCATGATAGAAGGAACATGCTTCGACCCTTTGAGCGTTTCCCCGAATGAGTCACCTTTGCTGAGCGCCTCTTTACACGCGGCAAAATCTGCCTGCAAAACACGGTTACTTATGATAGGTACGGCCACATCAAGAGCACGGAGAATAGCCACACCATTTTTAAGAAGCAGTACAAGTGCCTGCGCAAAACGTGAAAGCTCGCTCTTATGGATAATGTCCCCAAAAAGAGGTATCTTTAATACAAAACTGCCTGTGAATATTTTCCCAAATTCTAAGTATCCGACAGCGCGTATCATCATAACCAAGACTGTAAATCCGATTAAAATCGACCAGCCATTAGTTGTTAAAATATCACTCAACGCAAATAAAATGACTGTGGGCAAAGGCAGTGCCTCACCTATACTGTCAAAAAGCCCTGCCATTTTAGGAAGCACAAATGTTAAAATAAAATAAACAGCAAGCACCCCCACGAAAGCCATTAGGGCCGGATATGTCATCGCCGTTTTAACCTTTGATTTAATATCTTCCTGTCGCTTTTGATACGCAGAGACATGCACAAGCATTTCTTCTAAATTACTACTTTCCTCCCCGGCCCGTACCATTGTGACAAAAAGATTGGAGAATATCTGTGGATAATCCTCCAGGCATTCTGAAAAAGAACGTCCATTTTGAACCCCATCGGCGATTTGACGGATCACTCTTCGAAAATAACGGTTATGTGTTTGTTCTTCTAAAATTTTAAGTGCTTTTAAAAGCGGCAGTCCGGATTTAAGAAGATTGGCCAGTTGGCGGGAAAAAAGCAGCCGGTCCTTTGATTTGATCGTCCCCCTCACCTTGACCGGCGCGTGTTCTTCTTTATCGGCAACATCGACCGAAACAGGCAGAAGCCCAAGCTGATTGATTAAATCAATGGCCTCTTCTTCGGAAGAAGCGTTAATACGTCCTTCGACCGTCTCGGCATTACTTTTTTTTGCGGTATAAACATATGTCGTCATCATAATGAATTACGAAAGGATTTAAGAAGTTTTATGTTTAACTTCGGCGGAAGATGCAGCTAGCTTTCCCTCGACATATTTATTAATCAAGGCTTTATCGGCACTTGAAATATCCAAATAATACGTAACGATACCAAAAAGATTTTTCTCCCCTTCATCTTCGACGCGGCAGACCTTTGCCAGACAATCGATACTTGGAAAGTCTCCGCCAAATTGAATCTTGATTTCTAAGATAGTCCCTATTTCAATCAAGGCATTAGACACAAACCTTAAACCTGCGGCGCTGATATCAATTGTTTTAGTTGGATGTTCAACACCGTCGGTTAATAAAAAACTCGGATCTTGGGGGTCTTTCCGCAAGAGCCTGTAGCGCATTTTGACAGGATCTTCAATACGCGGATAACTGCGATTATTTTTACCGAAATTTTGGGCCGGTTTAGGCAATCTCTGTTCATTCACAGTGACTTGAGAAGAATCAGGTGAAACGACGGCATCACCTTGATAAACCTTATCACGCACAGAAACATTGAGGACTTCGTTGACTGTGGTTAACCCCTTTAAAACAGCCTCCCAGCCATTTTGCCGCAATGTTTTCATGCCTTCGCCAATGGCAATTCTTTTAATATAATCGGAACGGGGTTTTTCAATAATAGCCGCCCGCAACGTATCATTAATGTTCAATATTTCATAAATAGCCTGTCTTCCAAAAAACCCTGTCTGGTTGCAATGATCACACCCGGCGCCTTCATAAAATTTCATCGTCGATGGATCTTTGATTTTTAATGATTGCACAATCTCCTCGACAATAGCCGGGGAAACATCTTCGACTCCCTTTTTGCATTTAGGACAAATCGTACGCACCAAACGCTGGGCCACAAAGGCTTCGACACTTGAGGACACCAGATAAGGTTCAATCCCCATATCGATTAAACGTGTCACACCACTTGGGGCATCATTGGTATGCAATGTTGAAAACACAAGATGGCCTGTCAGGGCTGTGCGGATAGAAATCTCCGCTGTTTCTAAATCACGCACCTCACCTACCATAATAATATCCGGATCATGACGCAAAAGACTTCTCAACCCGGTTGAGAATGAAAATTTAAGTTTGTTATTAACCTGAACTTGTGTAATGCCTTCCATTTCATACTCGACCGGATCCTCAATGGTAATAATCTTTGTTTCCGATGAGTTAATTTCATTTAAACAGGCATAAAGGGTCGTTGTCTTTCCACTTCCTGTCGGCCCAGTGATAAAAATAATACCATGGGGTTTTTTAATCATGTTTCTAAAATGTTTCACATCTTTATCTTCAAACCCGAGTTTTTCCAAACTGAACAGCCTTACCTTCGTCGGCAAAATGCGGATGACCATGCTTTCTCCACGCGGTGTCGGCACAGTGGAAACACGCAAATCAAGTTGCTCTTCGGTTGTTTTAACAACGGCACTACCGTCCTGCGGCACTCTTTTCTCCGTAATGCTGAGGTTCGCTAAGATTTTAATACGTGAAAGAATGGGAGGCAGAAAATGTTTTACTTTTTCAGGAAGATTCGCGTCCACCAAAACACCATCAATGCGGTATCTGAATCTTACCTTATCCCGGTACGGTTCAATATGAATATCTGTCGCGCGCTTTTTATAAGCTTCCAGTAAAATCTGATTAACCAGATTAGAAACTGTCGGGTCATCCGTTTCTTTTTCAATATCTTCAACCCATTGGCCGGCATTGGCCGCGCTTACACTCGCCCGCTGCGGCTCCTTTGTCATGATTTTATCAATGGTATCAGACGCAAAGCCATAATATTTCTTAAACCCATCCATAAGCTGCGTATGGGTGCTTAGCATAACCTCAACCTCATGGCCAATATGCATACGGATCTCGTCAAGGATTTTAACATTAAGCGGTTCGGATGCCACCACATATAAAATATCACTCTCAATCTTTAAAGGGATGACTTTATAATGCCAGGCAATTTTGATAGGAACTTTATCAAGAAGGCTTTGTTCAATATCCGCTGTATTTAAATCAACTGTCTGCAAATTGACACTCTGCGAGACCGCTATGAGAATCTGTTTTTCCGTGACAATTTCGTTTTGAAGTAAATAACTTTTAAGGGGTAAGCCTGCCTCTTGGGCGGCTGAAACATGGGGGGCTAATTCTTCTTCACTTAGAACATTAAAACGGATGAGCGCACTTTTTATTTTATTATCGGCACTTTTCATTTCTAAATCCGTGGTGCTTTACCGATCATATAAAAATCTTCTTTTTTCCAATCGTCGTAAACGCCATCCATAATTTTTGCGCAGCCTTCAACTGTATCCGGGATGGAAACGTATTCTCCTTTTTTACCAGTAAAGACCTCACTAACCGTAAAAGGTTGCGTCATAAAATTATACAACTTTTCAGCACGTGTAAAAATGCCCCGGTCTTCCGGAGAAAGTTCATCAACACCGATAACCGCAACAATACGCTTAAGCGCGTTGTGTTTATTGAAATGTTCCAAAACATTTTGGGCGACTTTATAATGATTCATCCCGACAATATCCGGGTCAAGGTTTGTCGACGTACTAACCAGAGGGTCAATGGCCGGGTACATCCCGCGCTGGACAAGGTCACGCGAAAGAACAACACTCCCGTCGAGATAAGCAAAGATCGCCACAACCGCAGGGTCTGTAAAGTCGTCGGCCGGAACATAAACGGCCTGAAAGGCTGTAATCGAACCACTTCCTTCTACCGCACGGATACGTTCTTGAACACCACTGATTTCAGACGCCAATGTCGGTTGATAACCAGTTTCCGCCGGTACACGCCCAAGCAGTGTTGAGATTTCTTGACCTCCCTGAATATAGCGGTACACATTGTCCATAAACAGAAGTACGTCTTTATTTTTCGCCTGGAGGTATTCGGCTAAACATAATCCAACATTAACGATCTCCGCGCGCGCTCCTGGAGGCTGATCCATTTGCCCGTAAGCAAGCATAACGTTCTGTAAAAGATTGGCCTCGTCAAGCTCATGATAAAGCTCATTTCCTTCACGGATACGCTCACCAATACCGGAGAAAACACATGCACCCCCGTGCGCCTTAACGATATTATTAATAAGCTCAAGGATAACAACCGTCTTCCCACATCCAGCACCTCCTAAAATCCCTGTCTTACTTCCTTTAACAAGAGGAAAAAGTAAATCAAAATACTTAATCCCTGTCTCAAGAATTTCCGGACGTTCACCTTTTTTATTCTTTAAATTAAACGGAACCGGCTTCATGAGATAGCGAATAGGAACGCGGGCTGGACACTTAAGCGGACCATTATTATCAAGCGGACGACCAACCGAATCCATAACACGTCCAAAATTCGCATCCCCCATTGGGATTGTGATCGACTCATAGGTATTGTAACAAACAGAATTTAGCTGAATATTAAGGGTATCCATAATCGCTACAGTACGCACAAGATTTTCTGACAAATGCTCAAAGGTTTCAAGCACGACACGTTTCCCGTCGACAGTATACACTTCAATCGTATCATACAAAGCAGGCACATCTTCTGAACGGTCAAACCAAACATCAACAACCGGGCCTTGCACAGCACTCACACGCCCGCGCCCACGGTCACCGCGATTGGCAAAGGGATGTTCCATGCCTTCTTCAATTTGCTCGACGACCTCAGACGAAGCAGACTCATAAGATTCAACAGAAGTCTCAGTGGCCTGTGATGTTTCTGAAGCTGGCTGTGCCTCTTGCGGTTGTTTAGAAACTTCTGGTTGCTCTTCGGCCGGTTGCTCTGCAGCCTCTTTTTGTTCTGGGGCCTCAGCGTTTTCTTGAGGTTCCTGCTGATTTTCTTGTTCTTCGCTATCCAACACTATCTCCTTCAGTGAACGTTAAGAATTATCCATTAGCAATCAATCGTGCAGAAAATGTTTCCCGCAAACTTTTATCAATATCACCCTTCTTGGCTTTACGGTAGGCAAACCGTGCTTTCACTTCTTCCTTTTTCATCTTATCAACACTATCATCCAAAAATGAGGCCTGAGCCGCTGCCGCGGCAATAAGAAGATCTAAAAATATTTCATACAATCTGGATGTAACCCAAATCTGCGCCAACATACCGACAGTATCACGCGAATCAGACTCTTCAATGACTTTTTCAAACTCCTCGACATACTCCGCTTGCTTAGATGCCAAATCAATACATGGCAATAAATTAACAATCCGTGGTCTTTGAATGTCCTGGGTTTTCGGCCAGGAATAGACAACAATAATTTTGCCATAATGACCATCCATAATTTTTTCAATGAGATAATCTTTCAACTGAATGGCCATCTCATAGATACCGATTTCTTCAAAACCGGAAAAAACCTTTAAATCAGGCGTATATTGTTCCAAACGTTCAGCGCCACGCGCTCCGACCGCAATGTATTCATATTCTTCATATTCTTTCTGTTGACGCTCGGCAAGGCTTAAAATAGAGCCATTAAATTTTCCTAAAAAACTTCCCTCTCCCGTCGCAACAACAATCCCGACCTTTTTATTGTCATTTTTAATAAGCGGATGCTCGCATCCCGTTAAACTGATTAAACGGAAAAACTCAACAAACATCTCACCAAACCGTCTTAACTTCTCTTTTTCCCCGAGCATCGAATAATATTTACTGTCGGCAATATCCTTAAGGGTTTGAATAAGCCCCACCATTTCACCGGTCTCAATCAATTCAATTTTTTTACGGTTTGCTTTTCCCATAAAAAATCTTAGTTTCGGTCATCCACTTCCTGCTGCATTTTAAGGCCTTCTTGGCGGATAAGACCATTTAAACTACCATCAAGCGCCATACTCCCGAATTTAAGCGCAATACCGCCACCAAGTTCTTTATCTTGTTTAACGGTTACATTAAAATCACGGCCAACTTTCTCTTTTAATGTTGCGCTTATTTTACTCTTAACATCATCAGCTATCTCCCCGGCTGCCGTCACCTCAACATCTTTAACATCAGGGCCAATTTTGGAAAGGTCTGCATCTTTTAATTTGGTCAGATACTCATCAACTAAAACCTGATTAAACGCCCCCTTCGCATGATCAGCAAGAATGGTATTTAAAATACGCATGCTGTATTGAATAAACTTCGCATCCATTTCTTTTTCTAATTCTTTGCGTAAAGTTTCCGTTGCCCCCTTCGCTTTGGCAATAATTTCTTCACCTTCGGCACGGGCTTTCTGAATAATATTATCCCGCTCAGTCTTCGTCTCTTCTTCGGTTTCACTACGCAGCTTTTCCGTTAACTCCCGGGCTTCTGCGCGGCGCTTGGCCAGCTCTTCATCAGACTGCCTTAATTTTCTATTCAGTTCGGCCTGCTTTTTTGTCGCATCAGCGTATTCATTATCCAAACGCTGGATCGCCCCGTCGGTATTGGCCACAAAAACTCTGTGCAGGATAAAACCGGCAAGCCCCACAAAGACTATCATAAAAATGACAAAACTAATGATTAATGTCACATCCATAATTAAATTACTCCTTTTTCATTAATCAGAGAAAAAATTATAAAACATAATTAACAGCAAAAACCCAACAGCCTCAATAGCTACTAATTGAAGCCAAATACTCATTTGTATTGTTGGTGCTTGTGTCGGATACTGCCCGATCCTGTTGATCATTTTTCGCCCCACCAAAACAGTCAAAAAACATGGAATGGCAATAATAACCGACATAATACAAACTATAATAAAGGCTTCTAACCACTGATCAAATACTCTCATCTATTTTGTCCCAAACAATTGGAAAATAATCAACATAGCCACCAGTGAAAGTGCAATAACAAAAACAAGCATCACCATCATACCTAAAAATATTTTACTTGCCGCCGATGGATTACGCGCAAGTGCTTTAATAACCGCATGCCCTAACATGCCGATCACAATAGACGGGCCTGCCACAACAACGAGCATCATTCCAATTATTAAAAAATATTCTGGTACCATGTTTATTCCTTACTTAATTTTTACTTTTTTCCTGACGTCTTCCTCAATCATAATCAAGCATTCATTGGCAAAAAACTTAACCACCCCACTGTTGATTGACACCTTATGATTCCAATCAATAATCACATCACCTCTTCTTAAAACGCCAACCAATGGATAATGATAGGCAAGAAGCTCGTACTCTCCCTGATCACCTGTCAAAAAAACGCTCTCAACTTCATTTTCATAGATCAATGAATGGGGACTTAAAATAATACATTTAAATTTAATAATGCGTCCCATTGATTATTAACTTTTGCTTTTTTCAAGGCCTTTGGAAGCTGCCTCGTCGAGAACATCACGGCCAATGTTTGATACGATATCGTCGCCTTCTTCTTCCTCCTCAGTTCCCGTTGCGCCTGCCGGACACCGTTCACGCACATAGGTTTGTAAAATGTCCTGCATGACCTTTTCAATTTCCTCACTGAGCTTTTTTTCTTCCCTTAATTTCGTTAAAAATTCAGGGTTCTTTTCTTTAGCATAATCAAAAATCTCATCTTGAAATTTTTCTAACTGTTGCGGTTTTAAATCGATAATATATTTTTCCCGGAAGGCATAAAGCATAAGCGCCAAGGCTTCCAGCGGCACCGGTTTATTTTTCCCCTGGCACATAAGGGCTGTTAAAACCTCCCCACTCTTTAAACGTTCCATAAGTTCTTCGGACTGTGGACCTGAGCGCAACTTAGATGATTTTTGCAGCTCGCGAATCTGCAAATATTCCAAACGCATTGGGGCGGCCAAGTCCTTGATAATCGGCCATTGCACCTTGGTTCCAACACGCGAAACAGAAAGACCAAGATCTAGCGCCGGCTTTTGTCCCTGCCCAAACATCGCCGCATCAAGAAGAATCTGACCATCGGTCATCGAAACCAGGTTTGACGGGACGAATGCTGTTAAGTCGCCCTCAAGAATTTCAACCAGCGGTAAAAACGTCATTGATCCTCCGCCATGAGCATCATCATAATGGCATGCCCGCTCAATCATCTTTGAATGCAGATAAAAAATATCCCCCGGATAAGAGTCGCGCCCCGGTGGACGACCAAGTAAAAGCGATATTTCCCGATAACACCAGGCATGTTTGGTGAAATCATCAAAGCCGATAAACACGTCCTTACCCCGGTGCATAAAATACTCACCGATTGAACAGGCAACATACGGTGCTAAATACTGCTGGCCTGGCGGTGATGAAGACGGAGCGGCTACAATAATCGTATGGTCAAACGCATCATGATCCTGAAAGAGCTGTACAACACGCGCCAACTGAGAGCGCGCCTTTCCAATCGCACAATAAATACAAATGACATCTTTGCCTTTTTGATTAATAACACAATCTGTAATAAGCGTGGTCTTGCCCGTCATCTTATTACCCAAAACAAGTTCACGCTGTCCCATGCCGACCGGAATCATCGCATCAACAACTTTTGTCCCTGTTTCAAGCGTCTTATGCAAAACTTTTCTATCCAGGATACCCGGCGCTAAAGGAAAAATAGGATAATGCTCATCAGGCTTTATCGGGCCAAGCCCGTCAAACGGATCGCACAGCGGATTAACAATCCGTCCAATAAAATTCTCACCGACAGGAACATTAAACGGTTCCAGCGATGCACGCACCTCATCACCCGTTTTAATAGGCGTGCTTTCTTTAACGATAAGCACCTGCGCATCCTTTTCCGTAAACCCAAGAATAGTCCCGAATGTCCCGAAACCAAACTCAACTAACTGACCATTAATACAGTTATTAAGTCCGATGACAAAGACAATACATCCCCGGATACTTTTTACCTTGCCGACTTCTGTGTATCTTAATTCAGTCAATGACTTACTCCTTGTCTTCTTCTGGCGTATCCGAAGAGGCAGGTTTCTGTGTCTCTTCGATCTTCGCGTTTTTCGAACGTATGCCCCATATAGTAAAGTGAATCAAGGTGTAAATTCCAACGAATATAACAACTCCCAGAATAATTTTCCATGCTGTGTTAATATCAGGCTTTTTAAAGATCGTTTTAACAATCGATGCCAGATTGGCCTGTTCTGAAATTTTCTCAAGAACTTTTTTAACTTTACTGCGTTCCAGATCCTCGCGTAATGCTTCTAATAAACGTTCGAGCGCTTCAACATCTTCAACAGTTTTGTCATAAATTATTTTATTTTTACGGTAAGCCGCAATATGATCATTAATCGAACGGTCGATTTTTTGCGACTCAACCAAATAATCAAGATTTTTGGTAATGACTTGGGCCAAATACTCGGCACTGTCGAGAAATTCTGATCCTCTTAAAAGCTCAAACGCATTTGCCGTACGATCCCGCAATTCTTCAATTTCGTAATCGCGGATTTTCCAAATATCAATAATGCCGATTTCATAACGTTTTTTCTGCTGTGCTTTCAGCTTATCTTCTTTTTGAAGATAGGATCTTCCCTTTAAAGCATCATACTTGACTTCAAACCCTTGAAGCTCAACAAAATGTTCAGGTTTAACTTCTTTTGGCACATAATGCTTCGGGGATAATATTGCTTCTTCTTCATCATTGGGGTTTTCCAGCTCAATGATATAGGTAAAAATATCGGCTTCATCCGGTGTCGGCGGCCTTGACTTCCAATATTTAACAGAAAGAGCATTGGTGCGAATCTCGCTTAATTCTTTCTCATAAATACGGTAACGGCCAATACGCTTTTCAATATTATCCGCAAACTTTTCCTGCTGTTTAACAATAAAATCCAAGCGTTCAATAAGACTTTCTCTTTTGATCTGACCGGTCGGGAAAAATTCCGTATCCTTAATACGGGCAAGATTTTTATCAATCTCTTCTTGAATCTGTACAATTTCATTTTCATCAACTTTCCAGACGTCCCGGACACGGACTTTATAGGTCTTTGTGTCTTTAGCGCCCAGTTTGACAACACCAGTAACACTATAAGCACCGGCGTCAACATCATATTTCAACTCAAGTCCGTCTGTATCAACCACATCCTCTTTAGCGAGCTCTTTAGGAAGAACATGATTGATCTCTTTATCCTGAGCTACGTCGGCTCCGTTAACAGCAAGAATATTGATATAAAGATCCGCTGAAGAATTTTTTGCAACACTTATGAAAAAGAACAATAAACCAATAAATAATAAAAATCTAAACCGACGATAATAATTCGATGCTTTCATTATTGCGCGCTTTCAAAGTATGTCTTGATTACAACCTCACCTATACCATCCTTATCAAGCATCTCAGCGATTGCTTCTAATTTAGCCTCGATCTCAGACAAGCGGTCATTGACTTCTTCCATATCCATCTCGCCTTCTATTTCAGCGTCTGTTTCTTCAACTTCCAATTCTTCCAGACCAGCTAAATCTGCACTTTGATTAAGAAGCTCTGTTAAGATATCAAGCATTTGTCGCGCCAATACATCCGCACTGACTTGATTAGTCGCTAATTGTGCAACAACCGTATCTAAATTTTGCAACGCTGATTCAAGCGAGGTTACTTTATCATATAAATCTGGTGTTTGTCCGTCGACACCAAGATCAGCTCTAATATTTTGTACAATACCGAGCGCTGCATCCGCACTGGACTTTCCACTTGAAGCATTTTCTTGAATATCATTTAATCGCCCGAATACAGTATCATCTGTCGTCGCATTAGCTGCCAGACCAAGCAATGCCTCAACTTGATTCAGATCACCAAATATCGTCGAACTATCAACAGTATCATCCGTACCACCAAGAAGCGTTTCAATAGCTGTTACTTTAGTTACAAGTGTTCCCACATCTGACACATCTAGTCCTGAAACGGTATCATTAACTTCCGCAATCTTTCCAAACAACGTGCTGGCTGATGACGTATCACTCGCCGTTCCAACAAGGGAGCTAATCGTGGTCACTGCTGTAAGAATACTTGAAACATTGCTGACGAGTGTTTGTGCATTATCGGCCAAGTAATTGACCCCATCCCAATTGATGCCATTATTACTCATTGCCGCAAGATCGCTCCAATTAATACCGGCAGTACTTGATGTACTCATATCCTCCCAGTTAATACCTGTACCACTCATAAACGCTATGTCCGCCCAATTAACACCAGCAGTACTCATCTCGGCGACATCATCCCAGTTAACGCCAGAGCTTGTCATCTCAGCCACACCATCCCAATTGACACCGGCTGAGGCCAGATTGGAAATATTCGTCCAATTCACACCCGCCGCGGCGAGATCGGCGACATTACTCCAATTCACACTTGCCGCCGCTAGATCGGCAATACCATCCCAGTTCACTCCGGCATTAGCCATGGAAGCAATATTACTCCAATCAACTCCCGCCAGACTTAACTCGGCAATATCATCCCAATTAACGCCCGATAGACTCAAGTCTTGAATACCACTCCAGTTCACACCGGCAACAGATAAATCTTGGATACCATCCCAATTAATACCCTGCGAAGACATTGTCCCGATATCACTCCAGTTAACACCAGCCTCACTCATCACACCAATATCACTCCAATTGACACCAGCGGCACTCAAGTCACCAATATTTGACCAGTTAATACCAGAAACGGTCATACTTCCGACGCTATCCCAGTTGATATTTGATTCCGTCATAACTGTAATATCCGACCAGTTCACACCCGCTGTTGACATAGACTGAATACTATCCCAATTAACACCAGCAGTTGTCATCGCACCGATATCATTCCAATTAATACCTGTTGTCGTCATACTTGTAATGTCATCCCAATTAATACCAGCCTCTGTCATCACATTGATATCCGACCAATTCACACCAGCGGTACTTAAGTCTCCGATATTACTCCAGTTAATACCGGCTTCACTCAATACACTAATATCACTCCAATTAATGCCTGATGTTGTTAATTCATTAATACCATCCCAATTAACGCCGGCTGCTGATAGATCTTGGATATTTGACCAGTTAATACCAATGGTGCTAAAGTTTTGAAGATCATCCCAATTGACACCGGTCGTCGACATAACTTGTAGATCATTCCAATTAATACCGGCTTCTGTCATGATTGTCATATCATTCCAATTAACACCAGCCTCGCTCATCACTGTCAGATCCGACCAGTTGACACCGGCTTCACTCAAGACAGTAAGATCATTCCAGTTCACACCCGCGGCTGATAAACTCGCAATATCATCCCAATTAACACCAGCACTGGCGAGCGCTCCAACACCATCCCAATTGACTCCAGCACTAGCAAGTGCCCCAACACCATTCCAGTTAATACCAGCGACGGACATTTCACCAATATTATCCCAATTAACACCAGAGCTTGCGAGTGCCCCAACACCATCCCAATTGACACCGGCTTCACTCATAACCGTTAGATCCGCCCAATTCACACCCGCTGTACTTAGCTCACCAATATTATCCCAATTCACACCACCTGTTGATAATGCTTCAAAACCTGACCAATTCACACCCGCCTCGCTCATAATCTTTAGATCCGACCAGTTCACACCCGCTGTACTTAAGTCGCCAATATTATCCCAGTTCACACCACCTGTTGATAATGCTTCAAACCCGGCCCAATTCACGCCGGCTTCTGACATAATTGTTAGATCACTCCAATTAACACCGGCTGTTGTCATACTTCCCATATCCAACCAGTTCACACCCGCTTCGCTCATAACACGTAGATCTGACCAGTTCACACCAGCCGTCGATAAATCACCAAAACCTTCCCAATTGATGCCCGCTGTACTTAGATCAGTCATATTATCCCAATTGATGCCCGCCTGTGTCATTTCATTAATGCCAGCCCAATTCACTCCCGCTGTCGATAACTGTGCAAAGTTTGACCAATTAACTCCCGCATCGGCTAGTTCACTAATACCATTCCAATTAATGCCGGCCGTCGATAAATCACCAAAATTCGCCCAATTAACCCCCGCCTCACTCATTACTGTGATTTCATCCCAATTGACACCGGCGGTTGTCATATCGCCAACATTATCCCAATTAATACCGGCTGTTGTCATAACACCAAAATCATCCCAATTGACACCTGCCGTCGTTAATTCATTAAAGCCATCCCAATTGACCCCCGCAGTCGATAACTCACCAATACTGTCCCAATTAACACCTGCTGTTGTCATATCTCCAAAATTACTCCAATTAACACCAGCTTCTGTCATGACCGTCAAATCATCCCAATTAACACCAGAGGTTGTCATATCACCAATACTATCCCAGTTAACACCGGCGGTTGTCATCGAGCCGATATCATCCCAATTCACACCGGCTTCTGTCATGACCGTCAGATCCGACCAGTTAACACCGGCTGCGGTCAATTCACTAAAATTATCCCAATTAACACCCGCCTCTGTCATGACCGTTAAATCACTCCAATTAATGCCTGTTGCCGACATAACACCTAAATCACTCCAATTAATGCCAGCCTCTGTCATAACAGTCAAATCTGACCAGTTGACGCCGGCGGTACTCATGTCACCAATATTATCCCAGTTTACCCCTGCCTCCGTCATCACCTGTAAATCACTCCAATTAATACCTGATGTTGATAAGACACCAAAATCAGACCAATTTATTCCAGCCTGTGTCATTTCACTTAAATCATCCCAGTTGACACTTGCCGAAGTTAAATCATTAATACCATCCCAATTGACACCCGCCGTCGACAATTCCGCAAAATTGCTCCAATTAACACCCGCTTCTGTCATCACTTGAATATCGTCCCAATTAACACCTGTTGCCGACATAACACCTAAATCACTCCAATTAATGCCAGCTTCTGTCATAACAGTTAAGTCTGACCAATTTACTCCCGACGCTGTCATTTCGCCAAAGTTACTCCAATTGACACCAGACTCTGTCAGCACTTGTAGATCATTCCAATTCACGCTCGCGGTTGTCATGACAGCAAAATCAGCCCAGTTGACGCCAGCTGTTGTCATATAACTGAAGTCATCCCAGTTGACACCTGCTTCTGACATAACCGTTAGATCACTCCAGTTAATACCGGCCTCTGTCATCACCGTTAAGTCTGACCAATTCACACCCGCTGTACTTAGCTCACCAATATCATCCCAGTTAACGCCTGCAGCACTCATCACTCCAATATCCGACCAGTTAATACCGGCCTCTGTCATCACCGTTAAGTCTGACCAATTCACACCCGCCGTACTTAGCTCACCAATATCATCCCAGTTAACGCCTGCGGCACTCATCACCCCAATATCTGACCAGTTAATACCGGCCTCACTGAGTACATTAATATCTGACCAATTAATGCCTGCTGCACTTAACTCACCAATATTATCCCAGTTAACACCCGCCGCTGTCATGACAGCAATATCATTCCAGTTAACACCTGATGATGACAACTCGCCGATATTATCCCAATTAATTCCTGAGGCCGACATCTCACCAATATTATCCCAATTCACACCGGATGTACTTAGCTCGCCGATATTATCCCAATTGACGCCCGCTGCACTCATGACACCAATGTCACTCCAGTTAATAGCTGATGTACTTAATTCCCCAATATTATCCCAATTAACACCAGCCTCTGTCATGACCGTTAAGTCATCCCAATTAACACCGGCCGCACTCATTACCCCAATATCCGACCAGTTAATACCGGCTTCTGTCATGACAGTTAAGTCTGACCAATTCACTCCGGCGGCCGTTAATTCTCCAATATCCGACCAGTTAATACCGGCCTCACTCATCACATTAATATCTGCCCAGTTGATACCTGAAGCAGAGAGCTCTCCAATATTATCCCAATTCACACCCGCTTCACTCATCACGGTAATATCATCCCAGTTAATGCCTGCCGCACTCATCTCTCCGATATCACTCCAGTTAATACCAGCCGCAGACATCTCGCCGACATTATCCCAATTAATTCCTGT
This sequence comes from Candidatus Omnitrophota bacterium, assembly GCA_028280285.1. Classification (GTDB taxonomy): domain Bacteria; phylum Omnitrophota; class Gorgyraeia; order Zapsychrales; family Zapsychraceae; genus JANQNA01. The sequence continues at coordinate 268 of JANQMA010000030.1, read as the reverse complement.
TTCTGTCATAACACGAACATCATTCCAATTCACTCCTGCCGCAGATAACTCACCAATATTATCCCAATTGATTCCTGAGGTACTCATCTCACCAATATTACTCCAATTAATTCCTACTGTACTTAATTCGCTAATATTATCCCAATTAACACCCGCCTCACTCATCACGGTAATATCCGACCAATTGATGCCGGCTTCTGTCATAACAGTTAAGTCTGACCAATTCACGCCGGCTGTACTTAACTCACCAATATTATCCCAATTAACA
>JANQMA010000045.1 GCA_028280285.1 Candidatus Omnitrophota bacterium | reverse complement strand
ACGCGTGCTTAACATGCGTCACTATGATGTGCAGATGCTCGGCGGCATGGTGCTTAATGAAGGCAATATCGCTGAGATGACGACCGGAGAAGGTAAGACACTTGTGGCCACGCTGCCGTCTTATCTTAATGCCCTAACCGGTGAAGGCGTGCATGTCGTGACGGTCAATGACTATTTAGCCAAACGCGATGCCGAGTGGATGGGCCCACTCCACGAATTTTTGGGATTATCCGTTGGTGTTATCGTTCACGACCTTGATCCGCAAGAACGTCAAAAAGAGTACGCGCGTGATGTTGTCTACGGCACCAACAATGAATTCGGGTTTGATTATTTAAGAGATAATATGGTCAATACTAAAGAAGATATGGTGCAGGGCAAGCATCACTTCTCGATTGTTGATGAGGTCGACAGTATTTTGATCGACGAGGCGCGGACACCGCTTATTATCTCCGGTCCGGCCGAGCAGGCGACCGATAAATACTACAAGGCTTGCGAGATTGCCAAGAAGCTAAAGGGTCGTCGTATCACCGAAAAAGATGAGATGGAAGCCAAGGCCCAGCAAATCGACTTGTCGGAAGGGTTTGATTACCTCGCCGATGAAAAGGTTAAATCTGTCACATTATCTGAACCAGGTGAAGAAAAGGTCGCTAAACTTTTTGGTGTCGACAATATTCATGAGATGGCCACGATTGAATTCCGGCATCATATTCTGGCCGCGCTCCGGGCTAAAGAATTTTTTGTCAAAGATGTTGATTATGTCGTTAAGGACGGTGAGGTTATTATTGTTGATGAGTTTACCGGGCGTATGATGCCGGGCCGGCGCTGGAGTGACGGGCTGCATCAGGCGGTCGAGGCAAAAGAGAAAATAACGATCGCCCGTGAAAACCAGACGCTTGCCACCATCACATTCCAAAACTATTTTCGTATGTATGAAAAATTATCCGGCATGACCGGGACCGCCATGACCGAGGCTAATGAGTTTATGCAGATTTATAAACTCAACTGCATTGTCATACCGACCAACAGACCGTTGCAACGACGCAATTATGCCGATGCGGTTTACCGCAGCACACAAGAAAAATATGAAGCTGTTGTCGAGGAGATTGCCGGAGCCCACAAAGAAGGCCAGCCGGTGTTGGTCGGGACGATTTCCATTGAAAGATCAGAGCTTATTGCGAGCCTGCTTAAAAAACGCGGCATTCCGCATCAGGTTTTAAATGCGAAATTCCATGAACAAGAGGCAACGATCATTTCCCAAGCCGGACGCCTCGGTGCTGTGACCATTGCAACCAATATGGCCGGCCGCGGAACAGACATTGTCCTTGGTGGTAATCCCGAATTTTTGGCGCGTGCAGTGGCCGTTCAAAAAGCGAATAATAAAAAGGATGAAGAAGAGATTGAACGTTTAGTGGAAGAGCAATTACCGCAATTTGAACAAAAGACCAAAGAAGAACAAAAAAAGGTCCTTGAGCTCGGCGGGTTATGGGTTATGGGGACTGAACGCCATGAATCGCGCCGCATTGACAATCAGCTGCGCGGGCGCCAGGGTCGTCAGGGGGATCCGGGGGCATCGCGTTTTTATGTTTCCCTCGAGGATGATTTAATGCGTTTGTTTGCCTCGGATAAAATCATCGGCATTATGGATAAACTCGGTATGGAAGAAGGCCAATCGCTTGAACACCCGTGGCTGTCACGGGCGATCGAAACCGCCCAGACGCGGGTTGAAAGCCACAACTTTGAAATCCGCAAACATTTGATTGATTTTGATGATGTTATGAACAAACAGCGTGAGGTGATCTATACACTGCGTCGGGATGTCTTAGAGAGCGATGATATTAAAGACATTATTCTTGAGGCCATTGATTCGACTTTGCGCGGGCAGGTTTTGCAATATACTTCAACAGTTAACGACGACGGTAAGTGGGACCGCGAAGGATTAAAGGCTTACTTGAAGGCTAAGTTTGGTTACATGCTTGGTGAGGTGCCGGATGAAGTGGATGATATTGAAATCGAACGGATTACCGCCGATGTCTTGGAAGAGCTTTTGAAAATTTATGACCGGAGAGAACAAGAGTTTGATCCCAGGGCGATCCGTTTTATGGAACGCATGCTGATGATGCATACGATTGATACCAAATGGAAAGATCATCTCTATGGTATGGACCAGCTTAAAGAGAGTGTGGGCTTACGTTCCTATGGTCAACGCAATCCGTTGATTGAATATAAACGTGAAGGTTTTGAAATGTTTCAAGCGATGTATGATTCGATTTATCAGGAAGTGGCAGAGGTAATTTTTAAAGTTCAGCCGATTCAACATGTCGAGCAAAAACGCGAAGGAGTCTTCAGCTCACTGCCGCAGAAAATGGTTCATGATGAGGTCAGCGCTATGCAGGATAAAGCGCAAACAACCAGTCAAATGGCCCAGGCCGCGGCCGCTTCCCGTCAGAGCGCCCAGCCTATTGTCAACAAAGGCCCTAAAGTCGGCCGCAATGATCCTTGCCCGTGCGGGAGCGGGAAAAAGTATAAGAAATGTTGTGGTGCATAAGAAAAAGACTCCAAGTTGTACTTGGGACTTAGCACTTAGGACTTTGGGATCCCAAGTCCTAAGTCCAATGTACTAAGTACAATTTTATGTTTAATTATTTCCTAACAATCCTATCCCCCCTAATCCTCGCTCTTGCTTTTCCTAAGTTTAATTTTTTTCCTTTAGCCTGGGCCGGTCTTGTGCCGCTTCTTTTGGCGCTTGACGGAAAGACACTTAAGAGATCGTTTGCTTTAGGTTATTTGGCCGGGCTTATTTATTTTACTCTGATGATTTACTGGCTTGGGTATGTTACGCTTTTGGGCACGACGCTCTTTATTTTATATCTAGCTTTGTATTTTGCCGTATTTTCCGTCGGTGTTTATTGCGTGCGAAACTTTCCGGTTGTGCTTAAGGCATTTGTTTTATCTTCTTTTTGGGTTGTCCTTGAGTTTGCGCGTAATGTCATTTTTACAGGATTCGGCTGGGCGAGTTTGGGGCAAAGTCAAACACCGTTTCTTGCTATAATTCAAATTGCGGACCTTTTCGGTATGCATAGCATCAGTTTTTTAATTGTGATGGCTAATGTCTGTGTGTATGAATGGATTGTGGCTTACCGTAAAGGTAAACCAAAACCGGTGGTGTTATCTATCATCATTATTGTTTTGGTGATTAGTGCCGTTGTTTACGGGACGGTGAGACTAAAGACACTTAATGTTACCGATGAAATTAAGCTTGGTGTTATTCAGGGAAACATTCCTCAACAGGATAAGTGGGCGGAGTTCAGATGGCCTGCGATTTTAGAAAAGCAAATCGACCTTACTCAAAGTTTAATTGATCAAGATGATCCGGAACTGATCATATGGCCGGAGACATCTTACCCCGGGATATTATGGGATGACATTGAACTATACCAAGAGTTAATCGATAAGATGCGTGATTTCAATACACCGCTTTTGCTTGGTTCGGCTATGCACAGGGAAGGTCAGTATTTCAATTCTGCGCTTTTGATTGACGCAGCCGGCGAACTAAGACAAATATATGATAAAATTCATTTGGTGCCGTTTGGTGAATATGTTCCGTTTAGAAATATTTTACCGATACTGACGGATATTGTGCCGATTGGTGATTTTTCAAGCGGAGAAGATTACACATTATTTGACTCCTTTGAGAAGGATTATCAATTTGGTGTATTGATTTGTTTTGAAGACACGCTTTCTTATTTGGGCCGGAATTATGTGAATAAAGAGGCGGATTTTTTGGTCAATATCACCAATGATGCCTGGTTTGAAGATACCAAAGCACCGTTTTTGCATCTGGCTTCATCGATTTTCCGGTCGGTTGAAAACAGGCGTAGCATGATTAGAGCGGCCAATACGGGCGTCAGCGCATTTGTTGCGCCAACCGGAAGGGTGATCAATTATGTGCACAAAGAAGGGGAAAAAACATTTGTTGAAGGGGTGTTGACCGAAAAGGTGCCGATTATAAGAAAACAGACATTTTTTAACAAGCATCCGCATTTTTTTGCATATTTTTGTTTTGTATGTATACTAAGTGGGTTAATATATCATCTAAGAAATAATAATATTAAAAGAAAACAGCAAGGAGTTAAAACGTAATGAATACTTTGTCTTTGAGACTCAAGATTTTATTCGGGGTTGAAATTATTGCCGGTGCCCGCGTCTTATTATTTACCATACCTGTTATCATATCTAAAAAAACGTCAGGAGTTGCATTTCCCTATTCAGTTGATGATTGGTTTGTTTTAGTGCTGAGCTATGCATCGGCGTTGTATTGCATTGTCGGCATTGCTGCTATTTGCGGGCATAAGCTCGGGAAAATATTTCATTATTTAGCAGCTATTGTTGTTTTATTTCTTAATGCTTTTTTGCTTAAGTTCATTGCCGGCCGCGGTGGCGAGGCGGCGCTTATTCACTATACACCGCTTATTTTTGCGATGTTTGTCACGGTTTGTGTAGCCCTTTCCAAAGACATGAAGAGCCTTACGGCGTGGAAAAGTATTTTGGTTGTTGATGATGACGAGACACTTCTTAAAACAATCCGCCCGATTCTTATGAAGGAAGGTTATTCTGTGCTCACGGCCGCAACGGGCGAGACAGGTTATAATGTGGCGATTAATCAGAAACCCGACTTGATCATATTGGATGTCATTTTGCCCGGCATTAAAGGCCGGGAGCTTTGCCAAAAAATAAAAACTACACCAGAAACAAAAGACATTCCGGTTATCTTTTTAACGGCGAAGTTTTCCGAAGATGATGTTAAAGCTGAATTGGAGGCAGGTGCATCCGCTCATTTGACTAAGCCGATTGAGCAAAAAGTTCTTTTCTCAACGATCAAAAAGTTTCTAAAATAAATAGTACCTGGCACTATTTTTTAGATTTTATGTCTCAAAGTAAATTCAGACAGTTTCAACGTTCGTGTGTACGTATAGCGCTTAAATTTTTTGCGTGGATTTTTCAATATGTTCCTTTTGGATTTGTCAGTGCTATAGGTGAAGTGATTGTCAGAATCGCTTTTCGCATGACAGTGCGTCACCGGCGGACGGCCAAAAATTCACTGACAATCGCTTTTGGGAAAGAAAGAGATGAAAAGGAAATCAAGGCCATTATCGATCAGTGTTTCGAAAATGTCGGCTATGGACTGATCGAAATGTCGTACTACATGTCTCACCCGCAAAAAAGCCGACAATTTGTTTCCATCGAGGGACAGGAAAAACTGGATGCGGCGCTTAGCACAGGCAGAGGGGTTATAGCGGTGACCGCCCATTACGGCAACTTTCCTCTCATGATGCTCAGACTCGCCCAGGAAAAGAAATACAAGATCAATTCTGTATTACGCCGTCCGCGTGACAAAAAGATTGGGGAATTTTTATATCGGAAGAAAAAGGCTGCAGGCGTTAATCCCATTTATGCCATGCCTAAAAAAGAATGCGTATCGAGCTCGCTTAATGCCCTGCGTGCAAATCATATTTTATTTTTACCCATTGATCAGAATTTTGGCAGCGAAGGCGGCGTGTATATTGATTTTTTTGGCAAACAGGCGGCAACGTCACCCAGTCCGGCTATTTTTGCCCAAAGGACCGGGGCGGTTATTTTGCCGATGTTTATTTGTCATGAATCAAAGTACACGCACCGTATTATCGTTGAGGATCCGATCGATCTTGTGACCGGGGTCAACGATGAAGAAACGGTTTTTTTAACGATGTCGAAGATAACAGCTTTAATCGAGCAGTACGTTCGCCGTTTTCCGCACGAGTGGGCGTGGATGCACAGACGGTGGAAGACGCAGCCGTCTATGCCAGAAAAAGGAAAAAAGTCGTTAGTCGTTGGTAATTAGTAATTGGAAGGCAAGGGACCAACTACTAATTACCAATTACCAAATACATATTAAAGAAGGTGCTTTATGAATGACGAAAATAAATCATATAAGAAATTCATACTTCTTTTAACAGGCAGCTTCATCCTCGTATTAGGTATTACTTTGAATCTAACCTGGTGGGAAGAATTTGTCTTGATCGGTAAAGGGATTATTGGGTTTGTCCTTGCTTTAGCGGGGTTGCTGGTTTTGTATGCGGTTAATAAGAAATAGTTGTTAAATGTATTGGATCGAATTTACAATAAGTTCCGCGCTCATCATCGCCGCAGGGGTTCATTTAACGCAATATGCCGACCGGTTGAGCGATGCCCTTAAACTCGGTAAACTGTGGATCGGCATTGTTTTGTTGGGTTTGGTGACATCGCTCCCTGAGGCCATCACATGTATTGCGGCTATTATTAAACTTGGTGCTAATGACTTGGCGGCCGGTAATCTTTTAGGCAGCAATAATTTTAATCTTCTGCTCATTGTTTTGATGGATCTTGTCTATAGAGAAGGGTCGATCACTAATCGCATTTCCCCGCGCCGTTCGCACAATGTGTCGGGGCTTTTGTCTATTGTCCTGATGGCGCTTGTGGCCGGAGAGATTATGTTGAGTGAGGTGTTGAGCTCTTTTCGTGTGGGGCATGTGACCTATAGTATGGTGTTGATCGGTTTTATTTATTTTTGGGGCATGAATCTGCTGGGCCGGCTTGAGAAAGAGCATCATGTTTCTGTTGATCCGCCGGATGCGGTTTATCCGCTGCCGAAGATTTGGTTACATCTGTTGTTAAGCGCGGCGGTTGTTATTTTTAGTGCCATATGGCTTACTAAATCGGCGGATATGATTGCGTTGCAAACGGGTCTGGGGCGCAGTTTTGTCGGAACGATTTTGCTTGCTCTGGTTACGTCTTTGCCGGAGATGGTGGTAACCATATCAGCACTGCGTATGGGCGCATTTGATTTATCCATCGGTAATATATTCGGCAGTAATATGACCAATATGTTTATTATGTTTATTTGTGCTTGTTTTTATACGAAGGGCCCATTTTTAAAGACGGTGAATCCTGTTCACGTTTTAACACCGCTTGTCGGTATTTTGATGACTTTTGTGGTGCTTCAGGGGATCGGGCGGAAAGATAAAAGAGTCTACGGTGGATTGGGGCTGGATAGCTATTTATTATTATTGATGTTTTTGGCAGGGACGGGGATATTTTATTTGAGCAGGTAGTTACAAATTGTATTTGGTAATTGGTAGTTGGTAATTGGTGCCGCGAATTACTAATTACCAAATACTAAATACCAAAAAATGGAGCAAGGATATGTGGAATCGTATTAAAAAATATTTTGTTACAGGGATTATTACGCTTTTACCGGCGGTCTTAACCTGGTATTTGTTGATTTTTATTGTTAATTTGGCGGACAATCTATTAGGCAAGTATTTAGAGCCGTATTTTTCCGAACAGTTTGGATTTTATTTTCGCGGTCTGAGTATTATTGTCGCGCTTTACATCATTATTCTTATCGGCTTTTTTGCGTCCAACTTTTTCGGTAAGAAAATTTATGATTTTTTTGAAAGATTGTTTATTAAGCTTCCGTTTTTTAAGCAAGTGTATCCGGCACTTAAAGAGATGGCGAAATTTCTTTTTATGCAGGACAGGTCTAGTTCATTTAAAAATGTTGTGATCATTGAATACCCCCGCAAAGGAGTTTATTCGTTTGGATTTTTAACGAATGACAGTTCCGAAAGGTTAAATGCGTTAACGAAAAATGATACGTGTAATGTATTTATACCGAGTTCTCCGTCGCCAATAACCGGTTTTACCATTATGGTTCCTAAGAAAGATATTATTTCAACGGATATTACTGTTGAACAGGCATTTAAGTTTGTTGTGTCCGGCGGGGTGGTGAATCCGGGGACGGCGCTATAAGTGGTCTGTGGTCTGTGTTCGGTGGTCTGCTGTGTAAATAGTGATAGACGCTATTTATTTTCAGATCACGGACCACGGACAACAGATCACTCTTTATTTTTATCTAATTATGATCAAGCTTATTATTTTCGACATAGACGGCACCCTGGTTGATGCGTATGATTCTATCCACGAGGCACTGCAAAGAACACTTGCCGATTTAGATTATCCGCAAACAACGTATGAACAGTCGAAGCGCGCGGTCGGTCGCGGGGTTGAGGCATTATTGGGTTCGTTTGTCGATGAAGCGCATGTGCCCCAAGCGCTTGCACTTTACACTCAACATACGGATGATGTATTAAAAGACACAGTCAAGTTTTTACCCGGTGCGGAAAAACTCGTTCGCAATCTTTTTGCTCAGGGGTATAAGCTTGCCATTGCAAGTAATCGTCCGCATCAGTTTTCTAAAAGAATTTTACAGTATTTGAATGTTGACGAATGTTTTCACGCTGTTGTTTGTGCGGATAATGTGGCCAACGCCAAACCTGAGCCGGATATGATTCAGGCGATATTAGAGCATTTCGGTCTTGCGGCTAAGCAGGCCGTTTATGTGGGGGATATGGCGCTTGATGTGGCCACCGGCCACAATGCCGGTGTTTTAACACTAGCGGTGCCAACAGGTTCCAGCACAAAGGAAGAGATTCGGGCGGCCAAGCCCTATAAGCTGGCGAACAATCTGGACAATGTGGGCCAAATTATTGAAAGTCTTGCCTCAGGATAATTTTCATTGATTATTTGCGGTTATTTGTGTATAACTATAGGCCTTTAAGGAATAATTATATATAAGTGTGGTCAGTGATCAGTGGTCAGTGATCGCGTTAAATTTTATCAGACCACAGATCACGGAACACAGACCACGTAACAAAGGATATTATTATGAGTAAGAAAAAACGCAGAGGTAAATTAAATTGGCGTTCCAAGAAGGCCAACCACGGACGTAAACCTTGTAAAGGATAAATTTATGTTATATTGGATGCTAGTTGCTCGTTGCTAGTGTCCACGAGCGACCAGCAACTAGCAACCAGCAACTGACAAATAACAGGAGGATACATGTTTAACATTTTTCTTTTTGCTCCATTGTGTGCATTGGGTGCACTCATATTTGCTCTATTTCTCGTCGGACGTATATTTAAAGCAAGTGAGGGTACAAAGGAAATGGTCGAAATTGCGGCCGCCGTACGCGAAGGGGCCGGTGCTTATCTTAAACGACAGTATCGTGTATCCGGATTATTTTTTGTCGGTATTTTTTTGCTGCTTCTTTATCTTAGCTTCCGCGGTTACTTCACTTTATTTGTTCCGTTTGCTTTTTTAACAGGCGGGTTTTTCTCAGGATTGGCCGGTTACTGCGGCATGAGTATCGCAACCGCTGCGTCTGCCCGCACAGCCAATGCGTGTCGTGAAACACTGAATGGCGGGCTTAAGATCGCCTTTTCATCGGGTGCGGTAATGGGCTTTATTGTCGTTGGCCTTGGCCTTTTGGATTTATCCGTTTGGTATAGTTCGCTCGACTGGTTTTATTCTAACAATCCGCTTCCTGCCGGTGTTTCTAAAACAACGATGATTACAAGTACAATGCTTACCTTCGGGATGGGTGCAAGCTTTCAAGCGCTTTTTGCCCGTGTCGGTGGCGGTATTTTTACGAAAGCGGCCGATGTCGGTGCTGATCTCGTCGGTAAAGTTGAGGCAGGCATTCCCGAAGATGATCCGCGCAATCCGGCGGTTATTGCGGATAATGTGGGCGACAATGTGGGCGATGTGGCCGGGATGGGGGCTGATCTTTATGAATCGTATGTCGGTTCGATTGTGGCAACAGGTGCTTTAGGTGTTGCCGCTGGTTTTGGCGTGAACGGTGTCGTTCTCCCGATGGTGATTGCCGGTTTCGGTATTTTGGCGTCGATGGTCGGTGTGTCGTTTGTAAAGACCAAAGAGGACGCGACACAAAAATCGCTTTTGGCGGCCTTACGTAACGGGATTTTGGTTTCTTCTGTGCTTGTGGCGATTGGGGTTTACTTTTTGGTGAAGATGATTTTAGGGATGGATCATGTCGGCATTGCCTGGGCGATTATTATCGGTCTTGTGGCCGGGATTTTAATCGGGCTTTGCACGGAGTATTACACGTCGAGTGAATATAGTCCTACTAAGCAGTTGGCGCGCGGGGCTGTGACGGGACCGGCGACGATTATTATTGAAGGTTTGGCGATCGGTATGCTTTCCACAACGGTTCCGATGATTATTGTGGCGGCGGCGATTATCGGCAGTTTTTGGGTGGCCGGCGGTTTTGCGCAGACGAGCATAGGGCTTTATGGTGTTGGCATCGCGGCCGTCGGGATGCTTAGCACGCTTGGGATTACTTTGGCGACGGATGCGTACGGACCGGTGGCGGATAATGCGGGTGGCAATGCCCAGATGGCCGGGCTTGATCCAAAGGTGCGTGAAAGAACCGATGCACTGGATTCGCTTGGTAACACGACGGCGGCAACCGGTAAAGGGTTTGCGATTGGTTCTGCAGCATTGACGGCTCTTGCGCTGATCGCCGCTTATAAAGAGAAGGTGTTGATTGAAGGTGGCAGCATTCTTTTGGATTTAACCAATCCGCTTGTGTTGTGCGGTCTTTTTATCGGCGCGATGATGCCGTATTTATTCTCGGCACTGACCATGGGGGCGGTTGGACGCGCGGCGTCCGGTGTTGTGGTTGAGGTACGCCGGCAGTTTAAAGAGATTAAAGGCATTATGGAAGGCAAGGCCAAGCCTGATTATGCCAGTTGTGTGGATATTGCCACAACCTCGTCGCTGCGTGAGATGCGTGTGCCGGCGATCATTGCGATTGCAACACCTGTTGTGATCGGTCTTTTGGGCGGTGTTAATGCTGTCGGAGCACTTTTGGTGGGCGCGACGGCCTCGGGATTTTTGCTGGCTGTTATGATGGCGAATGCCGGCGGAACCTGGGATAATGCCAAAAAATTTATTGAAGAGGGCGGCACGACGGAAGGTAAAGGTTCTGTTTCGCACAAGGCCAGTGTTGTCGGGGACACGGTCGGTGATCCGTTCAAAGACACATCCGGTCCGAGTATTAATATTCTGATCAAACTCATGTCGATGGTCTCGATCGTTTTTGTTGCGTTTATATTGCAGAATGCGCTTGTTTATTAATGTATCGTATTTGGTAATTGGTAGTTGGTAATTAGTCCGCCAATTACCAATGACTAACGACCAAATACGCTGTCGTTTAATATTTCCTCACGAAAATATTCCAAAAAACCCATGATCCCTCTAATTCCCTGTGTTAAAATTCTTTAAACACGGGGGATTTATGTCAGAACACGAATTAAGTTATGATCACCAGCCACGTGCGCAGTGGAAGAGCCATATCGGATTTATCCTGGCGGCTATTGGCTCGGCAGTTGGTTTAGGTAATATTTGGCGCTTTTCCTATCTTTGTTATAAAAATGGGGGAGGCGCTTTTTTAGTGCCTTATATTATTGCGCTTGTGGTGGTCGGTATTCCCCTTATGACCTTGGAGCTTGGGGTTGGTCATAAAATGCGTGGCTCATCACCCTTATCGTTTGCGCGGATTAACCGCAAATGGGAATGGTGCGGTTGGTGGGCGGTGATTTGTGCAATGTTCGGGATTATGCTGTATTATTCGGTTGTCATTGCCTGGTGTCTTAATTATGTGTTCTTTTCTTTTTCGCTCGCCTGGGGGGAGGACCCTAACGGTTTCTTTTTCGGTGAATATCTTAAATTAAGTGACGGCCCGTTTAACTTGGGGAGCATTTCTATTCCGATTTTAGGGGCGCTTCTCGCTGTGTGGTTTTTATGCTGGGTGGTTGTGTATTACGGTGTGGAAAAGGGTGTCGAGCGGGCGAATAAAATTTTTATGCCGCTTTTGCTTGTATTGATTCTTGTGCTCGTCGGATGGTCGGTGAATCTTGAAGGGGCAGCGAAGGGCATTGCCGTTTATTTAACGCCGGATTTTTCTCTGCTGTCTCAGCCGCATATTTGGATCGATGCGTTCTCTCAAATATTTTTTACATTATCACTGGCGTTCGGCATTATGATTGTTTATGCTTCATATCTGCCGCGGAAGGCCAACTTGGCGAAAGATGCGGTGATTATTGCGATCGGTAACAGTTTGTTTTCGCTCGTCGCCGGTTTTGCTGTTTTTGGAACGTTGGGATATATGGCGACGATCAAAGGCGTTGAGGTGTCCGAGGTGGTAAAGGAATCAATCGGTCTGGCTTTTGTTGCCTATCCGCAGGCGATATCGCTTATGCCAAACTTCGCTGAAGTGTTTGGCGTTATATTTTTTGTCTCACTTGTGATTGCCGGTTTGTCAAGCGGCGTGTCACTCGTTGAAGCTTTTAGCTCGGCGATGATCGATAAGTATGGTTTTCAACGCAAAACAGTCGTAACATTTACTTGTGTCATTGGATTTTTAGGCAGTCTTGTGTTTGCGACCCAAGGCGGTTTGTTTTGGCTGGACATTGTTGATCATTTTATTACACATTACGAGCTTGTGATTATCGGGCTTTTGGAGTGTCTTGTGATCGGATGGGTATTAAAGGCAGAGGTGTTACGCCAGTATATGGACGATGTGTCGTCGACAAACTTACCGAAGATTTGGGATTTTTGTGTGAAGATTATGGTGCCGGTTGTTTTGGTGGTGCTTTTGGTTAATGATTTAAAGACAGAGTTTGCCGAGCCTTATGAGGGTTATCCTGTGAGTGCTCTGGTCTTTTTAGGTGTGGGTTGGCCTTTGGTGGGGCTCATTGCATCGATTATTATTTCTAAGGCGCCATGGGTGCGCGAATCGCCGGATTATGAAATCTAAACCGAAGGTTTAGATTTCACTGCGCAGCCTACCGAAGGTAGGCGAGCAGCATTTACTATTTAAAAAAAAGGAACTTGTCATGCGAAAAAATTTATTAACGACACTTGTGGCATTATCTTTATTAACGTTTTCTCTTTCCGGATGTATCTATCTTGTCGTCGGAGGTATAGGTGCTTTGGGAGGCTATGTAGTCAGTCCCGATACGGTGGAAGGGATTACCGAAAATGACCGGATGCTTGTTTGGGATTCAGCCGTCGAGGTGCTCTCTATTATGGGGGTCATTGAGGAAAAACTTGAAGACGGAGGGAGGATACTGGCGAAAGTTTCCGGGTCGGAAGTGACTGTGTATTTAATTCCGATTAGTGACACGACGCTTAAGGTTCAGGTTAAGGCACGTAAGCTTCATTTGCCAAGGATCTCAACGGCACAAGACGTGTTTATTAAGATAATGAGTAATGTGAATGAATAGTTCGGTACTTAGGATTTAGGACTTAGGACTTGGCGGTCCAGTGGCGGCCTAAGTCCCAAGTCCCACGTACTAAGTACATTTATGCGACAAACAAAATGAACCAAAACCCATCCTATCAAAACCTAATCAATGTCCTAAAGCGTTATTTAAAAGAGACGCAAAGGATTGACTTTACTCTGACCGATCGTGAGCATTGCCTCAAATGCCTTGAGTGCGGCGCTCATGAAAGGCAAAGTGCCGGCGCAGGGCGTTATGTCTGTGGCGGGGACGGCAAGGAGCTTTCCTATGCATCTTTCATCACGCTGGATGGCTATCGCGAAGCTTATATGAAAAGTGAAGAGCCTTGGATCAGAACCACTTATGAGTATATCTGCCCCGACTGCGGCGTCTGGTTGCGCGAACACTTTGAAGAGCGATTGAATATCTGAGAAAACCCCCACTTATTTTCACCAATCCCAAAACTACTTATTGACAAGCGAAATCCTCTACAGTAGAATGTGTCCTTACTTGTCGTGATCTGTGGTCGGTGGTCTGTGTTCTGAAAGGCCGATCACGGAGTACTGATCACAGACCACAAATAATTTCTAAATATTACACGCAAGTGCCGAGGTAGCTCAGTCGGTAGAGCAGAGGACTGAAAATCCTTGTGTCGACAGTTCAATTCTGTCCCTCGGCACCATTAAACCCATCAAAGATGGGTTTAATGTCGCCTCGGAACAGGCATGACGTTTTCCTGAAATATTTTTGTAACGTCATGTTCAGTCCCTCGGCACCATAAAAAACCCATCTTTCAGATGGGTTTTTTAAGTTCTGCGAACCGAGCCGCATAAACTTGGTGTAGGACATAGACTAAATAGAGGTGAAATCAGAATTAATAGAGAGAATTTTATTATGAAAAAAATAATTACACTAATTATATTTTCTTTATGTTGCGTTACTAGTGCAAATTCTGCAGTAATATTTGAATATGATTTTTTTGGGGATCTGATTCGAACAGTTGGACGAACAGGCACAAAAGATTATATAAATTCTGTCCATGTAGGGCCAGATAATAACATATATACAACTTTTTCTTTCTATCCCTCAGGATCCGTTAATTCTAGAGGACATATTCAAAAGCATTCTCAAACGGGGCAACTTTTGGGATCAATTAATTCAACTGACTTAAATAGAATTATGAGTTTAGACTTTGACAGTGGGGGTAATTTATACGTCCTTGGAAAGGAGTTGTTTGACAAAATTCCTCCAATTGAAGCTAGAATTGATAAGTATGACCAGTATGGTAATTATGTGAGTACTTTTGGTAAATTCGGTACGCAGGTGGATAGATATAATGATATAAGAATTATCAATGATTTAATCTATACATCTTCTTTTGGAGGATCAACAGATCAGATGAAAATTTTTGACACAACAGGAAATCTTATAAAATCCTTTAGCCCTACTGGTAGCAGCTTTTTTCATGAGGAAATAGCTTACGATTTTAATAGTGGGGTGTTATATGTGTTTACACCGAAAAATGGTCCAGGGGATATTCTAATTAGTAAATTTGGCTTGGATGGAAACATTTTAGGGGTGATTGATGTAAGAACTATGTTAGGAGGAAATATTACTGTTGGGGGATTAGATTTACTTGCCGGTTTAGAGGTAGGAAGTAATGGTAATATATTTTCATTCAACAAGTTTTCAAATGAATTGATAGAATTTGATGCAAATGGCAACCTTCTTAATAGTTTGTATCTTGGAGAAGGAACGGGAGGAGCTACTAGGGACTTCACTTTTAATATTAATGGCAATATTTTATTAGCAAGAGATGATGAACGTCCAAGTGGCAGCGCTAGGCCGGTACCAGAACCATCGACATTAGGTCTTTTTGGAATAAGCGTGGCGGGCACTCTTCTATCAAAAAATAGAAAGAACAAAACATTAATGTAATATTACAAATTTTGAATAATTATGTTAGGAGTTAATCCGAAAAAAGTCAAAATCGAATTAATTCAAAAAAATATTGGACAGGAAGCTTCTGAGATTAATTAGTGTCAGAACTATTGAACATTATGTTTTGCAATGATTTATGAAGTAATTCTTACATGAAGTTGAGTTCTGACACCATTTATTTATAGGATACGAGCGGGAGAAATTCCGCTCCTTTTTTTATCAAAACACACGACAAATCCCCTATTTCACGCTAGAATAGCTTTCAATGACTGAATCAAAGAAACGCCAAGAGTATTGGCGGACTAACCTTTTTTATCTCACCATTCTTTTATCTATCTGGTTTATTGTTTCCTTTGGCTGCAGCATTCTTTTCGTTGATTATCTTGATCAATTTCGCCTCGGCGGGTTTAAGCTCGGGTTTTGGTTTGCCCAGCAGGGGGCAATGTACACGTTTGTCATTCTTATTTTTGTTTATGTGTTTTTGATGAATCGGCTGGACCGCACGTACAACGTTGATGAAAAGGAGACAAAGTAATGCGAAAAATAGTACCTGGCACTATTTTTGAGGAGGGGCATTAATGGACGTGATGGACGTGCGCGGCTGGACATTTGTGTGCGTCGGACTTTCTTTTGCGGTTTATATCGGCGTGGCGATTTGGGCGAAAGCCAAGTCGACCGGTGAGTTTTATGTGGCAGGCGGCAGCGTCCCGCCACTTTTAAACGGTATGGCGACCGCCGCCGACTGGATGAGCGCGGCGTCTTTTATTTCCATGGCAGGGATTATTTCATTTCTCGGACGTGACGGCGCCGTTTATCTGATGGGGTGGACGGGCGGTTATGTGCTTCTTGCGCTTTTACTTGCGCCTTATTTAAGGAAGTTCGGCAAATACACGGTGCCGGATTTTATCGGCGACCGCTATTATTCACAGACCGCGCGGCTTGTCGCGGTTGTGTGCGCGATCTTTGTTTCGTTTACGTATGTGGCCGGGCAGATGCGCGGGGTCGGAATAGTTTTTTCCCGCTTTCTTGATGTTGATATTACAACCGGTGTGCTTGTCGGGATGGGGATTGTGTTTTTTTATGCGGTGCTCGGCGGTATGAAAGGGATTACCTATACCCAAGTGGCACAGTATTGTGTTTTAATATTTGCCTTTTTAGTCCCGGCGATTTTTATTTCGATTATGATGACCGGCAGTCCGATTCCGCAAATCGGTTTCGGATCAACACTGGCCGACGGATCGGGGACGTATTTACTCGATAAACTCGACGGACTGTCTGAGGCTCTTGGCTTTGGCGCGTACACCATCGGGCATCAAACAACGATCAATGTGTTTTGTATTGCGGCCGCCCTTATGGTGGGAACGGCCGGCCTTCCGCATGTGATCGTGCGGTTTTATACTGTGCCTAAAGTATCTGCCGCACGCATATCGGCCGGCTGGGCACTGGTCTTTATTGCACTGCTTTATACAACAGCGCCGGCGGTATCGGCCTTTGTCCGCACAAATCTTTTAACGACAATTCCAAACATAGAATATGCACAAGCACCCGATTGGTTTAAAAACTGGGAGAATACAGGTTTAATCAAATTCGAAGACAAAAATAATGACGGGCGTATTCAATATGTCGGAGCTGTTGCCCCGGTTGAAAACGAACTGACCATTGATCGTGATATTATGGTGCTCGCTAATCCCGAGATTGCCAGGCTTCCGAATTGGGTGACAGGTTTGGTTGCGGCAGGAGGGCTGGCGGCCGCGCTCTCGACGGCGGCCGGACTTTTGCTTGTTATTTCGACCTCCATTGCGCATGATCTTTTGAAAAAAGGATTTCGTCCCGGTATCAGTGAACACCAAGAGTTAATCATTGCACGCATCGCCGCCGGCGTTGCGGTGTGCATTGCCGGTTACTTTGGGATCAACCCGCCGGGGTTTGTGGCGCAAGTCGTTGCCTTTGCCTTTGGTCTGGCGGCCGCCTCGTTTTTCCCGGCGATTATCATGGGGATTTTCTCCAAGCGGATTAATAAATATGGCGCGGTCACCGGCATGATTGTCGGGCTTATTTTTACGGCGTCGTATATTATCTATTTCAAATTTATCCATCCCGAGCTTAATACAGCCGAACATTGGTGGTTGGGTATATCGCCGGAGGGAATTGGAACGCTGGGCATGATCATTAATTTTCTTGTCTCCGGCATTATTTCGCATGCAACCCCGCCGCCACCGCAAAATATTGTGACTTTAGTGGAGCAAATTCGCATTCCCCGCCATAGCGGTGAGGCGCATGAGCTATCTGCGTAAAGCTGAAAGCAGGACCTGTATCGATTATTGACAATGATTTACCCAGTAGTACAATAAAAGCATTCCCCCTATAGCATTTACATACTCGATTTTCCCTATTAAGTTTTAATTGAAAATACAACTATATGGTTGTATACTTAAAGGAGAGTCGGATGAGAGGTATTAAGTGCGTGTATTACCAGACGGATGCGGGGCGAATACCTGCGAAGGAGTTTATGTATTCATTGCATATCCGCACACGTCAAAAAATTTATGAGGTTATTCATTTATTTCAGGATCATGGAAAGGCTTTGCCAGAGTCACATTTAAAAATGATTGATGACGGTATTTATGAGTTAAGATGTATAGGTATTGAAGGTAAGGTTCGCGTATTGCATTTTTTTATTGACCAGGATAAAGCAGTTCTGACCAATGGTTTTATTAAGAAAACACAGAAAACACCTAAAAAGGAGATTAAAACCGCAATGACACGACGAAAAATTTACTTATCAAGGAGAAAGGCAAAATGAAAGAATTTACTGTAGAGGATCACTTAAAGGAAGAATTAAAGGATCCTTATTTTAGAGAAACCTATGAGCTTGAAAAACAAAAATTTGCTATTGTGCGTAAAATTATCGAATATCGTATCAAAAATAAGGTCAATCAATCGCAGCTGGCTAAAATGGCGGGCGTTTCACAGCAGCATATTTCTAAGATTGAAAATGGAATATTTAGCAGTATGCTGACGCTTGAAAAGGTTTTACTGTGCATAGGAATGACAGTGAAGATTAAAGCGGTCTCGCTTGATCCGCGTACCCGCAGCCGTGTTGCTAGGGCTATAAAGAATAGAAGATAATTATAATATGCCATTGTTTTCGATTATTATTCCAACCTACAACCGCGCGGGGTTTATTGAAAAGGCGGTTGAGTCTGTTTTGAATCAGACCTGCCAAGACTTTGAATTGATCGTGATCGACGATGGGTCGACGGACGGCACAGTTGAAATATTACGTAACCTCAGTGTGAGCTACGCAAGCTCACAAGGGGGTAGATTGAACGTTATCGCGCAGGAGAATCATGGCGTGGCGCACGCGCGCAACCGCGGGATTGAGCAGGCGCGTGGTGAGTGGATTTGTTTTCTTGATTCCGATGACTGGTTTCTACCCGAGAAACTTGCTGTAACCAAAGAGGCGGTCAGGCAAAACCCCGACCACAAAATCTTTCACACACAGGAAACATGGTTCAGATCTGGTGAGGTCCTGCCGCAGAAAACCAAACACACAAAACCAAACGGTTATGTGTATGAAAACGCGGTTGAAATCTGCAGCATAAGTATCTCGACGGCATGTGTGCACGCGTCAGTCTTTGCCGATGTCGGTCTTTTTGATGAAGCCTTTGAGGCCTGCGAGGACTATGAATTTTGGCTGCGTACAACCCATCAATATCCTGTGCACTTAATCGATCAGGTGCTCACCGAAAAAGACGGAGGCCGGCCCGATCAACTCTCGGCCCGTGTCTGGGGGCTGGACCGCTTTCGTATACGTGCCCTCGATAAAATAATGAATACCGGTGTCCTTAATTCCCGGCAACAAGCCATCACCCGCCGGGCCATCATCGAAAAGTGTTCCATCTTTCTTAAAGGCGCGAAGAAGCATAATAATGAAAAAGCTGTTAGACAATATGCCCGGCTCATGGAACAATATTCTTGATCGAATTATCGAATTAGCAATTTATGTTAGAATACGTTTAAAAAGGTTGTAAAAGGTTGGGAAAAATTAGTGTCAAAAATTAGTGTCAGAACTCAAATTCATTCAAGAATTATTCCGTAAATAATTGTAAAGCATACTGTTCGGTAGTTCTGACACCATTTATTTATACAAATGACTAAACTTATCGAAAATATTGCCGCGAAACAATGGCCCGCCTTTTTGGTGATTGCCTTAAGCGCACTTACGCTCTACAGCTTTGCTCTAACCGCGCCTTTCAAATATTTGGATGATACCTATTCGATTGTCAGTAATCCGACCATACATGATATCACCAATGCCGGGCGGATTTTCACCGAATCATTCTTCGGCGCCGGGCATTATTACCGTCCGCTTGTCTCACTCAGCTTCATGTTTGATTATCATTTCTTTGGACTGGATTCTTTTTACTATAATCTGGAAAGTTTTCTTATTCATATCGCAAGTGCGTGGATCATCTTTTTAAGCATGAGTTTGCTTCTTAATGATCGCACCAAAGGTTTTTGGGTTGGTTTTTTATTTGCGGTGCATCCGATTCATTGGGAAGCCTTATGCAACATTTCCGGACGGGCAATACTTTTGAGCGGTTTTTTTATTTTCAGCTCTTTTTATTTTTATCTTTTATTTTTAAAATACCGCCAGTCGGTCGTGCATTTAATATTATCCGTCCTGTTTTTCGCAGGCGGGCTTTTATGCAAAGAGTCGGCAGCGATGCTGCCGGTTGTTTTGATCGGGCACTTGTTTTGGATTAAACGGGCGAAGCTCAAAGAGTATGTATGGCTTTTGCCGTATTTTATTATTATTGCCATCTACATTTTTGTACGCAAGATCCTTGGGTTTACCTCGACTTATCCCTGGGATGATACCGCACAACTTAGTTTAGGATTCGTTTCTTTTTTAAGTTCTGTTTTAATTCATCTATGGTCATTTGTTTACCCGTTTGATTTGCATTTTGACCGGTCTTTTGCCGTCTATAAAACAGCAATAGATCCCGGCGTAATTATGACATTGATTATTTATGCCGGGATTTTTACACTCATTGTTCAGTGTTACAAGCGCATCGAACCGGTTGTCCTGTTTGCTCTGTTTTGGTTTTTTGTTGAGCTTTTTCCGGTTGCGCAAGTCGTGACAACCATCGGTGTGCAACCGGGAGTGATCTCGACAGCCGATCATTTCCTCTATGTCCCGTCGGTTGCGGTTTTTATTCTGCTGGTTTTTTTTGCGCAAGGCGCCTGCGGGATGCTTACGCGCACGCGCCTGGCGTCGAAGGTTGTCTGTATGTTTTGTATCGGCGGGATACTGATCAGTTGGATGATGATGACCCAAAAGCAAGCGGTGATCGGCCGCTCGGCTTTAAGCATGTTGACACAATCAATTGCTGAGAATCCTAATAATGCACGTGTGCGCACATCACTCGGGCTTGAGTATGCGCGTATCAGGCAGTTTGCCCTGGCCGAAGAGCAGTTTAGAAAATCTCTTGAGTTACGACCGGCTGAGCCGATTGCCACAATTAGTTTTGCGCAAAGCTTATGCGATCAAGGACGCTTCGGCGAATGTATTTTAACGTATGAAGAGATTACGGATGTAGGCGGACTTGAAAGTCTTTATGAAGATAATTTAAATCTTGCGTATCAAGCTAGAGTAAGGCAGTATGAAAACTTTTTAAAAAGCGATCCCGAAAACGCCGATTTATATTACAACCTCGCCGTGGCCCAAAGCAAGAGCGGGATGGTTAAGAAAGCGGTCGCTTCTTATTTAAAAGCGATTGATTTAAAGCCGGACTTCCGCATGGCCCTATTTAATTTAGGGGCGATTTATGAGGGCGAAGATCAATATATGAAGGCGGCACAATACTATGAACTTATGCTCGGCATTGTGGATGTGGACGATGAAAACAGCGACTATGCACGCGTGAGGCTGATCGATCTATATACCAAACTCAACATGCCCGAGAGGATCAAGGCTCATCGCAATTTGCCAGGACAGTGATTGCGTGGCATAATTAAACCTTAATAGGTTTTAGGTGTTGGGTTTTAGGTGTTGGTCGACTAAAACCTAAAACCCACAACCTAACACCTTTTTTATAGCTTACAGCTTTAAAAGAAAGGACCACCATGAAACGCTTTGCTGTTTTTGTTTCAGGCAACGGATCAAATTTACAGGCACTTATCGACGAGACTAAAGCCGGAGGTATCAAAGCTGAACTGGCACTGGTTTTCTCTAATCGCCGCAAGGCTTACGGTCTTAAGCGGGCAGAAGAGGCCGGCATTAAAACACTTGTGCTGGAACCACGCCATTATGCCACCCCGCAGAGTTTTGACCGCGAGATCGCGATGTATTTGAAAAAAGACAAGATTGATTTTATTGTGCTCGCCGGATATATGAAAATATTAACCCCGTGGTTTGTTAAACAATATCCCAAAAAAATTATCAATGTTCACCCGTCGCTTTTGCCGGCCTTTAAGGGAGCGAAAGCAATTAAGGATCAATTCACCTATGGGGTAAAAGTTGCAGGCGTTACTATTCATATCGTTAACGACAAAATGGATGCCGGGCCGATCATTATGCAGGAATCATTCAAAGTATCTGAAAAAGAAACGTTAGAATCGCTTGAAGAACGCATTCATGCGGTTGAGCATAAGCTGTTTCCTAAATGTGTTTCGCTATTTGTTGACGGTAAATTGAAAATTGGAGCACGTAAAGTGCAGATTGCCGATCGGAAATAGCATATATCCAGCGTATAGCGTACAGCGTTTAGCGGTTAGGAAGTAGGTAGTCACTGCTAACTTTCTATTCGCTAAACCCTAAACGCTATCCGCTATTGATTAAAATTTATTTTAATCAAGCGCCCTTCCATCTTGATATTTTCCAGATCGTCTTCAGTCACTTCCGTTGACAACTCTTTAGCTAAATCATTGATGACAATGTTATCAAAGTTGTTAAATTCATAAAGCTCAAGCACGGTTTTGATCTGCATTTGCACTTCGGTCAGCGCATCTTCCGTTGGAGGGAAGGTCGAGCGGGTGTATTTAAAATTGATGCGGTGTTTCATTTGTTTAGCCAAAAATTCCGGGAGTGTAATAGGGGTAAGGACAAGGTGTTTTCCCTCGGTATCCCCGATGATTTGTTCATGGCCGCGCACTTCAGAGACCACACGTTTTTGAAATTCCTCCTGGGCATGCATCATGTGTTTTAGATCATCAAAATAAATCAGGCTTTCGACCTCCAGGCCGGTTTTCATGTCAGCCACAATCATATAAATAAACTCAGGCTTCTTATGGATCGGATCATCCCGCACATCGTCAAACGCGCCGAGCAGTGCCATGTATAATCCTTGTTGAACGGATTGAAAGGCTTCCGAATAAGTAGATGCATAGCCAAAGCTTTTCGGATAACTGCGCATCGTGCCGATATCATAATCAATAACAAAGCTGTTGTTTTCAAATTTAGCGTCAAGAAAATGGATAGCCGGCGTCTCGCTTACTTCCTTAATCATCATCGGTCCGTCTTTGGTGCCTTTGAGCGCAAGCAAGTCATCTTCAAACGGCACATAAATCCATAAGGTGTTATCGACTTGTTTAAGGATGGTGGTTACGCCGAGGTCTTTTTCTGTTTGATCGATAAACTGGCGGTGGGCTTCAGAGGTGTCCTTTGGTTCTTGTTTAATTTCCGTTGCACAACCGGTAAGAGAGAAGATAATAAAAAGGGAGGCAAGATATTTCATTCTTACGCTCCATTGATTGAGGCATCTTTAGCGCGTTTAAGTCCGAATTTATTGGTGAATATTTCTTCGACCTCATCGAAATCGAGTTCTTCTTTTTTATAGAGCTCTTCGGAGAAGTGAACGACACAGTCCCAGTTTTCGGTCACAATTTGCTCAACCTGTCTTAAACACGATTGCAGGATGTCCTGGACGTCTTCATCAAGTTTGGAACGCATAACCTCAGATGTATAAACAGAATAAAAATCCCCGATAAAGCCGGATTTCCCCATGCCGTAACGCCACACCATATTATGGGCAATTTGCATGGCTGAGTAAAAATCACTGCCCGGTCCGCCACCGACGCCGCTTGTGGTGGTGCCGAATTTTTTCTTCTCGACCACATAACTTGCGATCGATACTTTAATCTCAGCAAGTAATGCTTCTTTATCCTGCGAATGGGTTTCTTCTTCAGGACGGGCGAAGACAAATCCAAGTGCGCCGCCGCGCGGAATAACGGATGCCTTCATGACATCGCTTGTCGGATGGATTAAGTAATAAAGAAGGGCATGACCTGTTTCATGATAGGCGGTCATGTAGCGTTCTTTATCCGTTAAAATAATATTTGATTTCTGGCCGAAGGACACACGTTCATACGCATCGCCCAAGTCTTTCATGCTCAGCGCGGTCCGCCCGTCGCGGTTGGCAATAAGCGAGGCCTCACGCACTGTACTTTCAATATCAGCCGGGGAGAACCAAACGGTCTTACGCGCCATGACATTGGCGTTGACAGTGTTATCGGTTTCAACTTTTTTAAGATAAAGGCCAAAGATATCTTCTCTTTCTTTCAGATTAGGGCGCCTGACATGCACCTTACGGTCAAAACGTCCGGCGCGCATAATGGCCGAATCAAGTTCGCCGACAGAGGCATTGGTCGCGGCAATGATGGCGACATTGTTTTCGGTGTTGCGCAGCCCGTCCATTTCGGTTAGAAATTGATTGATGGTTGAGTTCATATCAAGCCGGCCGCCGCCATGGCCCATATCAGCGCCGCGCGGGCGGGCAAACGAATCGATTTCATCGATAAAAATAATGCAGCCGCCGTGAAGATCAGCCAGTGCCCGGGCTTGTTTAAAAAGTGATTTCATCCGTGCGGTCCCTTGCCCGACAAACATCCCGACAAACTCACTTCCGACGGTTGATATAAGAGGAATGTCCGCCTCAGAGGCAATGGCTTTAGCTAAATAAGTTTTACCGCAGCCGGGGGGTCCGAGGAACATCGTTCCTTTAACGATCTTGCCACCGACGCGTTTAAGCAGCGCGCGGTCTTTAAGGAGTTTGACAAGCTCCCAGGCCTCTTTTTTGGCCTCTTCCATGCCGATAACTTCGTCCCATTTGACATCCGGTTTATTTTTTTCAAACGAAGCCTTGCCGAGGCCGCCGCCGCGCATCATATAGAAATACATCGCGAAATAAAGAGGAAGGGTGATGACTTGCACAAAAAAGAACATCGGCAGATACACCGCCATGGTCCCGGAGACCTGGCGCCGTGTGAAATCTTCCAGAGCCATATAATTGGTGTAAACGTAGTGTCCGTAAAGCGCGCCGCCGGTGATGATGGCTGAGGCGACGATGATAAGCAAAATCTGCACCCAGTACAGACGCAGGAATATAATGAATTTTTTCATGTCCGTGGCCTTTTGTTAGTACTTAGTACATTGGACTTAGGACTTAGAGTCCATGAATTACCAAGTCCTAAGGTCTAAGTCCCAAGTACTGAAGTTATTAAATCTTCACGAACAAGTATACCATAACTTTCCTGATTTCAATAGCTTGTAAGTAAATAGTGGTCTGTGTTCCGTGTTCTGTGATCTGCGTTTTTTTATACAGATCACTGACCACAGACAACAGACCACATTTTAAATAGGAGGAAAATCATGTCCGAATTAGTTCCAGAAGAAATTATTTTGACAAAGGTCTATCACTAGGCTACACCAAGGGCCCGATAAGCCGAAGGGCGGCATAGGGTTTCATACCTAGCGAATAGCGGTTAGCGTAAAGCGTATAGGGAGTTTTTAGCTGCTATTCGCTATCCGCTAAACGCTACACGCTAAGGAAGAGCTTGACAGCCGCAAACGGCTGTGATAACTTAGGCCCTTACTAAACACTAAGTAAATTGAAATTTTAAGTGATAGAGTGATAGAGTGATAGAGGGATATTTCAAAAATATCGCCTAGCTGCTTTTTCATATCACTTTAACACTATATCACTTTTAAAAAAGGATAAAGATATGGCAAAGATCGAACAAGTAAAGGGACGTCAAATCATCGATTCCCGCGGTAATCCAACGGTTGAGGTTGACATTATTTTAGATAACGGCACGCTCGGCCGCGCGGCGGTGCCTTCCGGGGCATCCACAGGCGAACATGAGGCCGTGGAATTGCGTGACGGTGATAAAGAAAAGTTTTGCGGCAAAGGCGTGAGCAAGGCGGTTGCCAATGTCAACACAGTGATTGCGGACGCGATTATCGGCCAGGAAGCGGATTTCAATGCGATTGACAAGATTATGTTGGATTTGGACGGAACGGATAATAAGAGTAAGCTTGGCGCCAACGCGATTTTGGGTGTATCGCTTGCGGTGGCCCATGCGGATGCGAATGATAAGAAAGTTCCTCTTTATAAATATCTTGGCGGCGACAATGCCAAGATCCTTCCTGTGCCGCTGATGAACATCATCAACGGCGGCGAGCATGCCGATAACAATTTAGACATACAAGAATTTATGATCGCGCCACTCGGTGCGTCAACATTTTCAGAAGCGATGAGAATGGCGTGTGAGGTTTTTCACGCGCTTAAGAAAATCCTTCATGACAAGGGCCTGGCTACATCGGTCGGGGATGAAGGCGGGTTTGCGCCAAACCTTAAATCAAATGAAGAAGCGATCGAAATTATTTTAGAAGCGATTAAAGCCGCCGGATACGCGCCGGATAAAGATGTTTTTATCGCGCTTGATGCGGCCTCATCTGAATTTCATAAGAATGGTAAATACAGCTATAACGGTAAAGAGCTAACAGCGTCGGAAATGGTCGGTGTTTATGAAAATATGATGAACAACTCCCCGCTTATTTCGATCGAAGACGGTTTGGATGAAAATGACTGGGACGGCTGGAAAGAAATGACCGGGCAGATCGGCGGTAATATGCAATTGGTTGGTGATGATTTGTTTGTGACGAATGTTAAGCGTTTGCAAGAAGGCATCGATAAAAAAGCGGGCAATTCGATCCTTGTTAAAGTAAATCAAATTGGTTCTTTATCAGAAACGCTTGCTGCGATACAATTAGCAAAGGATAACAAGATGACATCGATCATCTCGCACCGTTCGGGTGAGACAGAGGACACAACGATCGCGCACTTGGCAGTGGCGACCGGCGTCGGGCAGATCAAGACAGGTTCTTTATCACGGACAGACCGTTTGGCGAAATACAATGAGCTTTTGCGCATCGAAGAGGAGCTTGGCGAAAACGCGGTCTATGCCGGTTCTTTGTGGGGCAAGATATATTAATAAGCGGATAGCGTACAGCGTATAGCGGTTGGGGAGTAAATCAGTTGCTGATTATTATCTATTCGCTAAACGCTAAACCCTAAACGCTATATTTATCGCTTTGCTTATGAAAAACAGCATTTGGCTTTTCACATTCGCAGTGCTTCTTCTGGCCGTGTTCATCCCGAGCTATTCGGTGATGCAGGATAAGACCAAGAAAAACGCCGAGTATGATGTCAAGATTGAAGAGCTGACTGCGAAAAAAGAAGATTTAAGGCAGGAGCGTTATCTGCTTGAAAAAGATCCAACCTATCTGGAGCGCGTCGCGCGCGAAAAGATGGGCCTCGTCAAAGAAGGTGAAGTGATTGTTGAGATAACTCCTGAGCTAACTGAATAATTTAGCGGTTAGCGTACAGCGTATAGCGGTTAGGTAGTGAATAGCATCTTAGGACCTTAGGTTGCTAAGGGAGATGCTAGTATGATTAAAAGTTACAAAGAGTTAATTGCTTATCAAAAAGCATACAAGTTAGTACAAGTTCTTTATCAATTAACAAAACATTATCCTAAATCAGAGTTATATGGTATGGTTTCGCAAATTAGAAGAGCTGCGGTATCAATACCATCTAACATAGCTGAAGGATTCATGCGAGGTTCTAAAGAATATATTCAATTTTTAAAAATTGCTTTAGGATCTTCAGCAGAAATCGAAACTTTAGTATCGCTGAGTAAAGATTTAAACTATTGTTCTTTAGAAAAATATAGCGAAATTATTGAATTAAACACCGAAGTTACCAAGTTATTAATTCATTATATTAAAAAATTACGCAACTGATTAACTTTTCTATTCGCTATACACTAAACGCTATACGTTAAAATAGCCGCGGGGTGGAGCAGCCCGGTAGCTCGTCAGGCTCATAACCTGAAGGCCGCAGGTTCAAATCCTGCCCCCGCAATATATAAAAAAGCCTCTCCCGAATGGGAGGGGCTTTTTTATATATCTCTGGT
>JANQMA010000041.1 GCA_028280285.1 Candidatus Omnitrophota bacterium | reverse complement strand
TTGAAAAAATCTTCGGCCGGCATGGCGATGGCCTTGCCGTCTGTGTCCATAAAATGCAGGGTCGCGCCAAGCCCGGTCATAACCGCCGGCATCTCGGTCCAGGTATAGCGGCAGGTCAGGTTGCCGCCAACGGTGGCCATATTGCGGATCGGCTGGGTTGAGATATCTTTGCAGACCGTGCGGAAGATTTGGAAATTATCGATTAAATGTTCACTGTCGTAAAGCTCGGCAACGGTGGTCATGGCCTGGATGGTCATTTCGGTGTCGGTCAGTTCAATGCCGCGCAGATGATCTAATTTATGCAAAGAAACAATATGGGCTGGTGTCTTGCGTCCGGCCTGTTTGGAGTGCTTGAGGCTGTTGACTAGAAACGTCCCTCCGGCCTGGATCTTAAAATCCTCCAGCTCGCTCAGAAGCTTGCAGGCCTCCTCTACTGTTTCGGGGATATGGATTTGAGTGGGATTTAAAAGCATTGCTATAACTATTAATATTACTTATACGGGCCTTAGTATAGCAAAAAATCACTATTTGACAACGCTTTTGCATGTATACATAAGGGTTATTTAGATTTGCGAATTTCTGCCAGAGCCTCTTCCACAACGGCCATGTCCCAACCATGGGCGACGATTTCGCGCACTATTTCAGTATGCGGACGGTCTTTGTATTCATCCCAATGGACGGACAGATAATAGGTAAGAACATCGAGATTATAAGTTTGATGTTCATTCAGCTTCCAGATCATCGGCCTTTCGTTGACCGGTCTGTTTTTTATGTAGGCGATGAGGCCAAACACCAGTGGCAGTAAACAAACGCCAAGACATGCATAAAAATCAAGCGGTGTGCTGGTTCCGAATAAATACGCGGCCGAAATCCAAAAGGCATTGAACAGATAATGGGCCACAAGCACCGTGATCAGTCCGAGGCGCACATAAATAAATCCGAGGAACAGCCCAAGAATGGTTACCTCCACGCCCCTAAACCATGTTGGAAAGACCGGATAATTACTGTGGGAAAATCCCCAGACAAGGGCTGTGACGATAATGGCCACAACAACACTCCCGCCTATTTTTTTGATCCAGTTAAACGCGAAAAACCGGTAAATCAATTCTTCTGAGCAGGCAGCCTGAAAGGCCAAAATGAATGCCGCTAAAAACGGCAAATAGGCCGTCGATAAATTATTCATCCACGTATATTCGACCCAGACACCGCAATACTGCTGACCGAGTCTGGTAATGGTTGATTGCAATCCGAGCATAATGATGCAGACGAGATATCCTAAAACAATGGATGCGGTGACACTGCGTGTTAAAAATGTTGAACGCAGGTAATGCAGAAACGAACCCTCTTCTCTTTTATCCGGCATTTCATAATGCAGTGATTCGCCGGCCAAGCTCGGCATAATAATGAGCACCGATGTGATGACTGCGCTTAAAACGTAATTGATAATACTGCGTCCCAGAAAACTGTTAAACGGGGTCGATGTCTGGTATTGAAATAAAATATGCTGGAATTGATTCAAGTATGAACCGAGCATCAGTGAAAAAACAAAAGCCGTTATAAAGATGTAGAAATTTTTGGTGGTAAACATGGCGAGCTGATTGCGTTTGACGGTGACATAAAAAACCGCGATTCCGATAAAGATGATATTGATCACACTGACAACGGTCATGAGATTGCTTCCAATGTCCTTCTGCGCTTTGATAAAACGCGTAAATCCGTCCGGGATGTCGAGTATTTGTTTGCTAAATGAGAGGATTTGATCACCGTTTATTTTAACCGCAGTCGAAAGCTTGGCTGTTGATGTTTCTTCATCCGACCAGGAAATTGTTACTCCCTCTTTATGCCAGGTAAAGGAATAGTCGCGGCGGTTGTCATGTTTTTTAGTTAACTCATCGGCGAATGCGTACGCGTTTAAATCAAATCCGTAAAATGTGTTTAAAAAGGCCTCGGCTTTTTGTCTGGCTTCTTCTTTTGAGATTTCGGCGGCGGCCACATTTTCATCGATGATGTGTTTAAACGACAGTACCTCTCCTGTCTTACTGCTGACCGATAAGACATATTCTTCCTTTTGGTTTTCTTTAAAAAAGCGGATGTGCCAGTAAAAAAGATCGAAGCTGTGGGTTTTGATAAAATCGCGCAGGCCATCCATCCCTACATTCTTTTGCAGGTATTGATTAGCATGATCATCGATTCTAAAAACAACGGCGCTTGTGTAATCTGTTATGTTTTTTTGTTGGGAAGATAAAAATTCCTCGGCGATTGTTAAAGCTTCCGTGCGGTCGACGGATAGGTTGATAAAGGATAATTGGGGAAAACTGAAGCGCAGCCAAATGGTGGCGGCGATAATAGCAAGTAATGTAAAAATGACCCAGGATGTTTTAGAAATCTTCATTTTTACAATAAATTCAACGCTTCATTTGGCAATTTTTTGAGGTATTCATTGCCAAGCACCTTGATCGACCAGCGCACAAGATTGAGCTTGTTGGCGAGGTTTTGGTCCGGCGTTTCCACGGTCGCTAAGCGTTTGCGGGAAAGAAATAAAATTTTACGTAGCGTGTTAAAAACAATACGCGCTTCACGCGGCCGCCCGGTGCCGGATTGAATAATTTGATCAAGATTGGTATAGGCCATTTCGTTAACCACATTATTGTAATGGTTCAGTTTAGAGATCAGCTGCGGCACCATGGCCTTAAAGTATTTATAGCGGTCCATTTGAACCAGCGTGCCGATGATCTCCACTTGCACAAAAGGCGATGAGGTGTCTTTAAGACGGCGGATCAGAATTTTCTCAACCCTCTTCTTTTCTCTGGAGACAGCCTCGGCGCTGTATTTTTTTTTAAACACATTAACGGCCGCGGCGGTTTTGAAATCGGTGAGCGTATCATCCTTGATCATTTCCAGCAGGATTTCTTTGGGGACGTCCTGGTATTTGTCGATAAAACCTTTCAAATGACTGCGGTCATCAAACATGTCTTGTGCAAATATTCCATGAGGTAAACTCAAGCAAAGTGCACTAGAAAGTAAAAGGGTTGTTACATATTTTTTAAGCATCTTTGATCTCCAAAGACACATCAAAATTTTGATGGCTGTGTGTCAGTGCGCCGATGGAAATATGATCGACACCGGTTTTCGCGATAGCTTTGACATTACGCAGCGTTACGCCGCCGGAGGCTTCGAGAAGCGGACGTTTTTTAAGCGGTAGCTTGCGCGCGATCGCAACAGCCTTGCGCATTTCGGCTGTTGTCATATTATCAAGCAAAATAAGGTCAGGCTCTCCGGCTAAGGCATCTTTAAACTCATCAAGTGTATCGACCTCAACCTCAATCGGTTTTTTGGTTTGTGTGCGGAATTTTTGAACCGCAGCCGCAAGGCTTGTGAATTTTTTATATATCGCGCGGTGATTGTCTTTGATCAGCACAAGTTCGTTTAAGTCAAAGCGGTGATTAGTCCCTCCCCCGCATTTAACGGCATATTTTTGAAAGCCGCGCAAAGTCGGCGTGGTTTTGCGGGTGTCCAGAATCTTTACTTTGTATGGGCGCGTTTCTTTCACATAAGCATTGGTTGTCGTGGCGATGCCGGATAGAAACCCAAGAAAATTAAGGGCGGTGCGTTCACTGGCTAAAACCGAGCGGGTCGGCCCTGTGACAGTGGCGAGCGTCGCGCCGCGGCGCACGGTGCTGCCGTCTTTTTTAAGCAGTTTGACTTTAACTGATTTGTCGAACTCGACAAACGCGGCCTTGGCCAACTCAAGCCCGGCGACTACACCTGCTTGACGGGCGACAATTTTACCGGTGCATGTCGCGGACTTCGCAATCAACGTGTTGCTCGTTATATCTTTTGCCGCCGCATCTTCGATTAAAGCGAGTTTGATGATTTGTTTGATGACAGTTTTATTCATTATTATAAACTGTATGTTCTATGTCGTGATTTGAGGTGTTAGGTTTTAGGTGTTTGGTGTTAGTCGACTAAAACCCAAAACCTCACACCTAACACCTTTTTATGGCCTACGGCTTTAAAGCATTAACAACCTCTTGCATCTTTTCAATCTTATCAATCAGCCCTTTCAGCTTTTCTTTATCTTTATCGATGACATCCGCCGGGGCCTTGGCGACAAAGTTTTCATTGCTTAGTCTCTTCTCAATCCCGGTGCGCTGCTTGGTATGATCCGCGATTTGTTTCTCAATGCGTTTCTTCTCTTTATCCACATCGATCACATCGCCGAGCGGTATCGCGCATTTGATCGGCCCGACAACGGTGGAAGCGACATTTTTGGTTTGCGAGAGTTTATCTTCGATGGTGATCGATCCAAGCCGTGCGAGACTTGTAATTAAATCGGCATTGTTTTCGAGGAGCGCTTTATCTTCTTCTGTGCTTACATAACAATCGATTTTCTCACCCGGCTTGATATTCCACTCAGCGCGGATATTACGGATCGAACCGATGAGTTCGAAGATCGTTGCCATTTCCGTCTCAATTTTTTGATCAATCAACTTGGCATTGCTTTGGGGCCACGCGTCAACGCATAACAAGGTGTTACCTTCTTTTAAATGCTGCCAGACCTCTTCGGTCACAAACGGCAGAAACGGATGCATGATGCGCAGTGACTCTTCCAAGACCTTGCGCGCCACTTGCTTGGTCGTCGGATCATCCCAGCGGTTTTTAATGATTTCCAAATACCAGTCGCAGAAATTTTTCCAGAAGAAATCATAGATCAGGCTCTCGGCCTCGGAATAACGGTAGCTTTCGATCGCGGTGCTGACCTTGTCGATCGTTGTATTCAAAGAGGAAATGATCCACTTGTCGGGCAAATCAAGATCATTTTGGGCGATATCGCTTAGAGATGTGCTTGTATCAACGCCTTCGGTGTTCATCATAACCAATCGTGAAGCGTTCCAGATTTTATTGGCAAAGTTGCGGCCGATTTCAAATTTCTCTTCCGAGATATAAAGGTCCTGGCCTGAGTTAATGATCAAACTGAAACGCAGCGCATCCGCCCCGTACTTTTCAATAATATCCAAAGGATCGATCGAGTTACCGAGCGATTTAGACATCTTGCGTCCTTTGGCATCACGCACGGTTCCGTGAATGTAGACATCTTTAAACGGCAGGTCGCCCATGAATTCATACCCGGCCATGATCATGCGGGCCACCCAGAAAAAGATAATTTCAGGCGCCGTAAACAGCGCATGGCCCGGATAAAATGTTTTAAGGTCGTCTGTTTTCTCCGGCCAGCCAAAGGTGGCAAACGGCCACAGCCATGAGGAAAACCATGTATCCAGCACGTCTTCATCTTGTCTGAGCGCGACATCTTTGCCGTGTTTTTCTTTTGCCTGCGCCTTGGCTTCGTCTTCATCATGCGCGACAAAAATATTACCCTCTGCGTCATACCAAACCGGGATGCGGTGCCCCCACCAGATTTGACGCGAGATGCACCAGTCGCGGATGTTTTCCATCCAGTTCATATATGTTTTTTCCCAGCGCGCCGGGTGAAATTTGATTTTGCCTGTCTTAACGGCATCAATGGCAGGCCCCGCGAGCGGCTCCATCTTTACAAACCACTGCTTCGATAAATACGGCTCTATAATGTCATCACAACGATAACAATGGCCGACCGCGTGGGTATGATCCTCCACTTTTTCGAAAAAGCCGTCTTCCTTTAATTTTTCCACAACCTTTTTGCGCGCTTCAAAACGGTCGAGCCCGCTAAACGCGCCGCCATTGTTATTGATACGGCCGTCTTCATGCATCACATTGATAAATTCAAGGTTGTGGCGTTGTCCCATGCCAAAGTCATTGGGGTCATGCGCGGGCGTTACCTTAACGGCCCCTGTTCCAAACTCCGGATCAACAAAGTCATCGGCAATGATTTTGATTTCCCGATTCATAAGCGGCAGAATCAGCGTTTGGCCGATGCAATCTTTATAACGTTTATCTTCCGGGTTAACGGCTACAGCGGTATCGCCCAGCATGGTCTCCGGACGGGTGGTCGCAACAATCACGTGCTTTGTTGGATTATCTTTAAACGGATAACGGATGTGCGTGAGTGTGCCTTGATGCTCCTGATGCTCGGCCTCTTCATCAGATAAAGCGGTGTTGCAGCGCGGGCACCAGTTGATAATGCGCTCGCCCTGATAGATCAAATCTTTTTTGTAGAGTTCGATGAAGACCTTTTTAACGGCCTCGGAATAACCCTCATCCATAGTGAAGCGTTCGCGCGGCCAGTCGCAGGAGGCGCCAAGGGCCTTGAGCTGCCTTATAATGGTTGAGCCGTGATGCTCTTTCCAGTCCCAGACTTCTTTAAGAAACTCTTCACGGCCGACATCATGGCGCGTTTTGTTTTCTTGCGCGAGTTTTTTCTCAACGACATTTTGCGTGGCAATGCCGGCATGGTCGGTCCCGACCATCCAGCACGCCTCATCACCCTTCATGCGTTTGTAACGGACAATGATATCCTGCAAAGTGTTGTTTAAGGCATGTCCCATATGCAGGATGCCCGTCACATTCGGCGGCGGGATCGTGATCACATACGGCGCTTTTTTCGTGTCGGCCTTGGCATTGAATACATTATCCTTAACCCACCTATCGGCCCACTTCGCATCTATTTCTTTAAAATTATATTTAGTCGGTAAATCGTTCATTGTTTCAATATATATGTTTTTCGTATTAATTGTCACCGTAGGGGCGACCCGTTGGGTCGCCTCTGAATATTTTAAACATTTAAATAAATTTTTGGTTATGTTCGTCTATATCCCATTGTTTTGGGTTATTTGTTATGTATTGACGAATGCGGTTTAAATCCGCATCATTACGGATAATATGATCGTAATAATTTCGTTGCCAAACATAACGTCCTGGTGTGTTGCGATGTTCATTAATACGTTTTGTGACGGAGGATTTGAATTGACCGATAATTGCGCCTACTGATCCGGATTGTAATCCCATAAGGGCGACCCGCCGGGTCGCCCCTACATCGTTTTTATTAATAATAATTATTCCATGGATATGGTTTGGCATAATAACAAATTCATCCAACGAAACGTGGGTGCGTATATTGGCTGTTTTTATCCATTCATCCTGCACAATTTTTCCTAAATCGTTTAATATCATTTTTTTATCAATGATTTTGCCAAACATTGATAGTTTTTCAAACGTACACAGTGTGACAAAATACACCCCTGCTTGTCTGTAATCATAATTCTTTAACCTTAATTGTTTTCTTTTTTGTGTTATCATAAAAATAAATTGTTAATTGTGTTGCTTTTTGCTTATAATTTCAGTTTGTCACAATTAGTGACAGACTCAGTTTTATAGGTTCGAGTTAGCCGCTTGCATTGGATTGCTGAGTGACTTAAGCCGTTTAGCAGAGGCAAACGGCGCACGGAACGAAGCAACCAATGCAGAAGCCTAACGAGAACCGGTGACAAATTGTCACCTGTTGGCTTCCTTTATTGTTTTCCTATTCGTTTTTTCTTCTTATCTTTAGGTAAATAGTTTTCGTTTGAAATAACCTTTTTCTTCGTTTTCTTCTCCAGTTCCTGCCGCGCTTTTTTAGCAACGCCGCCACCTCTTTTACCGGCCATTTTATTTTCGCTCATGCCGGTCGCTTGTGTACTTTCGGCGATCTGCCGGGTGGAGAGTTCAGCCAGAGCCGTAAAGATGAGTTCGGCTTCTGTCATGTGATCACGCAAGTTTTGCGTCTTGAGTCCCTTTAATTTCTTATGATCCTTGACGCTTATATCAGACCATTCTTGATGGATAATATTAGTCAAAATGGCAAATTCGTCTTCTTCGGTAATGTCATGGTCTTTCCAATAATCTGTCAGTTTGTTCCGGGTTTCCTGACCCAGCATGCGCTGTTGAATCCATTTTTGACTGCGTCCCTGTTTTTCCCAGTTTTCCCGGGCACGATTAAGTGACCGCTCAGGATCAGCTATCTCCTGCATGCGCTCATAGCCGACCTTTGCCAGCCATAATTTGATCGGCTCTGCTTTGGGGCTTGGCACAGACTGAATAATACGTAGTAAGGTTTCAGGGCTGGCAACATCTGTTAGGTATTTTTTACCGTCAGCGGCTTCTAATTTCAGTCGGTTACATTTTGTAACCGACTGACTTCCTTCCTTTTTTAAGCGGTTTTTTAATACTTTCCAGTAATTTCTTGCTGCTTGATAGTCAGATTGCTGGAGTAATACCTGGATAATATCAACAATCGAGAAGTACCATTTTTCTTCCTTTTCGTCATAAATACGGCGAATTTTATAATTTTCAAATACAGCTAATGTGTTTTTCATAATCATGCTAAGGGAGGGGGCAATTTGCCTCTACCCTTTAATCCTATATCCCTCAATCCCTATTTTTTATGATCCTTAAGCAGTTTATACTCAATACTATCCGTCAGGGCTTCCCACGAGGCTTCGATCAGGTTTTCATGCACGCCGCAAGTCATCCACGACCCATGCTCATCCTGCGATTCAATAAGTACACGCACCTTGGCCCCTGCCCCGTCTTTAGAATCCAACACGCGTACCTTGTAATCCACCAAATGCATGTGCGATAGCGACGGATAAAACTTGGTTAAGGCTGAACGCAATGCCTTATCGAGCGCATCCACCGGCCCGTCACCGTCCTTGGCACTGTACTGCTCCTCCCCCTCTACACTCAAGCGGACTGTTGCCTCGGCAAAGACACGTCCGTCATTGCGGCGCTCGGATGCCGTCTTAAAGCCTTCGAGTTTAAAAAACGGTTCGTACTTTTTAAGCGAGCGTTTCATAAACAGCTCAAACGACGCGTCTGCCGATTCAAACTGATAGCCGTCATGCTCTTTCTTTTGCAGTTCTTCCATGATCTGTTTGGCTTCCGGACTCTTTTTATCGAGTTTGATATTAAGCTGCTCGGCCTTAAGCACCAAAGGCATTTTCCCGGCGATCTCGGACGTTACAAAATGCCGGCGGTTGCCGAACTGCTCCGGCGCCACGTGTTCGTAGGCCTTTGGATTTTTAAGCATGGCATCGATATGCACGCCTCCCTTATGGGTAAAGGCAGAGTGTCCGATAAACCCGGCATTGTTTGGAATCGCAAAGTTGCTGACCTCGCTAATAAAATACGCGGTGTCCATCAGCTTTTTGATGTTTTTATCCGGAATGGATTTCTGTTTCATCTTGGCGGATAAAATCCCGATGATGGTGGTCAGATTCGCATTGCCGCAGCGCTCACCCAAACCATTGAATGTTCCCTGCACATGCGTGCATCCGGCTTCAATCGCGGCGATGCTGTTGGCGACCCCTGAATCCAAATCATCATGGCAATGGATGCCGATCTCGGTTGTGAAATTATCTTTGATCTCTTCTATGATCTGCTTGATCTCAGACGGCAGTGTGCCGCCATTGGTGTCGCAGAAGATAATGCAGTCGGCACCGGCTTCCTGGGCGGCCAAGACCGTTTTAAGCGCATACTTAGGATTATTTTTATAACCGTCAAAGAAATGCTCGGCATCATAAAACACTTCCTTTTTATGTGCCTTTAAAAATTGGACGGAGTCCGCGATCATGTTTACATTTTCATCAAGTGAGCATTTGATCACATCTTTGACATGCAAGTCCCAGGTCTTACCGAAGATGCAAATGGTCGCAGCCTCGGAGTTGATCAGCTCGTTTAGATTGTGATCATCCTCCGGTTTTGTATCGGCCCGGCGTGTGGAGCCAAAGGCGGTGATAATCGCATTCTTAAGCTTTTTGCCTTTGTAATGCGCAAAGTAATCTTTGTCCTTCGGGTTTGAGCCCGGCCAGCCGCCTTCGATATAATGCACACCAAGCTCGTCTAACTTTTCGGTGATCTTGATTTTGTCGTTCACCGTAAAAGATATGCCTTCGGTCTGGGAGCCGTCGCGGAGGGTCGTATCGTATATTGTTATATTTTTAGTCATAATAAGGTTCCTAAAATTAAAACGGTAAAAGGTTTTAGGTTTTGGGTTTTAGGTGGAAAATTTTATTTCCCCTTTAACCTAACACCTAACACCTCAAACCCTACAGTGTTTTGCTTATCCTATAAATGCCCGATGAAGGACCTGCATCGCCTTTTCCGTCTGTTTTTGATTGATAATACACGAGATGCTGATTTCCGATGTTGAAATCATATCGATATTAATTTTATTTTTCGCGAGTGTCTCAAACATCCGCGCGGCAATGCCCTGATGCGAACGCATGCCCGAACCGACAACGGAGACACGCGCGATATTTTTATCGCTCGTTACTTCGCCTGCTTTTAGCTTTTTAGCGACGGTCTGCGTGGCCTTAAGCGCCTTTGTTAAATCCGTCTTCGGCACAGTAAAGGAAATGTCGCTTAATTTTTTATGGCTGACATTCTGCACGATAATATCAACATTGGCGCCGACTTTGGAGACCGCGTTAAACAGTTGCGCGGCGATCCCTGCCTTATCGGGCACAGCGTTGATTGTGATCTTGGCCTCT
Organism: Candidatus Omnitrophota bacterium; assembly: GCA_028280285.1. Classification (GTDB taxonomy): domain Bacteria; phylum Omnitrophota; class Gorgyraeia; order Zapsychrales; family Zapsychraceae; genus JANQNA01. Next base: position 38,080 of record JANQMA010000041.1, on the reverse strand, counting down.
GATTTATTGCTGGTTACGCCTTGCACGGCGATCTCTTCCATTTTGGTGTTTCTTCTCATAATCATCGTTCCTTCCGCTTTGGAATAACTCGATCTGACATGGATCGGCATATTAAATTTTTTAGCGACTTCAATGGAGCGCGCCTGCATGACCTGCGCGCCGAGGGACGCCATCTCAAGCATCTCTTCGAATGTGATCTTTTTAAGCTTCTTCGCAGTTTTAACTTTGCGTGGATCGGTTGTGTATATCCCTTCCACGTCGGTATAAATTTCACACACGTTGGCCTTAAGCGCGACAGCCAAGGCGACCGCCGTTAGGTCTGATCCGCCGCGGCCGAGTGTTGTAATGTCTTGATTGTCATTAAGGCCTTGATAGCCGGCCACGATCACAATCTTATTGGCATTAAACGCATCGCGAATACGCTTAGCGCTGATCCGTTCGATCTTGGCTTTGGTGTGCGAACCGTCTGTTTTAATGCCGACTTGCGGGCCGGTGAGCGCAATCGAATCGTGTCCTAAGGCTTTAACCGCCATAGCCAGGAGTGACGCCGAGATCTGCTCGCCCGAGGCCATGAGCATATCCATCTCGCGGTCAGGCGGTGTTTTGGAAATGTTAAATGCCAGCTCTTCGAGCTCGTCGGTCGTGTCACCCATGGCGGATACGACCACAGCGATATTATTGTTGCGTTTTTTGGAATCAACAATGCGTTTGGCCACGGCCTTAACACGGTCTATATTGGCGACGGATGATCCGCCGAATTTTTTTACGATGATTTGTTTTGTGCTCATCTTGTTCTTTCCGTAATAAAAATAATGTAGGGGCCGTTCGTGAACGGCCCTAATTTATCGCCTATTTAGGGCGGCTCACGAGCCGCCCCTACGTTACGAATTTATTTATAAAATGGTTAACCAATTTCTCCCCACTTTTAAACTGAACGCCGTACTCGCCTGCCGCGCTTTCATCAAATGCTGTTGCACCTGTTGCCTCAATGCCTTTGCCGTACATCAGAAACGGCACAGGGTCATTGGTGTGCGTGCGCAGTTCAACCGGTGTCGGATGATCCGGCAATATTAAAATCCTCACATCATCATTAGCATCAAAGTGATTGAGGATGGTCCCGACAACATCCTGATCGATGCGCTCGATCGATTCCACTTTAGCTTCAGCGTCGCCATTATGCCCTGCCTCATCCGGTGCTTCGATATGCACGTAAACAAAGTCTTTGTCATCGAGCGCCTTTAGTGCATACTGGGCTTTGGCCAAATAATCGGTGTCGTAATAGCCTGTTGCGCCGGGCACATCAATCACTTCAAGGCCTGCGAGCCGTCCAATGCCATTGACCAAATCCACCGCCGAGATAATCGCGCCATCGAGATTAAATTTGTCCTTAAAATGCGTGAGCTCAGGCTTGCTCCCTTGTCCCCACAGCCAAATCATATCCGCCGGATTCTCCCCGAGATCCATCCTCACCTTATTGATTGGATGACTTTTGAGAATATCGCGTGAGCGTTCCATTAATTTTAAAAGCATCACGGCTTCCGGACCTTCCGGTAAATACGGCGTAATATCTTTATTTAAAATGTCATGCGGCGGCACGGTTTTAATATTCAAATACTTCTGTACATCAAGCACCTTCATCACAACGGTATGCCGATAGCTTTTGCCGGGATAAAACTTCACATTCGGCAAATCCATTTCATCAGCGAGTGTTTGAATGATCTGAACCGCTTCTTTGGTTGAGATATGCCCGGCGCTGTAATCGGTCATTTCACTGTCTTTAATCGTGACAAGGTTACAGCGAATAGCAATTTCATCCTCGGCCAAATCAATGCCTTGATTAACGGCCTCAAGCGGCGCGCGTCCCGTGTGGGCTTCCTGAGGATCGTATCCAAGAAGCGCCATATTGCCGATGTCGGACCCCGGTGGCATGCCTTCCGGAATAGTCTGCACAAGGCCGGTCATACTGCGCGTGATCAGATAATCCATATTGGTCGTGCGGGCCGCCTGAAGCGGTGTTTTATCGCCTAACTCTGCGATCGGATTATCGGCCATGCCGTCTGGAACGATGATGATGTATTTCATAATGCTTTATTCAATTCTTCTATCAGTTTTTCTATAATTGACTTTCTTGTCTTTTCATGCGCAAGAAAGTTTTTGTCTTTGTCTATCAAATACGCCTTATACGATTTATCGATCGAACTGTTAGCGATCACGTAATCGCAGTGAGCCTTGGTAAACAAACCTTCTGTTTTTTCAAGTGCTACTGCTTTGGTCATCTCGGTTTCGAGTTTGAACCCCACCAAAAGCGTTTTTGGATTTAGTTTTTTGATCTTGTAGATCAGCTTTTCTGTCGGAACAAGATCAAGTGTCAGCTTTTCATGCCTTGAGCTGATTTTCTGTGAATGTTCTTTCTTAAGCCTGTAATCGGAAACCGCTGCCGCATGAATAATAACATCGTACTTTTTTTTAAGTTCCTTTTTAAAAAGAACAAGAAACTCATCGTAAAAATGAAATTTCTTAATCACGGTTGTCCGGGCCACAAAGTTACGTGTGACCGGTCCTTCTAAAAGCGTTACGTTGGCCGACTTTTTTTCAAGTAGCCCGGCGACAATATGGCCGAGCGTGCCGGTTGATTTATTGCTTATCACGCGCATATCATCGATCGGCACCCAAGTTGGTCCGCAGGTGATCAGCACGCGTTTGTTTTTCAAATTGTTCATATTTACAACTAAGGCTCTCGGGGTATTAAGCCATAGGCCGTAAGCTGTAAGCCATATGGCTTAAGGCTTATGGCGCATAGCGTTGAATAATTCCTATGCCGGCCTCGAGCCCGATATATTTATTCACACTTATAACCCTATCTCTTTCAAAATCGCGTTAATGTCGCCAGGGATTTGCTTCGGCTCTTCGATGGCGCTGATCGCTGTATTCGGATCTTTAAGTCCGTGGCCTGTCACTGTGCAAACAATGCGCGCACCCTTGTGCTCATCAAAATACCCTTGTTCGCTCAGCTTAAGAAGACCGGCAATCGATGCCGCGGATGCCGGCTCAACAAAGATGCCTGTGTTGGCCGCCAGGATTTTATACGCCTCTAAAATTTCATCGTCTGTCACCATATCGATAAGCCCACCCGATTCATCGCGGGCCGCCTCGGCCGGTTTCCAGCTCGCCGGATTTCCGATACGGATGGCGGTCGCGATGGTCTCCGGTTTATCGATGGGATGACCATGCACAATCGGTGCGGCGCCTGCCGCCTGAAAGCCGAGCATCTTGGGCAGCTGCGTTGTCTTACCATGCTCTTTATACTCTTTGTAGCCTTTCCAGTAAGCGGTGATATTGCCGGCATTGCCTACAGGAATGGCGTGAAACTCCGGCGCGTCTTCAAGCGCATCACAAATCTCAAAGCTTGCTGTCTTCTGCCCTTCGATGCGAAACGGATTAATCGAATTAACCAACTCCACCGGATAATTGTCTGTGATCTCTTTAACGATATTTAGCGCATCATCAAAGTTGCCGGCAATAGGCAAAACCTTGGCTTTGTGAATCATGGCCTGCGCAAGTTTCCCCAAAGCAATTTTTCCTTCGGGGATAATCACAACACAATCGATTGTCCCGCTGCGCGCGGCATAGGCCGCTGCCGAGGCCGATGTGTTGCCGGTTGATGCGCACATCACAATCTTGGCGCCGTCCTCACGGGCCTTCGACATCGCCATGGTCATCCCACGGTCTTTAAACGAACCCGTCGGATTGAGGCCTTCATATTTTGCGTAGACCTTAAGTCCGGTGCGTTTAGACAAATCATCGGAATAGATCAGAGGTGTGTTGCCCTCATGCAGTGTTACGATGTTTTCGTCTTTGACCGCAGGTAAAAGATCACGGTATTCATGGATTAAACCACGCCAACTCACTTTAATTTCTCCATTCTAATCGCCACCGGTTTGCCTTTGATATTTTTAAGCTTGCCGATTTTACTAAGCGCGCTTCTTAGTTTTCTTTCGGTTGCCGGTTCTGTCAGCATAATAACCGGCACATGTTTGGCTTGACCATGCACTTTTTGGGTCACCGAGTTAATGCCGATGCCGGCCTTGCCGAGGATGCCGGTGATCTCTGATAACACACCGGGTCTATCCATCGCCATAAAGCGCAGGTAAAATTTTGTTTCAACATCATCGAGCTTGCTTAGTTTAAGCGCCACTTCCTTTTCATCATTGCAGTACAATGTCTTGGATGCATCATGCGAGATCAAATTGATTAAATCGCTTATGACCCCTGAGGCGGCCGCGTATTGCCCTGCGCCTTCGCCGGACAATAATATATTGCCGAGCGGCGCTGTATCTAAAAACACACCGTTTAAGACGCCGTGAATCGATGCCAAAGGATGGCTCTTTGAAATCAGTGTCGGATGCACACGCGCTTCAATCTTTCCATCGACGTTTTTGGCAATCGCTAAAAGTTTGATGCTTAAATCCAAACTATTGGCCGCTTCAATGTCATCGTGTGACAAATGATCGATGCCCTCTGTATAAATATCTTTGACATTAATGAATTTGCCAAAGGCTAGGTTGACGAGGATGGCAAGCTTATAGGTTGCATCCATTCCATTGATATCTAAAGGCGGATCGGCTTCGGCATAGCCATTGTCTTGCGCGAGCTTAAGCGCCTCTTCAAAGGTCAGGCCTTTGTTGGCCATTTCATCGAGGATGAAATTGCATGTGCCATTGATGATGCCGTACACGCCGTTGTATGTGTTGCCGGCGATTGATTCGGATATTGTTTTAATAATCGGAATACCGGCGCCAACGGCAGACTCATAGTATAAAAAGCAGTTGTTCGCCTTGGCGAGCGCAAAGAGCTCTTTGCCGTGCGCGGCGATTAAACCCTTGTTGGCTGTTACCACATGCTTGCCCTTTTTAAGCGCGCGTACAACAACGTCCTTGGCCGGCTGCATGCCTCCGATCAGTTCGATCAAAACATCAATCGATTCGTCATTGAGAATGTCATTGATGTTTTTAGTTAACTTTGTGCTTTTGAGTTTGCCTGTGTCTTTTTTGGTGTAACTGCGGTCACACAAAGTCTTCAGCACAAAGTCTGTATTGTATTTTTTCTTATATTCTGAACGGAATTTGGACAAATATTTAACGACGCCTTGTCCGACAACACCGTAACCAAATAAACCAATATTGATCTTATTCATTTATTGTTTGTCTCCGTTTTTAAAGTAATCAATCATTTTTTGAAGTAAAAACTCCGACTCAGGGCGCAGTTGGCCGAACTGCAGCCGTGTTTCATAAATCATGTTTTGAACTTTTTCGCTTGATTCCAAAACCATGCCTTCTAAGTAGGTTGTCTCGGCAATGTAAGGCGTATTAAGTTCCAGGATTAACACAGTGCCCGGTTTAAACGCATCATCGGTGATAAAACAAATACCGCCTTCGCTTATATTTTTAAGTTGTGTGACCGCGTGCTTTTTATCCGGATTGTCGGCTTCGCGGTAGGATAAAATGTAATTGCGTGAAAAACGTTTATGCTTTCTTTTCTCATGAGAAAAGCTGTCTTTTTTCTTATCATCCGCATCTGAATTGTCTTTGTCTTTTTTACCGAACATGTGTATCTCGTTATTTTGGTTATGGTTAATGTAAAAATGGTCTCTCGCCCCGCTTCTTGCTTTCGCAAGAAAGCAGCGGGGCTCGGGATAATATTTTCATCTAATTTACGTCCGCTATCGCTTCCGTAAATTAAGAAAAAATAATCGGAACGGCAGGATTCGAACCTGCGACCCCTGGCACCCCATGCCAGTGCGCTAGCCAGCTGCGCTACGCTCCGTATATATAAATACTAATACTTATGACAGTACTGTTTATAACAGAAGGTCAATTATACATGATACCTAAGTTGATGCAAAGGATAAATTTGGGGTTACTCGGCTTTGAGATCGCGGCCCATGAGGTCAATAACGGCCTTTTTGGGGGATTTGCCTTTGTAGATGATGGCGTGGATTTCCTTGGAAATCGGCATTTCGATACCAAGTTTCCGGCTTATTTTGAGGATACTTTTGACTGTTTCAACGCCTTCGGCCACCATTTCCATGTTGGATGTGATTTGCTTGATGGTTTTGCCCTTGCCGAGTTTCTCGCCAACGGTGCGGTTGCGGCTGCGCTCACTAAAGGATGTGGTCACAAGGTCCCCCAGTCCTGAAAGCCCGGCAAATGTTTTAGGCCTTGCACCAAGCGCTTCGGCGAGTGTGGTCATCTCGGCCAGGCCCCGGGTGAGAAGCGCCGCCTTGGTGTTGGTGCCATACCCCAAACCGTCACAGACACCGCAGGCCAGGGCGATGATATTTTTAATGCTTCCTCCCAGCTCAACGCCGATCAAATCGGTGTTGGTGTAGATACGGAATGTCTCTGAGTGAATCACCTGTTGGATTTTTGCGGCTGTTGCTTTACTTTTAGAGGCGATCACCGCCATCGACGGCACACCTTTAGCTACTTCAGAGGCAATATTCGGGCCGGATAAAACAGCAACCTGTTTGAAGTTAAGTTTGTCGTCAATAATTTCCGAGATGCGTTTGAGGGAACGTTCATCAAAGCCTTTGGTCAGGCTTAAACACAGCTTTTTGGTGAGGTCAACTTTTGTTTGTCGCATTTGTCCGACGACGCTTGCGGCAAACTTCGACGGAACGGCAAAGACAACCAGGTCGGCGGATTCCAGCGTTTCTGTAAGATTGCTTGTGATGATTGTTTTTTTTGGAATACGTATGCCGGGGAGAAATTTCGAATTGTAACGGTTTTTATCAAGCCGTGCGGTGTAGTGCGCAAAAGGTCCCCATAAAGTAACATTATATCCTTTATTGGTGAGGTGAATGGCAATCGTTGTGCCCCATCCCCCGTCGCCGATTACTGCAATATTGTTTATGGAAGAAGCGCTCATGATGACACTCTCTTATTTCCAAACAAAAACTTCACGGAATACTTCAAACATATAGGCCGCACCCCAACGCATGACTTGCAGTTTGCGTTCACCACCATCGCGGGCCGGCTCATCGCCGGGGATTTCGGCAATTTTTAAATTACGTTTGGCCGCACGGACAGATAAGAGCGGCTCCCAACTAACAACCGTATCAAACATTTTTTCTTCAAATGCGTAGCTCTCATCTTTATCGAGATCTAATTCGCTGATTAATTTCTTGTGATATATCCGGTAGATAACCATGGCATCGGCATAGCGGTGGCCGTGCAGCAAACTGATCGTCGTTGAAAAAAGCCAATTGCCGAAGGCGGTTACCGCATCATCATCATAACTTTTAGCCCCCTCGGCATAACGCGAAACAATAACCATATCATAGCCTTCTTTAAATTTATCAATGCATTCAGGAATAAGCTCAGGAATGGAGTTACCGTCAGGGCTGAAGGTAAGAATAACATCCCCCGTTACATGCGGCAAGGCTTCCATGTAGGCGTGACGCATGCCTTTTTTCTTTTGGACAACAACTTCATAGCCTTGCTCCCGGGCGTATTCGACCGTGCCATCGGTTGATTGCCCATCGACGATAAGGATTTGATGTACCCAATCGCGGTTCACTTTGGGCATCACACTTTTCATGCCATCTATTTCGTTGAGCGTGGGTACCAGGAGAGTTACTTTCATTGCGTTGTATTATACAGAATATGACTCGATTACAAAGCATTTTTCTCAAAAAAGGCCTTAAAAACTTAAATTTTGGGAAAAATCACACTTTACACAAAACACAAAATCTGTTATATTGTGGGCTCTTTCTAAAAGATCGTATGTCGGTTGACGGTGTCGAGGCCCGTATCGGTATCATAAAACGTTACCGTAGGACGAAACGGGTATCGAAACCGATACCGATTAAAGATATTTGCTGGCGTAGCTCAGTTGGTAGAGCAGCTGACTTGTAATCAGCAGGTCGGGGGTTCGAGGCCTCTCGCCAGCTCCATTTTAGCGGTTAGTGCTTAGCGTATGGCGTATAGTTTTTATATTTTAAAGTTTTCGCTGTTCGCTAAACGCTATCCGCTCTATTTTTGGGTAGGTACTCAAGTGGTCAACGAGGACAGACTGTAAATCTGTTGCGCTTCGCTTCGCAGGTTCGAATCCTGCCCTGCCCATTTAATCTTGCGAAAGGCTTATTTGCCTATGTCTACAAAAGGGATTTCCTGCCTCCTTTTTCTTTTTTCATTTGGTCTACGGTTATTTTTTAAAAATGATGGATTGTTTAATTTCGACTCAGTCAAAATGGCAATGGCTGTTGAGCGAAGTTTTGAATTAGGCCAGCTACATGGTCAAGTTAACGGCAGATTTGGGAGCGTTATTATTAATCTGCTGACATATATCCCTTACAGGTTATTTTCAAATTCAAACAGTGCGGAGTTGAGTATTATACTTACCAATATGTTTTTTGCCTCCCTCTGTGTTGTTGTAATTTTCCTACTGATCAATGAGATTTTTGCAAATAAAAGAATAGCTTTTTTTTCAGCATTTTTATACGGTATTAGCCCCATGTTTTTATCGGTTACCACCTATGGTAAGCCGCAGGGAATTGAAGCTTTTTTTATTTTTTTATCTATATTGCTACTTCAGTATTTTCATAAACAAAATTCGTTTGTGAAATTAATGGCGTCTTCCGTTATGATAGCTTTTGCAGTTACTGTTCGTGAGTCAGCCATCATTTTTGTGCCTATTTATTTTTTGTTTTATCTTCATCCATATATAACGGCCAAACCTCCATATATAAAGTTTTCAAAAAATACTTTTATGTTAAGAAATGTTTTTGGGGCAGCTCTTCCATTTGTTGTTATTTTATCAATATCAGCCTATTTTTATCTTTACCGTGTGCTATTTAAAACACTGTTTGAAGATAATACGGCGATCGTTTCATACCTGGGCCTATTTTCTAAAAAATTGCCATTTGCGACTCAGGATTTACTTTTTCAAGTATCTTCTTTGGGGATGGTATGTGCAGTTGCTGGTGTGGTCTTATTGTTCAAGCGTACAGAGAATAAATTTTATGGCATATTTTTTTTAATATGGATGCTTAGCTTTTTTTATTTTGGAAATACATCTAATTATAAGCCTCGTTATTTAATGATAACATCGTTTCCTTTTTTCTTATTTATGGGGCATGCACTTTACGCATTATTTGAAAAAAAAAGGGTTTTGGGGAATATTGTCTTTTTGGCGGTATTTTTTCTCTTGTTTGGAAGTATTCATCCGCTTATATTTTTTCGTAAAGATTTTTCGGGAGAAAAAGCCTTTGCTCTTTGGCTGAAAACACAAGTCCCTAAAAATTCTTCTATTATTGCAGTAGATGATTCTCCTTTTATTCAGTATTATGCGAATCTTAAAACAGAATATTATCCCATCAACAATCCGGAAAAACTAACCAAATGGATTGATACAAAAAAACAGGAAGTAAAAGAAGGTCTACCCATTTATATTGTCGGAGCTTCATTCATTTATGATCGTAAAGATATTTTTAGAAGAGCTTTGAACAATAATTTTAGTTTTTTGTATATTGGCTCTCATCCTATAGAGGACTATCATGGTGCGTCAATAAAGTTTACTTACTATGTTTCACATCTATACAAGTTAGTTTCGAAATCTCCTAAAAAAGATTAATTCTTTAAATTTTTTAGAAGTTTTGATTAAATTCTTGCTCAAAAGTGACTTGTGCGATATTATGTGTTTTCTGATTTAGCTGTTTTTGCGGGAGTAGTTCAGTGGTAGAACCCCAGCCTTCCAAGCTGGTGACGCGAGTTCGATTCTCGTCTCCCGCTCCAGTTCACCTCCGCTGCTTCGCTTTGTTAATCTCGTTAGCTTCTGCTAACTTCGATTTGCGAAGCAAAGCGACGGGGTTTACATCTTTTCCCTAATCATCTGCAAATATTGATCAGCCACTGGATATTTCAGGCGTTTGGCGGCCTCGGCGTCTTTTAAGGCTTCTTCATATTTTCCCATTTCAAAAAAGCAAAGCGAACGATTGTAATAGACGGATGCTGCTTTGGGATTAACTTGAAGTGCTGAGCTGTATTCGGCGATGGCCTCATCAAAACGTTTAAGCCGGCGCAGCGCAAGCCCGGCATTATTATACGCGTCCATAAAATTCGGATTAATTTGTTTAATTGTATTAAACTCTTTGAGTGCTAAATCAAGGCGTCCTTCCTTTCCATAGATAATTCCGAGGCTGTTTCTGGCCGCAACATAATTGGGGCTGTATTGAAGAGCTTTTTGAAAGTAGGTTATCGCACTGTTATGATCATTTTGGTTTAGGTAAGCAAGTCCGAGATTGTTGTAGGCTTGAACATTATATTTATCAAGCGACAGAGATTTTTTCAGATCGGCGATCGCTTCTTTATATTTTTTCTCGCGCAGAAAGATAACGCCGCGGTTATTGTACGGATCGGCAAAGTCCGGTCGTATAGCAATCGCTTGATTAAACTTCTCAATCGCGCCTTTATGGTCGCTCCGCCCGCCGAGGATTGTTCCTATATTATCATGCGCTTTGGCATTGGTGGGCCTAAGCTCGATCGCCTTTTGATAATCTTTAAGGGCTAAATCATACTTGCGTTGTTTTTCATAGGCGTCTCCCCGGTTATTATAAACTTCGGATTGCTCAAGGCCCATTTCCAAAGCGGCGTTTAAATCTTGAATGGCCAGTTCCGGTTTATTCATTTGGATATAGACGGCGGCTCTATTGTTATAGGCGCGGGAATACTCGGGGAGAAATGTGATGGCTTTGTTAAACATTTCAAGCGCATCGTCATAACGTCTGTTTTCAAAATAAATGGTGCCGAGATTGCTGTGCGGTTTGGCTTTGGCGGGCGATTTAGTGATAATGTCTTCCCAGAGGCTCTGCTCGCTCTGCCAGACTTTGTTGCGCTGAAACGTTAAAACAGATAGCACCGCAATAATAAGCACAAAGAAAACCATAAAGACGCGCGTATTATTGATTCTATCGAACATGCGCGTTGTGATCGCCAGACTCAAACCCACCATAGGCAAATACATACGGTGTTCGAAAATGACGTGATGGATCGGAATAATGCTTGAGGTAACACTGATCGCGATAAAAAACCAGAGAATGCCGAATCCAACGAGCTTGTCTTTTTTAAGGGAAAAAATACCGTACAAAAAAAGGCTGAGCAACAGCAGCCCTCCTAACAATGTTTTTAGCTCAAACAAACTATTGGATAATGGAAAATCATAGTCGAGGTTTTGATTGATCGGAATGAGAAGCAATTTTAAATAAGTCGGGATAACGCGGAATTGGGTTAGAAAATATTTGGGCGCGTTTATGATGTCGTAATCATGCGAACCCGATGGTGTTGTCATGCCTAAGGTTTTCGACAGATCAAAGTTAAAGAATGATGGGATCAGTAAACAGAATGGCAACAGAAAAATTGGTGTCAGATCTCGCATTGACCAACGTTTTGTTGCGAGATCTGACACCAATTTTTCACGCAAAAAAAGAAATTCAATAAAAATGATCATGATCGGTAAGGTAAATGTGATCTGTTTGCTGAACATTCCGAGCACCATCGTGACAATGCCGGCGGCAAATAAGTAATAATTTTTATCGAGCCGGGCCTTAATATACAAACACAGCGTCATCACATAAAATAGGGTAGCAAGTGCCGTGAATCTTTGGGTGACGTAGCTCACGGCCTGTGTTTGCAAAGGATGTGTCACGAAAAATAATGCTACACCAAGCGCGATGATATGGGCATTTTCCTTAATTTTTTGATTACTTGTCCCCAGGCGGATGATTTGTCCGGAAAATATCCAGACCAGAAGTCCGTTTGCCAGATGAATTAAGACATTCACTAAATGATAGCCAAACGGATTGTATTTGTCGAAATGATAGTTGAGCGCAAATGTATAAAAGGTCACAAAACGGCTGGGATGTCCGAGAGAGTTCCAGATCGCTTTCACATCCGTGATATCCTGGATATTGCGATTATGGGTGATAAAGTCCCTGTCATCAAATTGAAACGAGGCCCCGAGGGTATTACAATAAATTCCAAAGCCGAGAAGTGCTATAATAATGGCTGAGATCCATTTAAATTGGGGCGTATCTTTGGGGAGCATGGGATTGATTATAACACAAGGCGTCGGACGCACATATTACTTAATTAAGTTAAAATTAAGAAGTAAAAAATAAAAAAGAAAATTTAGAATTGAGAAAAATTAAAAATTGAAAATGGTACTTGGTAATTGGTAATTAGTAGTTGGTATTGATATGAAAAAAACGTAAAATTTTGAAAGCGATATAATGCCATTTTTTAAAAGTTTTTACTTATGTCATTTAAACACCAATTACCAATGACTAACTACCAAATACGGTTTTTAATTCTAATTTCTTAATTTATTTTATTTTTTCATTTTCTTTTTAAATTTTTCTTTCTAATTTTTTAATTATTTGTCCAATCCAGCAAGTTTGCTATAATGATTGCATGCTTACACAGTTGTCCATCCAGAATTTTGGCTTGATCGACAAGCTTAACCTTGACTTCCATTCCAACTTAAATATTTTGACCGGGGAGACCGGCGCGGGCAAATCGATTATTATCGGTGCTTTGCGCATTGCCCTGGGGGAAAAATTGCAAACGTCACAAATCCGTGATGCCGACTTGCCTTGTGTTATTGAGGCGGTCTTTGATTTGCAAGGCACCGAGGCTCTTAAGGCAGAGACCTTAGAAGATTTTTGTGCGGATGGGGAAGGCGAGCTTATCATTCACCGCTCCTTCACTTCCGATGGGCGTAAAAAGATCAAAGTCAACGGCATGAATGTGACCGCCGCTCAGCTTAAGGCCATTGGTGCCGGGCTGATGGATTTTCACGGGCCGCATGATCATCAAATGCTTTTGTGTGCCGACTATCACCTTGGTATGCTTGACCGATTGGTAAAGTACGATAAAGAATTGGATGAATATACAACTGTCTATGGCGAATACAAACAAACGCAGAAAAAGATTAGTGAGCTGGCCAACCTCTCTTCTTCACGGGAGCGTGAGCTTGATCTTCTGACGCACCAAGTCAAGGAACTTGAGCAAGTCTCTTTAGAAGATGCCGATTATGAGGAAGTTAAAGCCGAAGTGGCGCGTATTAATCATGCCGAAAAGCTGGGTGAATCGGTGGCCATGATTTTGAATGTTCTCGAAGGTGAGCAAGGCACAAGCGAGAAAATCAGAAAAGCCTTCTCTCCTATGCAGACGCTTAATGAGGTCGATGAATCAACAGAAAGTTTGATGGAGTCGCTTAATCAACTGCAAGAAATTAACGATCAGCTGCTTTTGGATTTGCAGGATTATGCGAGCGGTCTGTCTTTTGATGCCACGTCCGCTGAGGAAATTAATAATCGTTATGATGCCTATTATGACATTTTGAAAAAATTTGGTCCTTCGCTTGAGGATGCGCGTGCATTTTACGGTGAGAGCCGCGAACGATTGGATCTTCTTTCCAATCTCGAACACAATGATGAAGAGCTCAAAAAGGCCTTGGCTAAACAGATCAAAGAGCTCGAAGTGCTTGCCGCCAAGGTGACAAAGAAGCGTAAAGCGGCCGGTACTGCGCTTAAGAAAACTATCGAAAAAGAACTCAAAGAACTCGGCATTAATGATGTGAAGTTTGATGTGAAGATTGCGAAAGATGATTTTTCTGCGACAGGCGCAGACAATGTGGAGTTTTACATAAGTCCGAATGCCGGGGAAGATTTAAAACCGTTGGCCAAGATTGTTTCTTCCGGTGAGGCGGCGCGGGTGATGCTGGCGCTTAAAAAGGCGCTGATTAAGGTCGATCCGATTCCGGTGCTTATTTTCGATGAGATCGATGCCCAGATCGGCGGACGCCTCGGCACCACTACCGGGCGTAAGCTTAAAGAAATCGCTCAAAACCGCCAGGTTCTCTTGATAACACATCTCCCTCAGATTGCCTCCTTTGCTGATGCCCATTTTAAGGTCACTAAGTCCGTTAAAGACAAGCGGGCGGTCACAAGCGTGGATGAATTAAACGCTGAGGCGCGCGTGGCGGAACTGGCCGAGATGATGAGCGGCGATGAAGACCACGCCCTATCCCTTAAACATGCGGCGGATATGCTTCAGTCGGCCAAGGCTTAAAAGGATCTAAATCACCAACTGGACATTTTTTAATTCTTTGGAAGCTATTTTGTAGAGATGCTTATCGGAAGTAATTATTATTTGCGCATTAGAAATTTTTGCGGCCGATAATTGAATCAAATCGAGAGATTTGACCATGTGTTTTTGTCGAAGTCCATAAGCAATATTTTTTAAATTATCATCCATGGAAACTTCATGGAAATATCCAAAGTCTAAATCAATTTCTTTTTTAAGTTTTTTAAGGTGGGAAGGTTTTTGTTTAAAGTCTTCAAAATATCTTTTTATTAAACAAATAAGTTCAATATAGGTCACCGGTGAGACGATAATTTGGTTGACTTCTTCCAGAATTTCGAAAAACTGTTCTCTGCCAGGCTCGTTTTCTTTGTATTTTTTAGCAAGAGTTGATGTGTCTACGAAGGCCTTCATTAGTATCTCGATTCCTGTCGTTCTTTGGTAAGCAGCTTGGTTATGGACTGACCATCATCCGGAAGAACAAAATGATTGCGTTTCCAACCGGGTTTGCTGATTTTTTCTTCATGAGGGGTTATATCCAATATCGGTTTTTTGTGTTCACAGACGACAACTCTTTCGCCCGCTTTGACCTTCTCTTTATATTTGGAAAAATTATGTAAAAATTCTTTGGTGTTAATTTTAATCATTATGCCCGCCTCCGATCTAGAAAAAGTATAACCTATGTATAACTTTTTGTCAAGATTATGATTAGTTAAAATTATTGTAAGAAAACTCTTCTAATTTAGCTAAAAGATCGGAACTGTCCGCCTCCACTGTTTCGGTATCTGCGGGTTCTTCATTAAAATCGTTTAAGCCAAGAAATAACGGAAGGTTCACAATCGGCTGGATACTCATAATCACCGGATTAAATCCTGTGATGTTTTGGCGCATGTCTTTTATTTGTTCAGATGTGAAATGAAACTCGATACCCTTGTTGCTGGTTGCTTGTTGCTGGTTGCTAGAAAAACATTCTGCGCGTTTTTGTTTGTCCTCAAGCGACGAGCAACTAGCAACCAGCAACGGATCAGAAGTAACCTCCAAATCAATTTTAGACGAATCAAAATCGATCCCACCCTTCAAATTATTTTGATCCTCCATCGCGGCGGTGTCGTGTTGACTTACTACCGCAAAGTCACCAAACTGTACTTTTCCTGATCTAAAAGCCTCAAACGCATTAAACGGTTTATTTTTAAATTTCTTAAACAATGGTTTTTCAACAATTTCAAAATAATCTCTTAATAATTTTTCGTATTCAATAAAATTTCTATCTAATTCTATATTTTTTCTTTGGCCATCATCTAATTTATCTACAAGTTCCCTGGCTCTCTTCGAATTATATGTTTTTGCCAATTCAGATAGCTGTTCTATAAAAATATAAAAAATATTTGGAGCCTTTTGTCTTAACTCTCTTAGCTTTTCTTCTGAAAAATCTTCGTTTAAAAATATCCAAATATTTGCAGCAGTTTCTAGGAGATTATTTTCTTCCCCTACACTTTTTATAAATCTTTCTTTTAATTTTGTATAAGTTACCACTCTATGTTGTGTCGCTCCTTGCAACAAACGATTAAAACCTTTATCCATATTAATACTTTTTTCATCCTGGTGAAAGCGCATAGAGAGTAGAAAAATACCGTGGAGAATGCGATTTATTGCCTTCCATCCTTCTATATATTCATTCCAGGCATTTTCTGCTGTTATATAGCTGGGTTCTTCCAAAACGCGTCCCAGTGTTGAAAAACCATTTTCTAATATTTCATTATTCCTCATAGAATAATCCCAATGATAAATATCTGATAATGGTGTTCCTTTAGGAAGATATATCAGTAAATTGTCAAATGATAAGTCTCTTTTAACTTTGTTTAATATAGCCCTATACAAAATTTCCGAAGATATTTGAGCGTGCGTAATAATCGATTCGGGATCCGTTTCACGCGCTTCAACACGTTTGACGAGTAACTGGAACGCTTCAGGGTAGCCAAAATTTTCTCCCCACACTAATTGGTCTAATTGTTCTTCTGTTAATCCAAATACTTCTTTTAATGTTAAAGAAAATTCTTCTTTAGGTATAATGGCTGAGCTTCCTTGTTCCTTTGATTTAATATAGCCCTCTCCTGCCTTCCAAGACCATGATCGACTGGCGTATTTTCCTTCTTTTTTGTAACGTTGTAATCCATCTAAAGAAACTGTAATAATTGTTCCTGATGGCCTAAATTCACCAAGGGGGGCTACTTTAGAGTCTTTACGTATTCCCTTTTCATAAGTAATTGTTTTTTTATGCGTTTGACCCAAATAGGAGGTTACAATGTCAACATTAATACTAACTAAATCATTGCTTAATGCAGCAAAGCGTTCATTTACTATAGCAGTTCCAATGCTATCACCCCCAGGCTGCCCCAATAATCCATGTTGTAGTAATTTAGTGTTTTTATTTGGATGCATAAACCCTTCTAGAGTTGACGTAGGCATGCCTAAACCATTATCTTCAAAAGTAAATATTAGTTGTGAGTTATTAACCCAATCTACTTTAAGGTTCACATTGCCCGGAAATATATCATATGTTAATAACTTAGGTAAAACAGCTGCAAATGCATTAGTTATCAATTCTCTGGTCCACATACTAATCTCAAACTCTGATGAATTTGGTAATGAGGCATAGTTTGAACTTGTGGAAAGAAAATCGCTTAAAGCAGGTACAACTTTGTTTTCCCACCATGAATATTGAAAATCAAAAGATAATGAGTTCCCTTTACGATATGGATACTTCAGTTCTTCTGGAAAATCATCCACATTAGGAAATTCACTTTCATAAATGATATTAAGTAAAGGTCTTGCCCAAAGGGCCCAGGTATCAATAGTAAACTCATCATCAAATATAATTCTTTTTTGTTCTTCTAGTGTTAAAGGGGCGGTTGAGTCCTGCTCCTCCATCGCGGCGGTGTCGGCAACGGTGAGCATTAAGTCGATGACTTCATTGACTTCTTTGACGTTGTGCCCTTTTGCCTCCCGTAAGGCCAGGGTTAATCTTTCCTTAAATTCGGTTTCTGAC
The DNA here is from genome assembly GCA_028280285.1 of Candidatus Omnitrophota bacterium. Lineage (GTDB taxonomy): Bacteria > Omnitrophota > Gorgyraeia > Zapsychrales > Zapsychraceae > JANQNA01. Next base: position 20,893 of record JANQMA010000041.1, on the reverse strand, counting down.
CCACCTGTATTTTTCATCCAATGTTCTTTTAAGCCTTGGATGTAAACGCTTGTATAGAAATGAATGAAGAGTTCTGTTTCGCGAGGATTGGTAGATAGTGCCAAGTCTTTTATTTTGTCTATTGTTGAGGCTGTCGTCAAATTGTTTATTACATTTAAGTCTTCAAAGTCAGCAACCACAACCTTCACTAAAATGTCCATAAAATACTCTGCAAGAGCTGGGTCATTAAGAGAAAGATTAAATGAATTCAGAATATTATTCAATGATGGAAGTAGATGTATTTTACTGCCACTATTTTCTAATCGTTTGAGCAATCCGATTATAAATGCGACCAGTCCTGGTTCCGGTACTGCACCTAATTGCCAGCTCTCATTATATTGTGTTAAGTGCTGAAAAGCTATCACAGCCGAAATAAAATTATTTCCATTCTCGTTAAATAACTGTAGCCAAGGAGACTGACGTCGGGTAAATAACATATTAAGGCGTGAAACTATGCCTTGTCTGTCAAGTGTACTAAGGACATCTTTTTCAAAGCTTTCGACCAAAAAATCACCTTCTACCAGATTGTTGATGTATTTACCTATAGAGCCGGAGCCAACCCCCAAGGTTAATGCAGGTCCTTCTCCTGCAATAAATTGACGTGAAGAAGGCTGATTTTCAGTCTTTATTCTTTCGCGTGCCGGGGTTTTAACCTTACGTGCCGCTCTAATTCGTTCATGCCACTTCTTATCTTCTACTTCTTGTAGCGTCTTGTGTCTGTTACCCCAGTGTGTTTTTAACACTCTCATGAGTTCGCGGTAATTAATTAGGACTTCTAGTTGCTTTTTAAATGTTTCAATATCAACTTGTCTATTACGTGCAATGTCACTTTTTATTGTCTCTATAGCTTGTTCAATAAGAATGGTCGGCTGTGTGAAATGTTCAATAAATTTTTTATGAGCATTTTCTCCAATGCTTAAATAATCCGGCATATAGTCAAAAGGGACATCGAAATCGCTCTCGTCCCACCAAATATTCAGTTCTTTGAGTTGTTCAACCATTCCAGAAAATGCTGCTGCAGTAAGTCTTTCTGAAGTAAAAATTGGATTGTCTTTGCTGATGTCTGCATAGGAGTGTGCATAAACAAAATATAAAGCTTTTTGGAAAGATTCCCATGGAAACTCCGTATTGAAGTCATCCCAGGGTTCTTTTCTGCTTTCTTCGTAACCCTCTAGATAAATAGCCAACGGAAGCCCTACTATTATTTCAAAAATAACCTCTGCTGAATCTTTTTCAGGATTAAAATTTTCTAAATCTTCATAAAAAGTTTTACCTTCATCCTCCGTATACATAATTTCTTTAAGATCAAATGGTAAATCGGCAAGAAAGTTGTGTGGGTGGCGTCCAAAACCCAAAAATCGCGGTTGATTAATATCCATGTTGGTGATGTCGGCTGCTTGAATTTCTTTCCATACATCGTCAAAGGATTTCCCCTCTGATTGCGACAACTCACTCATCGCGGCGGAGTCGGGAGCGGCCTCTGTTAATGCGGCATTTTCAATATCTTTTTTTACTGATGTTTGTGTTACAGCATCAAAGGATAAAAAGGTGTTCTTCGCGCCTTTTCGTCTTAGTCCCTCAACAATTGGAATGGCGTGCCCTCCTCCTAAGACAATAAGAATATCTCCCTCTGTGGTGTCTTGTATTTTTCTTATTTTACGTACGTACACTCTATTTCTCTTAATTAATGCATCGTTCATAAATCGTTTATAAACCTTATAATATCTTTGCGTGAAACTTTGAGATATATCGGGACTTATGCGTTCTATAGCTGCAAAAACCTGTTTATTCGTTAGACGCTTGCCGCTATAAACGGATGGGAGTAAATAATTATCTCTAAAATTTTCAAACACTTCTTTCTCACCGGGATAAACAGCCGACATCTTTAAATCTTCGGTATAATCTTCAAACTCAAATACGGCCTCTGCCGCTTTTTTAAATAGTTTAATGTTTTCCATAGAAATAATATTTACGCCCTCTATGGCAGGATATTCAATTGCCCGCAAATAAATTACAGGGCCGTGCTTTAAAAGAAATAAATTTTCTGCCAGATTTTTAGCGTTGGGTATTCCTAAATTGTTTATGGTTGTGGTAAAATCAGCTAGTTTTTTTACAGCCTCTTGAGGCGTTAACATAATATCATCTCTATTCGGCGTTGTTTCGAGTCCAATCGTTTGAATATTATTTTCCGGATCCTCTAACACGTTTTTTAAATATTTAACATCCTCTAGGTATATATTAAGATATTTTAGAGTAGTGTCTTTGTTTATAAAATTTTCCAACCCATTTGATATGCCTCGATTTATCCGACTAATAAATCTATTAACCCATTGATCAATTGCGTCACTTGAATGGAAATGTCCTCGTACAAAAACATTTTTCTTTTTATTTTCACTTTCCTCCATAATTCTATGATATCTGTCAAATGCAGATGTTTTACTAGGGCCGCGTGCTTCTAGAGTTGAATTCTCTCCTATCCATAATGCAGTTAAAGATATGGTTATAAAAAATGCTGCTTTATGTAATGTGCGGCTTAAGCCTCTTTTAATCAATTCCTTTTTATTGATGGATTCAATCTGTCTTGACATGGCGGCTGTATCAAATCCCCCAGAAAAATACTTCTTTGAGATGATTTGCTGTGCCTCTGGATCATATTCTTCTTTAATAAAGTTATATGCTCCCTCTTTGAATGTTTCAGTATACTCTCGCCAGATTTTGTTGGCTGCTTCGGGATCATTGTGACCGACGCCATCTGTCTTGTTCTGATCGGCATAGACTTGGGTCAGAATGGCGCTTTGCATCTTCTTTTTGTACCACGTCGCAAGGATAAGACTGTGATAGATCTGGCGGAGTTTGGCGAAATTCTTGGACTCATTAACCTCACGTTCAAGGACGGGGAGGATTGTTTTACGCATTAGATCTGATGATAAATTATCGCGTAGGGGCGAACCAATGTGTTCGCCCTCATTGTTCGGGACGACGCGTTGGTCGTCCCCTACGGCATTATGTTGCTGCGCAAGGTAATCCTCTTCAAGCATCACCTTCATACTCGCCTCCACCACATACGCAATTCCTTCATTTTCATATACCACCGCCTTATCCGGCATGATCCAGACTTTGTTGAATGTTTCAAGAACCGAGTCTTGGGTTGCTAGTTGCTCGTTGCTGGTTGCTCGTGTTTTAGTATGTATTTTTGTCCAAAATTCTTTCCCATATTCCCCATCCGGATGAAGCAATGATGCTGTGACTTGTTTTAAAAGATAATCTTGTACAAGCAGTTCCCGGCCCATTTCGGTCTGTCCGAAGCTCTCAGGAATAATGCGATCCTTTTCATACGGCGATAAGTTCACCCACATGTCTTTCTCGGGAGTGGTGAGAGCGGCAAGGAAATACTTAATTAATTGGGTTGATTCTGATTTAAGGTGTTGGGTGTTAGCCCGCCCCGCCGCTTCGCGGCTAAAGCCGCGGGCCGGGGGTGTTGGGTTTTGGTAACTTGTGTCCTGTGTCTTGTGTCTTGTGTCTTTTGGATCACTGACGATAAATTCCATCTCAAATGGATTGGTCTGATTGACCTTGAGGCCTTTGATGAGAATTGGTTCATAGGGCTGGTTTAACCCGTTGATATGTAATGGGTTAGGAACAATAGCCTGGGTAGGCTGCATGTGGGCATAGACGGGATTTATCGAAGTAACTGTAAATAAACAGCTTACAACAAGTGCAATTAATCTAGTTGTCCAGTGGGAGCGTTTCATGTAAATTTATCTTTTTAGAAATGAGTATTAATAGTTTAAGTGTTACATATATAGCTATTAATACAATAGGGTTCTTTTAGTCCTAGGAAAACGTTTTCATTTGATTTCCTGCCTCTTTTATGTTAATTTACCAGCTTCAGTTATGACATATCTATGTATCTTTCTATAAGAGGGGAATTATTATGAAAAAAATCGGTATTTTAACAGGTGGTGGTGACTGCGGCGGACTTAATGCGGTTGTAAAGGGTGCAGCCCAAATGGCAAAGGTATTGGACATCCAGTCCTATGTTATTCCCAACGGTTATGCCGGTTTGTATAACCTTATTGATTTTGAATCGATTGTTGAGTTAACGGATCATCGTGTTGACTTTGTGAATTCTAATCTCGCTGGTTCGGAAGCGGGCCACTCACGCGTTAAGGTCAAAAAGATTGATGATGACAATAAGTATGAGCGGATTAAAGACGGTCTTAAGAAATTTGAATTGGAAGGTTTGGTGATTAGTGGTGGTGATGATACCGGTAGTGTTATGGTTGACTTGGCTGAGCACGGCATTAAATGTGTGCATGCGCCAAAGACAATGGATTTGGACCTTCAGTCTTATTCGGTTGGATTTGATTCAACGGTTAACCGGGTTGCGTCATTTGCGGAAGACATCAAAACAACCGGCCGGACGCATAACCGCATTATTGTTATGGAAGTCTTTGGGCGTTATGCCGGGCACACAGTCCTTCGTTCAGGAGTTGCGGCTGAGGCTGATGCGGTGTTGATTCCTGAAATTCCTATCGATTTCGATGTTCTGTATAAGGATTGTAAAGAAAAATTCATGAAACGTGTGCAAGACAGTGATGTGCATACGGGGACCTACCTTATTATGGTGGCTGAAGGTATTAAAAATGCCGACGGTAGTGAGCTTTATGATGAGTCGGCGCCGGCCGATGCGTTTGGGCATAAGCGTTTGGCGGGGGCCGGAAAATATGTAGCCAATAAACTGCAGGCGATGTTTGAAAAAGATGATACGATGCGGGAATTTATGAAAGATGAAGGTCTTTTCGTTAAAGATTTATATGAAGTACCGGAAGTACGTGCGGTTGCCCCGGGCCATCTGGTGCGCTGCGGGCACTCTTCTGTCTATGATGTGAACTTCGGTAAACAAGTCGGCGCGTCGGCCGCAGTAATGCTTAATAAAGGCTATTCAGGTATTACAGTTGTCGGTGTCCATCACGGTAAGATTCAGTATATGGATACGACGGAAGCGATTAAGCAACGTTATGTTGATTTAGAAACCGTTGCGTTTTATGAGCATTTAAATATCTGCTTTGGCCGTAAGCCTCAACCTTCCAATTTTGTCTTCGAGAAAAAAGAAGGTTTGATTGAACGGATTATGTAATAAATGGTGTCAGGCGCTGTTTATTCCTATCTATGACTAAACAATTTTCTCTCAATATTTGGGTTGCCTTGTTCTTGATTTTTTTGATGGTAACCGCCTTTCATAACCGCTTAGTAAATTTTAAAAATAGCCCCGCACGGACTACCGATGAAGCTGTTTATGTCTCGATGACTAAGCAAATTATTGGTCAGGGATTAAGCGGGTACAACGCTATTTCTTATGGCGAGATTTTAGAAAAACAAGGGCGCGTGGTTTATGATTATTTTCGCCGTCCTCTATATAAGCATCCTCCCCTTTTTACTTTTTTTCTTGTAGCATTTGTTAAATTATTTGGCTCTAATTATATGGCTGCCGGGTTTGTATCGATACTGATGCATGTTTTAACCATTCCCCTTGTTTATATGTTAGGCGCTTTATTGTGCGACCGGCGTGTCGGTTTCTGTGCGGCTTTACTCTATTGGATGGATCCTGTCAGTATCATTTGTTCTCAAAAAATTTGGCCGGCGTCAACAATTTGTTTCTTTTCAACCTTGGCCATTGTTTGTTTTGTAAAGGCTTACAAAGATCGGTCGGGCGGTTTCTATATTTTAAGCGGCGTTGCCAGCGGACTGGCGACGGTAACAAAGTATACAGGATTTCATGCAACTATGTTGATCTATCTGTACGCATTGATATATGACCGCACACTTTTTAAAAATAAATTTTTTTGTATCAGTTTTTTGCTGCCCTTTGTTGTATTAATGCCGTGGGTGTATTGGAATTATGCGGTATATGGTAGTGAGGTTTTAGCGCAACAAACAGTTCATAATCATATACTCAAAGTTATTGGAGCGCTTTCTCCTATACAAACAATTTTGTTTGCGTTGGTTGGTATTATAGCTATTGCGATTTTTGGTGTTTTGCTCATGCGATCTTCTCAAGCTCAAGTAAGTAACGCAGAAATAGCTGGAGGTTTTCCAAAAATTCTTCCGGTCACTATGGCTGCTTTATTTATTGCTGGGCTTTGGCCGCAAATTATTAATGGTTTTACTGTTTCTTTTCTTCCCTCTGTGTCATGGGGGCCCAATACTAATCCGCAGGTGCCGCTTTTTTATTTCGGGCGACTTGTTGAGTTTAATCCCGCGTACTTGCTTGCTTTTGCCATGTTTTTTATCTCCGATAATAAGAAAAAATTAGGTTTGCTGCGTATCGGTGTGTTTGTTATTTTGGGATTTTTTATTATCTGGGGAAACTACCAGTCACGTTATATTATCGCCGCTATACCATTTTTACTTATCTTGGCATCAGAGGCGCTGGTTAAGTGGTATGATTATGTTGAAAAAATAGACGGCTTTTGGCCACGGATTATCTTGAAACTAGGACTTGTATTTGTGGTAGGATTTGGCGTTTTTAGAACAACATACGTTAATTATTATTTAAGTTTTACGAATGATATGTGCTATTTTTAAGGTTTTCTGGCATTCCTATAAAAAAATCAAAACTGTGGTTATGCGTTGTAGTATGAGCATCATTTTCCGCTGAACTGATTAAAGGTTGTTAAGTACTTTTGAGCGATTTTATCCCACGTGTAATTATCCTGTGTATATACTTTAGCTTTTTGGGCTAATGCCGCACGGCCTTCAGCATCTTCTAATAACCGGCATACAATAGAAGAAAATTGCGCGTAGTCGCTTGCCGGAATAAGCATACCGTTTTCATTATCTTTAACGGCTTGACTGATGCCGTCGACATTTGAGGCCACAACCACCAAGCCGCTTGCCGCAGCTTCAATAGCGACAATGCCAAAGCCTTCCATATCATCTTTGACGGAAATATTCGGCATAATAAATAAGTCGGCTAACCGATATATTGTCGGCAAAAGACCGCTGTCCATGGATAAGGCGCCCAGGCAAAAGGCATTTTGATTAAACCCTTTTTCTTTGATGATGGCTCTAATAGCATTTTCATCAGGGCCATCACCGACAATCAGATAAACAGTATCGGGATGTTTTTTAAGGATTGATTCAAAGGTGTTTTTAAGAAATGATAAGACGCCTTTTTTGGCCACGAGTCTTCCGACTGTAAGCAATATCTTTTTGTCTTTAAGTGCAATGCCGGTGCGTTTCTCAATTGTTTTGACGTGTTCAGCATAGCCGCCAGGTTTAGCAAAGTCTTCTATGTTAATTCCATTGGATATAGTGGATAAAATGTTATTGGGTATGCCACGTTTAATGCATTCATTTTTTAATGCGTCACTGACGCAAACAATATGGTCGAGGTGTTTGAGAGAGCGTGGAATCAAAAACTGGTATAACTTTAAGTCGAAGGCAATATCACGGCCATGAATATTTGCGACAACAGGTTTACGTACAAGCCATTTGAGGACAAGCCCTAAAGGGGCAAGAACACCATCGGCAACATATATACAATTTATTTTATGGGACAGACATATAAAAATGCTTACAAAAAAGGCGTATATGACAAACAATGGCAGTACGATTTGGCTGCCTCCCCATTTAATGATTTTTATGGGTGTGATTTCCGTAAGATGCGTGACAAGTTTATTATTAAAACGTTGCATCCCTCCAATTGAAGGCGGGTATTTGCGTGTGATGTAAAGTATCATCTATTTTTTATTAATTTTGCAATAATTCGATTTTATTTATGAGATTTTCAACGGTATTTTCCCAAGTCCATTGTTGTGTTATTTTTTTGCAATGGGCAGACATTTTTTGTTGCCTATCTTCGTTTTGAGATAATGTGATCAACCCTTCGGCCAATGAATCAATGCTGCCCGCTTTAACCAGTAGGCCGGCCTGTTCATTATCGAGATATTTTTTTCTGTCGCCAACGTCGGCCGTGAGAACAGGCACACCACTGACAAGACTCTCAAAGATTTTCCAGGGAGAACGCCCCTTATTGGTATCAGACTCTTCAACCGGATCAATGCTGCAGTAGGCCAGGGCCAGGTAATACGGTATTTCTTCAGGGGACACACGGCCGGCAAATTTAATCGTCTTATCTAGATCATGGCCAGCCATTTGAACCAAGGCATCATAGTCCTCTCCTCCGCCAACGATGAGTAAAATTGTATCTGGCATTTGCTTTTGTGCCTTTTGAAAGGCTTTGATGAGGATATCAATCGCATGCCCTGATCTTAGGCTCAGTGTGCCAAAATACAGAACCACCTTTTTATCACTCAGAGCGTATTTATTTTTTAGTGTTTCGATTTTTTCTTGATTTAGATTAGTAAAATGTTGAGGATTGGCTGTAAATTGTAGATAAATAAATTTTTCTTTTGGGTAACCCAGTGCCAAATAACGGTCGCGGTTAAAGTCTGTGTTATAGGTTACTTTTTCGCTGAATTTAGGCATAGTATTTTCAAAAAAAGTAATGATCACTTTTAAAAACGGGTTTGCCTTATTCAATTCGGCCTCATAGTCATCGACATCGAGCAATAATGGTTTTCCCTTGAGAAATTTAACCATTAAAGCAGCAAAGCCGTTGATCGGTTGCGGTTTAAAGCAATAAATAACATCTGTCGGTGTTTTTAAGCCGCGGATAATCATGGCGATGGTTGTGTGCAAAATAACCCATGTAAGTTTCAGGGGGTTGAAATAATATTTTTGATTACCCTCTCGCTTCACTTGCATTTGTCCGGCATAATAAATTTTAAGTCCATCAATATCTATAACTCTCTCTTCTAAAGATTTAAGGTTTGGATGTGATGTAATGCAGTTAACGGCATACCCGCGCTTGATAAACGCACGCGCCATGGGGACATATTTAATCCCCGCCGGTTCATTGGTGCCGCCAACGGCAAAGATAGTAATTATTTTTTTACGTTTCATGTTTATGTTTAGTGATCATATTCCAGTCAGCGGCAATGTCTTTTAGATAAAAAAGATTAAGACAAAAAATAGTGATGTACCAAATAACCCTTAAAATACCGCAGGCTAGTATCCCGGCACCGATGCTGCTGCCTGATTCGGTGGCAAGAACGCCATAGATAATCTCGGTAATGCCGAGGTTACCGGGGGTAATATTTAAAATGCCGCTTAATTGGGTTAAAACCGTAAAAAGCGGCATAGTAAGAAAATTAATAGAAGATCCAATGGCCACAAAGGCGGTATAAATGAAAATAATGAAAACAAAGAAAGATACAATATTAATCACAAACATTTGACCGATAAACGGGATATCTGTGATGACATCCTTTACCTCACGCGTGACATCAGAGACTTTGGTATGGGCCCATTTAAGTCGTTCATTTGCTAAATGGATTAATTTTAGTATCTTTTCACCGCCAAACGGGATAAGTAAAAATAATAAAAGTAAAACACCCGTTAGCAGGAGTGTATTGATCCCCAAAAGTGTCAGATCAGGGATTGTTCGCGCAATAATGGCTATCGTTAAAATGAGCATAAACACCGACTCTAACCACGTGAACAGCGTAATGCAGCTAATTGATTGTGTGTAAGGAAACTGATATTGCTTTTTGAGCGTGATGCTACGGTAGATATTGCCGCCTTGCGTTATGTGATAATTGATAAAGCGTGAAATCGTAAAGATCTTAAACCAGCGCATAAAGTTTAATTGTACAAGTCCCTGTTTTTTCAGAATCATAAAAAGTTTAAGTCCCATAATGCTATGGGACAATACACCGAAAGCAATGAGGATGAGGATAAATTGGGGGCTAATGTTCGCCAGTTGACTAAATTCATCGGTGTAGGTCAAAAAATAACGGACAATAAAGCCAAGGCAAACAATTAATAATATATACTTTAAAATATTACGCATAGAATGTTGCATGGTTTATTTTCAGTAACGTCCGATTAATTTTTTACCAAGCGTGCGGATTGGTTTGGGCAGCTTTATCATAACCGATAGATTGGCTAATTGTTTCACCCCATACATGCCTAGATTACAACATCGGTCGATGAAACTAACGGATTGCACTTTTTGTGCCATGGTGATTTCATCGATAATGCGTATGTTACGAAAGTGTTTAGAAAAAAAGAGCTTCTCGTTAACCACGCGACGCGGCCCTGCCATCCCGACGGTATCATGCAGAGCGACTGTGCCTCCATCAATAATCTTGGGAACCCATGTATCAAAATCTTTTTTGACTGCTTCATACGTGTGGCTTCCATCAATGAAAAGAAACTCGATAGGATCGGCTATATGTTCGACGGCTTCATAGGATGGCATGACAAGAGGTGTGATTAAATTGTCCACACCGGCGCGGGCAATATTTGCTTGGAATTCCTCCAGTGTGCTTGCTCCATCCACTTCTGGGCCGGCCTCTTGATAATCAATATGTGGGTCAATCGCATATATTTTGATCCCTTTGCCCTGCTTTGAGCCGGTCCCAAGGCATATCGTTGATTTGCCTTTCCAGCTGCCAATCTCAACTATGACCCCTTTGCCTTGGCATTGATTGGCTGTTTTGTATAAGCTATGGGCTTCTCCATCGGAGAGCCAGCCTGGAGTATCCTTAATGAGGTCTTTAATTGAAGTCAGTGATTTGGGCATGATTTGTTTTAACGGTTAAATATATTTAAGACTTTTCGGGCCATTTTGCGTATAAATGTGACAGGCCCGGCCTCATCTGCCTTTTTTATAAATGCCTTCGGATGTACCAGAGATAATTGATCGATCGGCTTGGGCGTCATCGAGGCTATTTGATCATAATTTTTAACGGCATCTTTTTGTACAAATAACAGTGTGTTTTGTGCATACCAATAGGCTACATTTGCGTTGTCCCAGATGAGCGGCCGAATACAGTCGTAGCATACATAATTATGGTTAAGAAATTTTTCGGCCCAGTAATCAGGCCATTGTTCATTAACATGATGCGTTCCACCCTGATCAGGGATGGCGGCTGAAAATAATATAGCAGGTCCCAGGGATACAAGTGTTTGAACAAATTGATCTGATGTTTCTTCCGGTAGATGCTCTGCGACCTCTAAAGAGACAACAAGATCGAATTGATGGGCAATATCCAGGGGTTTGGTTAAATCATGGGGTTTAAACTTATCTTGGGTAATATGTAGATCGGCGGTATTAACATATGCGCCATCTATGCCAAGTATGTCGGTCACCCCTTGATCTTCAAATGCTTTTAGAAAATACCCCAGACCGCACCCAACATCAATCACGGATTTTGGTTGGATGAAGTTTTTTATAATGGGAACAATGACTTGGGCCGAGTTTAGTGTTTGTTCATCAATGGAGGCGAAAAATGATTTTGTATAGCGTTTGGCACTATTCATAAAACTCAGGTAGTTCTTTAGTCTTTCTTATTTTTCAAAGATAATTCTATTTTTCGTGTACGTAAAAGGGCGTCTTCAATAAGTCTTCGATTAGCGGAAATAAGATCGGATACAAGTCCGATGATAAGCAGTTGAAAACCGATGATCATAAGGACCGCGGCCAAAATCAGCGACTGGATTTTTCCTGTGCCGTCGAAAAGCAAATAATAGTAAAGAAAACGGCAGCCGATAAGAAATCCTATAAAAAGAAATAAACCACCTAGTGTTAGAAACAGTCTGAGCGGGTTAAACATGGCAAAGACACGCAGCATGGTGACCATAGAACGTTTAATGTATTCGGGGATGCTACGAAACAGACGTGACGGGCGATGCACATCATTGGTGTGAATGGTGATGTTTTCGATGGCAAGTGCCTTGTTGCCGGCCTGAATAATGCTTTCTAACGTATAGGTGTAGTCGGAGATAATGTTAAGACGCAAAGCCGCTTCTTTATTATAGGCGCGGAAACCTGTCGTCGCGTCACTCACGGTTGTGCCGGATAGAAATCGCACCACCCAGCTCCCAAGCCGCTGCAGACGTTTTTTAAGCCATGAAAATTGCCGGACGCTTTCAATGTCACGGTTGCCGATGACGATGTCAGCCCGCCTTTGAACAATCGGTTCGACGAGTCTCGGGATGTCTTCTCCCTTGTATTGACCATCGGCGTCGGTATTGACAATAATGTCGGCCCCTTTTTTAAGCGCGGCATCAAGTCCGGTGTGAAAGACTTTAGCGAGCCCTTTTTGTTTAGTCAGCCTTACAATATGATTAACCCCGCAGTTCTCTGCGACCTCTGAAGTACGGTCAGTGCTGCCATCATCAATCACAAGGGTTTCAATGGTATCAACGCCATCAATGGCCACAGGCAGATCCTTAAGGGTCTTAGCCAGGCTCTCTTCTTCGTTGAGGCAAGGAATTTGGATAATAAGTTTCATTATAAATATTAATATTATTAAATATTAAACATTAGTCTATTTTAGCGGTCAAAGCTGGGCGGAACAAGTAAGAATTAGGATAATTGTGAATTGCCATAAAAGGCGGTGCCTTTATCGATTTTGGGGCGGTTGTTTTTAAGGCGCCAGAGATTGGTGTCGCGCAGAGAGTACACGCAGCCGCAATATTCCTGTTTGTAGAACTCTTCGCGTTTGGAAATTTCATACATACGGGATGAGCCGCCATGCTTACGCCAGTTGTAGGTCCAGTAGACAAGGACCGGGTAACGGTTGGCCGCGCGCATGCCACATCCATTGATTTGGACCATATCTTTCCAGCGGGAAAGCCCGAGGCTGCTGGTAAAGACATTAAATCCGTTTTCTTGGGCGAACAGTGCGGTGCGTTCAAAACGCATATCAAAGCACATGGTGCAGCGCTTGCCGCGCTCAGGTTCCATCTCAAGGCCGCGGGCACGTTTAAACCAGTTGTCGCGGTCATAGTCTGCATCAATGAATGGAATATTCATTTTCTCGGCAAAGCGGATATTTTCATTTTTGCGCAATTCGTATTCGTCGCGCGGATGGATATTGGGATTGTAAAAAAAGATGGTCAAATCAATGCCGGATTCCACCATCGCTTCCATAATCTCTCCGGAACATGGTGCACAGCAGGAGTGCATGAGGACTTTTTTCGCTCCGTTTGGGGCGGTCAGTTGAGGGCGTTTTTTCTGCTCTTTCATGGGAGTATTGTCTCTTATCTGATGGGAAAAGTCAATAATAGTGGTCAGTGATCGGCGGTCAGTGATCAGAAGCCATGGGCTACGAGCACTGATCACTGAACTCTGATCACTCTATTTTAACGCCTTGGGAATGAAGTCGATGATATCCGCCGCGATCATGGACAGACGTCCCTTGGACTTGGCCGCCAGGTCGCCGGCGATTCCGTGTAGATAAGCGCCATATTTGGCAGCGAGATAGGGATTCGAACCCTGGGATCCAAGCCCGGCGATAATGCCGGTCAGCACGTCCCCACTTCCGGCGGTGGCCATGCCACTATTGCCGGTTGTGTTGATATAGGTGCGTTTGTTCGGGCTTGCGACAACAGTGCGCGGGCCTTTAAGGAGAAGTGTGCATTTAAACTTACGCGTAAATTTTTCGGCGATTGTCTTTCTATCTTTTTCAATGGCTGCTTTAGTGAGGCCTGTGAGCCTGGCCATCTCACCCGGATGCGGTGTTAAAATCAAATGGGATTTGGCTTTTAAAAGAATTTGTGTGTTATTGCTCACCGCATTAAGTGCATCCGCATCAATAATGACAGGAACAGGTGAATGCTCAATGACGGCAAAGATAAATTTTTGTGTGCTTGTGCTTTGGGATAGGCCGGGGCCAAGTGCAATGACAGTGTATTTATTAAGTATGGGTTTTATTGCTTTAAAGGCGGTAAAGCTAACCGATTGTTCTTTGGTTTCTGCCAAAGGTAATGTCATGATGACATTGGATAATTTTTTATGAAGCGTTGTATTAAGAGATTTGGGAACACCGGTGGTGACAAGGCCTGCACCGGTGCGCATGGCGGCAAGGCCGGTGAGTGCAGCTGCACCGAGCATACGCTTGGAACCGGCTAATACCAAAACATGTCCAAAGGTATTTTTATGAACGTTTTTTTTACGTCGTGATAATTGCGTTGGCAACCGCATAGTGTTTTGAATGGGATATCGATAAGGTTAAGTTGTTTGCTCCCTTGCCTTCTTTAAATTTGCAATAGGGACAGCCATTAGCATCGTTTAGAATTGTCATATCCTTCCAGCCCAATGTTTGATCGGTGCTGATGGCTTTATAAATCGCTTCTTTGGCGGCAAACCGTGCCGCCACATGTTGGGCAGGATGTTTATATTGTTTGATATAATCAATCTCTTCTTGATTAAGGACATGGTTTAAAAAATTGTCGCCCCAGCGGTCCATGGCTTTTTTAATGCGTTCGATTTCGATAATGTCTATTCCTGTTTGGATCTTCATAATGATTAAATGTCGTTGGTCGTTAGTAATTGGTAATTAGTGTTCAAACTAATTACCAACTACCAATTACTAAATACTATTTAACAAGTCTTTTCATCTCCCTAACTGCTTTTGCCATACCAACAGTAATGCTACGCGCTACAATCGAATGCCCGATGTTAAGTTCATCAATTTCTTTAATCCGTGCCACAGGTTTAACATCGCGGTATTTCAGTCCATGACCGGCGTGCACAATAAGCCCTTTGGTCTTGGCGTATTGGGCCATGCGTTTAATTTTGGCCAATTGCTTTTGTTTACCAACTTTTGTTTTTGCGTTAGCGTACGGGCCGGTATGCAGTTCAATAATCCGGGCGCCGGCTTTTATAGCGGCATCGATTTGTTTTTTAACGGGATCCACAAAGACGCTGACAATAATGCCTTTCTTCGCGAGCTGTGCAGTGGCCGTTTTCACACGACGGAAATACTTAACAATATCAAGCCCGCCTTCTGTTGTGATCTCCGTTCTTTTTTCCGGAACGAACATGCAGTATTTAGGTTTAATGCGGGCCGCAAACTTAATGATACCGGCATTAAGCGCCATTTCGAAATTAAGCGGTTTGGTTAGCTTTTTTTTAAGTTGAATAACATCTTTGTCTTGGATGTGGCGGCGGTCTTCCCGCAGATGGCAGACAATGGTGTTGGCCCCGCTTTTTGCGGCAATGAGTGCGGCGGCCACAGGATCGGGATCATGCTCCCGGCGTGCCTGGCGCAGTGTGGCGACATGATCAATATTTACACCCAGTTTTGGCATGATGGTTTTTCTTTAGTTGATGGTTGATAGTTGTTTGTTGTTGGAATTTAACCCAACAACTATCAACGAACAACCAACAACCTTATTTTATATTACTTTAATAATCGATAAATATAAAACCAGGTAATAATGGCAAGCCCGAGTGAAATGATTTTTAAACTTAAGTTATGTGTGAAAAGTTTTTTCATGATGTTTTCTTTTTATCTTTATCGGAGACAACCAGTAAATTTTTAAGAATATTGATTAAACGTTCGCGGTTCACCACCGGAATAAAACGCCCGTCTGAGGCAACCGAAATCTCTCCTGTCTCTTCTGAGACAAGCAAAACAATGGCATCTGTTTGCTCGGTGATACCGAGCGCGGCCCGGTGGCGTGTTCCGAGGATACGGCTGAAGTTTGGATTTTCAGACAGCGGAAATAAACAGGATGCCGCAACGATACGGTCAGCCCGTGTGATAATCCCTCCGTCATGCAGAGGTGTATTGGGTTCAAAAATATTTTGAATAAGCTCGGAGGAAATCTTGGCATCCAATTGAATGCCGCTTTCGATATAATTTTTCAGTTTGATTTCACGCTCAATGGCGATCAAACAACCGATTTTCTTTTTTGATAGTTTGTAGGCTGACGTCGTGATCTCCTCGATCAACGCGACGATTTCCGATTCATCCATCGCGATATTAAATAAGTGCTGCTGACCTAGACGGGCCAGGCCTTGACGCAGTTCTTGTTGAAAGATGATCATAACTGCGATAATCGAAATTCCGAAAAACTTTGTCAAAAGCCAGTTGATCGTGTCAAGTCCGATTAACTGAGAAATCAAAAATCCGATCAGAACATAGGATAAACCCTTAAGGACGTGAAACGCACGCGTCCCTTCAAAATAGGCCAGGGTGCGGTAAATCACAACCCAGAGAATGATGATTTCTAAAACAGCCTTAACGGCGCTGTAAGCATAAAAAGTCATTTAGTATTTATCCTTCATTGATGATAGCATCTGTGATGAGTGCTGTCTGTCTGGTTTCTTTGACATCATGGACGCGGACAATGTGCGCGCCATTGATAATCCCGGCCGCAACAGTTGCCAGGGATCCGTACAGTCTATTGTTTACTTCCTTATCAAGCACGTGGCCGATAAATGATTTGCGTGATGTTCCAAGTAGTAGCGGGCAATCAAGTGTCTTAAACTCAGTGAGTGAATTAATAATACTCAAATTATCTTCGACGGTTTTGCCAAAGCCGATGCCGGGATCGATGATAATATTTTTACGATTTAATCCATGATCCAGACAAAAATCAATCGAATGTTTAAGAGCGCTTACAATATCTTTAACAACGTTTGTATACGCAATATTCTTCTGCATGGTGCGCGGTGTGCCCTTAATGTGCATCAAGACAATGGCCGCATTATACCGGGCAACCATTTTAATCAGTCGTTTCGTTGGCTTGGTGCCCATAATATTGTTAATGATCACGGCCCCGGCATCCAAAGCCTGTTCGGCCACATCCGCTTTATACGTATCAACGGATAGTGGAACCTTATTCCATTTGGCAAGGGCGCTGATCACTGGAATAACCCGGCGGAGCTCCTCTTGAACACCAACCGGCTTAGCTCCGGGACGGGTTGATTCCCCGCCAACATCAATGATGTCGGCACCTCGTTTCACAAGCCGTTTGGCCCGCATGACCGCGCGGTGAGCAAAGTCAGGACCCTTTAGCTGACCATCGTAGCTAAAGGAATCAGGCGTCACGTTGACAATGCCCATGATTTTGGTTTGCTGACCAAGAGCTATGGTCTGTGCGCCGGCTTGAATGCGGTATACTTTGCGTTGTGTTTTGGTTGTAAATGAACGTTGTTTTGCCAAAGTCATTGAATTTGGTCGTTCGTCATTGGTGCTTGGTCATTGGTCCTCCAATGACAAATGACCAAAGACTAATGACGCTGTGCTCTTTTTTATTTCTCTGGTGTCTCTTCTTCAGGTGGTTGTTCGCGCTTCGGCATTTGAAACAAATCAAGCGCATCATCAATGTCCATCGTCTCTTTTTCAATCAAATATTTGGCCATTAGATCGAGTTTGTCTCTGTGCTTTTCCAATATGCTTTTCGCATGGTTGTAGGCTTCATTGACAAGATTACGTACTTCGGTGTCGATCATTTTGGCGGTTTCTTCACTGACATCATTGCGTTCAAGTAAGTCCCGGCCGAGAAAACGTTGATGTTGATTTTGGCCATAGGCCAGCGGACCAAGTTCATCATTCATGCCGAAGACACATACCATGTTGCGCGCAATGCTTGCCACGCGTTCAAGGTCATTGGAAACACCTGTGGACGTATCTCCTATATAAAGCTCCTCGCCGATTTTGCCACCGAGAAGAACCGCCATCTGACCCATCAATTCTTTTTTATTGTAGTAATGCTTGTCTTCTGTTGGTGGTGTTAAGGTGTAACCGCCAGCCATGCCGCGCGGGACAATCGAAACTTTTGTAAACGTATCAACTTCAGGAATAAACATTGATAGAATAGCATGCCCAGCTTCGTGATATGCTGTCATGACCTTTTCTTTTTCTGAAATCACACGGCTTTTTTTCTCAGGGCCCATGGTGACCCGTTCAACGGCGGCATGAAAATCGTCCATCTGAATCGCTTTTTTATCTTTGCGGGCAGCCAAAAGCGCAGCCTCATTACACACATTAGCCAAGTCTGCCCCTGAAAAGGAAACCGTTTGTTGTGCGATCTTTCTTAAGTCAACGTGATCAGCGAGTTTAATATTTTTACAATGCACTTTGAGAATGCCTTCACGGCCGTTAATATCCGGTAAGCCCACCACAACTTGCCGGTCGAATCGTCCCGGACGGAGTAAGGCCGGATCAAGTGTGTCTGGTCTGTTGGTCGCGGCAATAAGGATTAAACCGCTCACACTATTGAACCCGTCCATCTCCACAAGAAGCGCGTTAAGGGTTTGCTCCCTCTCATCATTACCACCGCCAATGCCGGTAAAGCGTTGACGGCCGACGGCGTCAATTTCATCGATAAATATAATCGCTCCTTTACCGGATGTTTGTGAGGCTTTACGTCCTTGTTCAAAAAGATCACGCACACGTGAGGCGCCGACGCCGACGAACATCTCAACAAAGTCCGATCCGCTGAGCGAGAAAAACGGAACACCGGCCTCCCCCGCAACAGCTTTGGCAAGAAGTGTCTTTCCTGTTCCTGGGGGGCCAATTAGCAACACACCTTTAGGGATTTTTCCGCCGAGCTTTTCAAACTTTTTAGGGTCCTTTAAAAATTCGATCACTTCCTGCAATTCTTCTTTGGCTTCATCAACACCGGCAACGTTTTTAAACGTTACATCTTTATCATCCTTGCCTTTCATTTTGGCGCGGGATTTACCGAAGGACCATATCTTATTACCCATCTGCGAACCGCGATGCGATAAAAACCAAATGAAAAGCAAGATCAATATGATCGGCATAAAGGAGAAAAATACCTGACTCCAAAATGTTTCCGGTGGTGAGACGGTAAATTCATTAACGTTTGCTTTAAGAAGTTCAATCAGTGCTTCATCGTTCTTAGGCACATTGAGTGTAAATGTTGTGCCGTCATCATACACGCCGCGCAAAGTATTTTCTGTGCTTTCAATCAGGTCAACGGATGTGATTCGTCCGGTTTCTTTATTTTGTTCGAGAATGGCATAGAATTCACTATAAGTTAATTTGCTTGTTCCCGGGGTTGTTGTGATCGGTCCTGACTGACTCATAAGAATGAGTATAGCGAAACCTAAAAGAACCCAAAACAGCCAGTTATTATTCGGCTGCTTATTATTCTTCCGTTTATTTTTTTCGGTCGGCTTACGCTTACCTGGATTGGGGTTTGTGCTCATGGTTTTAAAAAGTATTATGGGGTTTTTGTACTTCGTACATCGTACTTGGTACATCGAAGTTCGAAGTACGAAAGTCGAAGTACGGTTTTTCGTATACAGCATTAGCTTGCTATATATAGTGATATTGATTATATAGCAAATCAAAATACTTGCAACCGAAAAATGCGCAGGCTTGAAGTTATATCATTATATTTTTCAAGCGTTTATGGAAAACGTCACTTTTTTCTTGGAAATGCGTGCAGTTACACCTTTTGGTAGGGAATATTTTTGTGATAACTCTTTTTTTTGCAACGAGTTACAGATTTTATCAATGTGGCTAAAAGTAATGCGGTTATCGCTGCCGGTCAGTGTAGCGTAGCTTTGACGGATCATTAGCCTTTGCACGGCGGTGTGTAATCGGGATAAGGCGCTTGTATCAAGTGATACACGTTTAGGGGAAAGCTTGGCGTGTTTGGCAAATAATTTATCACTGTAATTTTTAAGAAAGGCAAAGTCATCGCTTAAGATTTGGGCTGTATTGTAAAGCCCCTCTTCAATATTTTGGTTGTACTCTTTTTTAAGTTTCGGGATAAGGTGGCGACGAATCTTATTTCTCAAAAATCGGGTATCGGTATTGGTGGGGTCTTGGCAATATTTAATTTTTTCACGTTTGGCAAATTTGATAATGGCCTCTTTTGTAACACTCAACAATGGACGGATATAAACAATATTATCAATAGTGCGTTTAGGAAGAATGCCTTGTAAGCCATTGGCACCACTGCCGCGCATAAGTTTCATCAGCACTGTCTCGGCGACATCTTGCTTGTGATGGGCTAGGGCAACGCAGCCGGCATTGATTTTTTTCACAATCCTTTTAAAAAATTGTTGGCGTTTTGTGCGTGCCTTCTCTTCGATATTACTGCTATTGGTCGACGGTGGGTTTTGCCACTGTCCGATGTGAAGAGGAATGTTATTTTGCACGGCAAAGGCCTTAACACATTTTTCATCTTTGATTGATGAGGCTCTTAGGTTGTGATTGAAGTGGGCTAAGTGGAGTTGGCATCCGAGCTCATGCTTTAATTCATTTAAGGTGTGCGCGAGCACCAGTGAATCGCATCCGCCGGAAACGCCGATTACAACGGTAGATCCTTGGGCAATTAGGCTGTGCGTTTGGATAAAGTTTTTAACAGTGGCAGGCAAAGACATTTAATAACTTTGTAGTCCGCGCATCTCACGTCGGGCTTCTTTGTAGGCTTCTCTTAACTGGTCATTATACTTTTTGTTGACCGGGCTGGTTTGTAAGTTTGCAAAACCGTAGCGCAGGATTTCTGTGTTAACAAAAGTGCCGTCAGGAAGAAAAGCATAGGCGTAAGTAAAGAATTGATCATCCTTTTTATTGTGATCAAACTCTAAACGGACGTGTTGTTTTTCAAGCAACTGAACGGCAAAATTGTACGACTGCTCTTCAACCGGACTTTCCGGATCCACAGGTCTTTTCACGGGAAAGCCGTATTTATCGCGTTCGACATCCTCTCTTTTACGGATGTTGACAGTCGGCGCGGCTAATCCGATAAGACGGATTTTTTCACCATCTTTAAGTTCAAAACTATCAGCACTAAAGACTTTGTTTATTTTAACATGGCTATAGTCCTTATTGGCACGTAGAAGAAAATCAAACTCTTGCGCGTATGTGGAATTTGTGACGAAAAGTAATGTAGTAATAAGAAATATGTTTGCCGTTTTCATGATTTTAATAGCGGGGGACGGGATCGAACCGTCGACCTTTCGGGTATGAGCCGAACGCTCTCACCAGCTGAGCTACCCCGC
>JANQMA010000008.1 GCA_028280285.1 Candidatus Omnitrophota bacterium | reverse complement strand
TAGCAAGGATTTTCTGATGTTGTGGGGTTTTCCGTATGTGTGCGCTATGGTTTCTTTAAAACTTTAGCCATTAAACATGTGTATGCCAAGCTTTTCTGCGGTCTTTACGACTTCTTTATCAAATGAGGCGAGTTTTATATTCTTTCTTAGGGCAAGTTCTATATATGATGCGTCATATGCGCTTAATTTATGTTGATCGGCAATACTAAATATATTAGAAATGTTTTCGACGGTTGGCTTATCAAACTCTATTGGAAGTAAATGAATATCATTCATCAAATTATGTGTTTGTGCCACAGTTAATTTATTTTTTCTAACGGCCATGGTTAAAACATTGGTTACCTCATAACACCATAAACTGGGAACAACAATTGTATGCCGTGTAATTGATTTTAAAATTTTTGAAGATTCCTTAATTGTTTTTTCATTCAGACACCATGACATAAAGACGCTGCAGTCCAGTACAAATTGACTCAATGTTTCCTCCCTTCTGCGGTCATTTCATTAATTTCTTTTAAAGAGCATCTCTTTCCCTTGCTCAATTCTTTGACTTTCTTAATAAACAACTTAGGGTCGGGGCCATTTTCCGCGTACGCTGTTATTTTAGCAACAACTTGGCCGCGATTAGTGATTAAGATTTCTTCCCCCTTTTTAACCCGTTTTAGAATATCTGAAAAATGCGTCTTAGCTTCAAATGATCCTATTTTAATCATAAGGCCCTCTTTTTAATAAACTAGTTAATAGACTAGTTAAAGTATACCACATAGTGAAGTATTGTCAATGAAGGGAATTATGTCCTAAAGACGATATAGAGCAGAGCGGAGATAATAACAAAGGCTAAAAGATAAAAGTCATTGAAGTACAGAAAGTCTTTTAATTTTTCGGAAGATGTATAGCTGTAGGTTTCATTATTTTTGGCAACTTTGCCGGAATTACGCAGTTTAAGAACATCGGATTTTTTAAGACGCAGAAAACGGTCGGCTATACGGTAGGCCTGAAGCTTGCGTGTCTCAATGAGCTCCATCACTTTGTGTTCGGTGATTTCCAAGAGTTGTGCCGTTTCACGAACGGAAATAAATTGGGTTGAGTTCATCCCAATCCTACTTTACTTTTCCGGAAGCGGCCCATGAATCAATTTGGCGTTTTTCAAATTTCCAGCTTTCCCCCTCTTTTTTACCGGGAATTTGGCCGGAGTTGGCGAGCTCTTCAATTTCACCGCTGTTAATTTCCAGATAGGCGGCGACTTCGGACACATCGAGCAAGGCCTCCGGGGCTTCACCTGTCATGTTGCAGTGGCCTTGGAAAATGGCACCTTCAACAATATTGAGCTTTGGTGCTGTGACATTTCCTTTAAGATAGGCGGTTGGCATAAGTACCAGCATTTTCGAGGCTTTGATATCACCGGTGACTTTTCCGGCGATAACGACATTATCTCCATTAATGTTTGCTATAACGTTTGCGTTTTCACCGATCGTCAGTGTACCCTTTGTGTCAAGGTCTCCTGTAAAGTCACCGTTGATTTTTAAATTCACCGGGTCTTTAAAGTTGAGTGACCCTTGCATCTGGGCGCTTATTTCAATTACTTTGTCTTCATTGTCATTGTTGACAGGTCTGCGGGCTCTTA
Organism: Candidatus Omnitrophota bacterium; assembly: GCA_028280285.1. Lineage (GTDB taxonomy): Bacteria > Omnitrophota > Gorgyraeia > Zapsychrales > Zapsychraceae > JANQNA01. The sequence continues at coordinate 26,407 of JANQMA010000008.1, read as the reverse complement.
GGGCCATGTGAGCTCTCCTTGCTACGCGGTTAAAATTTTGTATAGTTTAAGGAAGGGTTCCTTGTTTCGATTTGATACTCTTTTATAGCGCAAAAATTTCAACAAGTCAATACTGTCGATTCAATTATGATATCAAACATTAAACAGCAAACATTAAACTGTTTGGCAATGAATTTGTTTAATGTTTAAAGTTTAGTGTTTAATAAATTTTGTCAGGCTGGCTCTTCATCCAATTTATTTCACCTGATACGCAAGCCCGGCGATCATAGCGGCGTTATCCGTGCAATACTTCATTTCAGGGAAAAAATATTTGATGCCCTTACTTTTGGCCGCAGCATCAAGTTTTTCCCGGAAGGTCTTATTGGCGGCTACTCCTCCACCAATCAGCAAGGTGTTGATCTTAAGTTCTTCACAGGCCATGCAGGCCTTGTTAATTAGCGCATCAACTACGCTGTCTTGAAAAGCATAGGCTACTTCGTTTGTGTCATATGTGCTGCAGTGGCTGTTATCACGATGATGATACAGGACGCCGGTTTTAATCCCGCTAAAACTAAAATCATATGATTCCGGGATATCCGCGCATTTAAATTTTAATTGAGGTGCTGTGACTTTAAGGGCCGCTTTTTCAATCACAGGACCACCGGGATAACCGAGGCCGAGCACTTTTGCGACTTTATCAAAGGCCTCGCCTGCCGCATCATCACGGGTTTGACCGATCAATTGGAAATGCTTAAACGATTTGACATGATAAAGGCTTGTGTGCCCGCCGGAGACAACTAGGCCGATCGCCGGCAGTGTAACCTCTTTCGGGGCCTCATCAGGACGGTGTAGCCAGTTGGCATAGATATGGGCATGAATATGATCGATATCAATCAGCGGTTTTCCTGTATCATAACTAAGTGCACGGGCAAAGGATTTGCCGACTAACAAAGATCCAATAAGTCCCGGGTGTGAGGTAACAGCGATGGCATCGATTTGTCCCAGTTTGACTTTGGCTTCAGTGCAGGATTTTTGGACGACGGCTGATATATATTGCAATTGCCGGCGGGAAGCCACTTCCGGAATTATGCCGCCGAATTTCGCGTGTTCTTTAAGGCTGGATACAATTGTGTTGGATAAAACAACTTTGCCATCTTTAACAACGGCGGCGGCCGTTTCATCGCAGGATGTTTCGATACCTAATATTAGCATGGATGGTTTGGTTGGGATGATACAAGGGATAGTAGTGATAGAGTGATAAAGTGGTAATATTGGAAATATCGTACTATCGTGATGTCGAAATGTCGTTATTAATCCGCCGACAGCACTACATCACGATATTTCGATATCACAAACTATCACTGGATCACTTTTATCACTCTATCACTTCTTTATAATTCAAACTCTTTAAAGACCCGAATTCCTTTAATGACGCTCATCGCGCTTAAAATTTGGTTGTCTCTTAGTATTTTTTCTCGCGCTTCTCTTTCTTTTTTGGACATTTCGTACTCTTCTTTGTCCTTGGCATCGCGTTTTTTAACATCTTCAAATACTTCGTCGATCTTTTTCTTTTTATCGGTTTCTTCGCCCTCTTCCTCTTTATAAGGCTCAAATTCAACGATAATATCAGGCGTGATACCGGTGCCGTGAATGGATTCGCCGGATGGTGTAAAGTATTTACTTGTTGTTAAACGCAAGCCCGATCCATCCGGAAGCGGTATAACCGATTGAACAGACCCTTTACCAAAAGATTTTGTCCCTAGAACAATTCCACGCTTATTATCTTTCAGTGCGCCGGCGAGGATTTCACTGCCCGAGGCGCTGCCTTCATTGATTAAAACAACCATGGGCCAATCAATCAGATGATTGGTGTTGGTCGAGTAAACAACGCTGTTTTGTGCCTCACGTCGTCCTTTGGTCGAGACAATCACTTCTCCTTCATTAAGGAATTCTTCGGTAATCTTAATTGCGACGTTCAGAAGGCCTCCGGGATTGTTTCTTACATCTAAAATCAGGCTGTTAGCGCCTTGCTCTTTTAACTCATCCAGGGCATCACGAAATGCCTTGTGTGATTCGGAACGGAACTCTGTAAGGCGGATGTAGCCGATATCATCTTCCAGAATTTGAGTGTGTTTAACATCTTCAATCTTGATGACTTCACGGACGATGGTGAATTCAAGGATTTTAAATTCGCTTTCCCGCAAGACCGTTATGTTCACTTCGGTGCCCGGTTCGCCGCGCAGTTTTTTAACCGCTTGATTGAGCGTAATGTCACGTGTCAGCTCGTCTTCAATTTTAACAATACGGTCCCCGGCCTTGACGCCGGCCCGCCATGCCGGTGTATCATCTATGGGTGAAATAATCGTTAACAGTCCGTCACGAATGGATATTTCGATTCCGAGTCCGCCGAACTTCCCTTGCGTTTCTGTTTTAAGGTCTGTGTACTCTTCCGGTTCCAAAAATTGGCTGTGTGGATCAAGCGTGGAAAGCATCCCTTTAAGTGAACCGTAAATAAGATCTTTCGGCGGCAGTTCTTCAACATAATCGGCCTGAATAGTCGTCAATGTATAGCTGTAAAGTTCAATTTGAGAATAAAGATCATCTTTTGTTTTACGGTCGATTTGCGAAATCGCAAGTGTTGTGACCGAAAACAGGGCTAGAAAAACAGAAAATAGAATAAGAATATTTTTAGTGAGCTTACGGGCCATCCAGGAGCCTCCTTCTGACTAATTCACCGATTTTTTTAGGGTTTGCTTTGCCTTGTGTTTTTTTCATGGCCTGTCCGACCATAAATCCGATGGCGCTGTCTTTGCCTTCGCGGATTTGATTGGCGACGGCCTCGTTTTCCGCGATTAATTGATCCACAATTTTTTCAAGTGCGCTGTCGTCGGATACTTGGGCCAAGCCGTCTTCTTCTATAATAGTGATCGCACTTTTTTGTGTATCGATCATTTTGGTCAAAATATCTTTGCCAACGATATTGCTGACAGTGCCGTCTTCAACTTTAGTTATCAGTTCAACAAGATTATCGGGTGAAATATTCAAATCGACAATCGATGCCTTACGTTCGTTCATCTCTTTGAGAACAGCACCGTTAAGCCAATTAACAATTTTTTTGGCATCGTTAAGCTTGCCTGCGCAGTCTTCGAAAAATTGCGCGGTTGCACGATCTTGAACCAATATATTAGCATCATATGGCTTCAAACTATATTCTTCAATGAATCTTTTGAGTTTTTTCTCCGGAAGTTCCGGTAAAGTGGCAGCAATATCATTGATTATCTTTTCTTCTAAAGTAAACGGCACTAAATCAGGCTCCGGAAAATAACGATAATCGTGCGCTTCTTCTTTAGAACGCATGCTGGCGGTCATTTGTTTTTGTTCATCCCACAGGCGTGTTTCTTGAACGATTGTTTCACCTGATTCAACCAGCTCGATTTGCCGTTTGACTTCATAGTCGATGCCCGCCTTAACCGCCTTAAAGGAATTCATGTTTTTAATTTCGGTTTTTGTGCCGAGCTCGGTTGAACCGGCCGGGCGAATCGAGACATTGGCATCACAACGCAGGCTTCCCTTTTCCATATCGCAGTCGGAGACATCAAGGTATGAAACGATGAGTTTTAACTTCTGCAGATAATCGTATGCTTCCTCCGATGAGTTCATGTCAGGTTCGCTGACAATTTCCAAGAGTGGTGTTCCGGTGCGGTTATAATCGACGATGCTGCAGTCATCTAAATGGATTGTTTTGCCGGCGTCTTCTTCTAGATGCGCACGGTGAATACGGATGGTTTTAACCGCGCCGTCTTCTTTGTCGATGTCGATGTGCCCTTCTTTACAAATGGGATAATCAAACTGCGAAATCTGATAGGCCTTGGGGCAATCCGGATAAAAATAATTTTTCCGGTCAAATTTAACAAAACGATTGATATCACAATTAAGGGCCAAACCGATTTTAATGGCATAGTTAAGCGCTTCTTCGTTGACGACCGGAAGTGCGCCGGGCAGACCCATATTAACGGGCGAGACATTGGTGTTAGGTTCAGCGCCATAACTATTAGCCGAAGAGCAGAACAGTTTGGAGGCTGTATTTAGCTGAACATGGACCTCAAGGCCAATCACTGTTTCATATTTTTGGGCGGTTGTTGTCATTATAAACTTGCTCTTTTCTTATGCCATTCTTGAGACTGTTCATAGTTGTAAGCAATTCTAAAAATCATTTCTTCATCAAAGGCTTTTGCCATAACTTGCAGACCGATCGGTAGGCCTGCTTTCGAAAATCCGCAAGGCAGTGATATCCCCGGAATACCGGCGAGATTAGCCGAAATAGTAAAAATATCTGATAAGTACATGCTTAAAGGGTCCGCTGTCTTTTCACCTGCTTTAAAAGCCGTTGTCGGTGAGGTTGGTCCAATAATGGCATCGCATTCTTTAAAGGCTTGATCGAAATCGTTTTTGATCAGTGAACGGACTTTAAGTCCCTTTAGATAATAAGCGTCATAATAACCGGAGGACAACGCGTAAGTACCAAGCATAATACGGCGTTTGGCTTCATCGCCAAAACCGACGGCACGTGTTTCTTCATACATATCGATCAATTTTGATTTGCGTGTCTCTTTAGGATGCACACGCAATCCGTACTGCACGCCGTCGAACCGGGCCAAGTTGGAGCTGGCCTCGGCGGTCGCAACAATATAATACGTGGCAACGGCGTACTCAGTATGCGGCAGCGAAATTTCTTTGAACGTCGCGCCTTGTTTTTTTAAGACTTCAATTGTTTCTTTGACGGCGGCCTCCACCTCCGGATCCATGCCGTCAATAAAATATTCTTTAGGGACACCGATAGTCAGCCCCTTTACATCTCTTTCAAGCGCCTTGGTGTAATCCGGAACAGGTAAATTGACGCTGGTCGAATCCATCGGATCATGGCCGGCCAGTATATTAAGGAGAAGCGCATTGTCTTCAACATCCTTTGTGATCGGCCCGATTTGATCCAGGCTTGAAGCAAAGGCGATGAGTCCGTACCGGGAAACGCGCCCATAGGTCGGTTTAAGTCCGACAACACCACAGAATGATGCCGGTTGACGGATGGAGCCGCCGGTGTCCGATCCGATGGCCCAAATCGCTTCATTGGCGGCGACCGATGCCGTTGAACCACCGCTTGATCCACCGGGAACACAATCCAAATTCCAGGGGTTTTTGACCGGTCCAAAATAGGATGACTCGGATGATGAACCGAACGCGAATTCATCCATGTTGCAATTGCCAAGGAGCACGGCCCCTGAGTCTTTCAATTTTGTGATGACCGTGGCATCATACGGTGATTTAAAGCCTTCGAGGATATGCGACGCGCAGGTTGTTTCAACACCGCGCATGCACATATTATCCTTGATCCCGATTGGGACTGGGAGTCCCTTATGTGATTTTATATCCGGAGCATCATCAGACAACCGGACAAAGGCGTTGACATCTTTATCAACAGCCTCAATGCGTGCCACGCATGCTTTGTGCACCTCTTCGGCGGTTGTTTCTTTGGCTTTGATTTTTCTCAGAATTTCGTGGGCGGTTAATTCATTTATGTTCATAAGAAAACCGATATTTTGTACTTAGGATTTAGGACTTGGGACTTAGGGGCCATGTTTCCCCAAGTCCTAAGGACCAGGCCCCAAGTACTGCATTTATTCAATCACTTTAGGCACCTTAAATCCGCCGTCCTGTTTTTCAACGGCGATCGACAGGGCTTCTTTTTGGCTTAACAAAGGTTTAACGACATCTTCCCGATGTACGTTTTCAAGCGGCACAACATGGCTTGTGGGCTCAACATCGGCCACATCAAGCTCATTGAGTTTTTCGATATACGTCAAAATCGATTCCAGGTTCTTGGTAAACTGGGGGATCTCTTCTTCTGTGAGGTGTATGCGCGAAAGCGCCGCGACTTTTTTCACATCATCTTCTGAAATCATAACTATCCTGCTGTTGGGTTTACTTTAAGGGGACTATCCTAACATCCGTTTTTCAAAATGACAAGGGCAAACTCCAGCCTGTTGCCTGGTAAGGCCTTAGAGTTTTTTGGCAAGTTTTTCCTTTATATTATCCGGAATTGGGGTGGGTTTGAAGTCTTTTGTGAGGCTGACAAGCGTCACATCGGCTTCGATGAGCAGGGTATTATCATCCTTTTTAAGGACTTTTTGTTTGAAATAAAGCTGCGCCGCGGTAATTTTGACTATTTCGGCTGTGCAGACAACGGTATCGCCATAACGGGCCGGGCTTTTGTAGGTGACATTGCACTGGCGCACGGCATAAAGAAACCCCTCTTCGTCTTTTTCGCGGACGCTTATGCCCCTGTCTTCCATAAAGGCGGTGCGGGATTCCTCCAGGAATTTGAGGTAATTGCCATAGTAAACGACGCCCCCGGCGTCGGTATCGTGATAATATATGCGTTTTTCGATTGTCATAGATATTCTATTCTACAATTATTTATTCTAAAGTACAGAGCTATTAACAAGATTTAACCGTTGGGAGCACCGGGTGTGGGCGCACCCGGTGCTCCTGCACCCGGTGCGGGAGACGGTTTAAATATATTAAATATTGCTTGAAGCGGACCATGTGGTGTGCTAGTTTAAGAATAGCCACGGGATCTTTTACTTTTATTCAAGGAAAGGTTGTGTGGCTTTTTTTATGCCCTGCAATCTGATGTGCAAACCATTACCCAGTGAAGGAGTGAGTTATGACATCACCTATTGAGAAGGGCTCGAAAGCAGATGATAGTGATCAGCGTTATTTCCCCCGTTGGGAGGTTGAAAATGACGTGTATTATCATGTCGCTGATGAAACCCATCCACGTCATGGCAAAACCAAAGACTTAAATTGCGCTGGCGTATGCATCACCACATCACACACTTTTCAATCCGATGAGAAAGTCCGTCTCTCCATTCAGCTTGCGGCCAATAAAGTTCTTAAAACCACAGGCCGGGTTATGTGGGTTCGTCCGGCTGAGGCTGATCACAATACGATTGGCATTTTATTCGATAGTTTAACCGATGAGGAAAAAGATCTGATTTTTGATCATGCCTTTGAAATCAATCCGAATGAGATTGTGAATCGTTGGTTTTCCGGTTGGGACGAAGAGTAATTCACGCAAGTGCATTGGTAATCGCAATATAATCATCGAGGCTCAAATTCTCCGCACGGGTTTTCGCATCAATACCAATATTTGTTAACACATCTTTCAACTTATCCTTATCAATCAGTGTTCCCATGGAATTAATAATTGTCTTGCGACGACCGGCAAAAGCACTTTTGATGATTTGAAAAAGCAGCTTTTCGTCGTTGGCGGCTGTTTTTGGTTTTGGCAGTAAATGCATACGGCAAAAACAAGATTGCACCTTTGGCTGCGGCGTAAAGGCCTTATTGCTTATGCGAAATAGTATTTCTGTTTGCGTGTGATAGTCAATAAAACAACTTAGTGATCCGTAAGATTTAGAGTTTGGTTGAGCCGTGAGGCGTTTGCCGTATTCTAATTGCACTGTCATATAAAAGTCAGTGAATTTATGTTTGTGTAAAATAACATTTTCGATAATCGGTGTGGCGATATTATACGGCAAATTGCTTATGATTTTGACATGATCCGGTAAGGTATTGAGGTCGAATGTCAAAATATCTTGATGGATAAGTTCAACATTGCTTCCTTCCAGTTTTTCTTTAAGTGGGGCTATTAAATCCTTATCAGTTTCAACGGCAATAAGTTTTTTTACCCGCGGGGCAATCAGTTCAGTAATGGCTCCCTGCCCTGGTCCGATTTCCAAGATAGTATCCTCTTCGGTTAAATGGCATTCCCGGATAATACGGTCTTTAATCAATTTGTCAGTAAGAAAATTTTGTCCGAATTGTTTTTTGATCTTGTGAGGCATAGTGATTTACAATGTTGCCGCAAGCTTTATGGCTGCGATCATCGAGGACGGATTAGCTTTATTTGTGCCGGCAATATCAAAGGCGGTGCCATGCGCCGGGGATGTGCGGATAATCGGCAGGCCAATCGTTAGATTAACCAGTTGGTCAAAATACAGTGTCTTAATTGGAATTAATCCCTGGTCATGGTACATGGCTAAAACGGCATCGAACTGTTTTAATTTCTCCGGTTGAAAGAGCGTGTCCGCCGCAAACGGTCCGTATGCCGCAATCTTAGACGTCTTGGCTTTTTTAATGGCGGGGATTATCTTTGTTATCTCTTCTTTGCCGATAGTACCGGCCTCACCCGCATGCGGATTAAGACCGCAAACCGCGATGGACGGTTTTCGGATTTTGTACAGATCTTTTAAACTTGCGTGCATGAGTTTGAGATTAGCAAAGATTGATTTTTGCGTAATGTGTGACGGGACATCTTTAAGCGCCATATGGCGTGTGGCGATTAAGATGCGTAATTTGGGTGCGACAAAAAACATACCTGCCGCTTTTGCATGAAATGCACCGGCCAGGTATTCGGTGTGGCCTTGAAATTTTGCATAGGACATACAGATTGCTTCTTTACAGACAGGCGCTGTCACCAGCCGGTCAATTGCTTTTTTTTTAAGCAGGTTAATGGCGATATCAAGATATTTAAGGGACGCCCCACCGCTTTGTTTGGTCGGTTTTCCGGGGAGAAATGTATGCGTTGAATCTGTTGCAATGAAATGAATATTTTTATAGGTATGTTTAAAGTGTGTGGCAATAACCTTTTGTGAGCCGATGACAACAAATTGAGCCAGGCGTTTAAGAGACGGATTTTTAAGGGCCTTGGCCGTGATCTCGGGGCCAATGCCGCATGGGTCGCCTAGGGTAATGCCGATGGTCGGTTTGGCCTTTTTCCTACTTTTTGATTTCAATGTAGGCATTTGATTTTAATTCTTCCAGCCAATCTTTGTACTTTTGACGGAATTTGAGTTCGAAGACCTTATTTTTGATGTAAGGTTTCACATCGGCGAGTTTAGCAACTTGGGCATCATTTTTAGCCTTGAGCTTAAAGATAAAATAGCCTGTATCTGTTTCAACGATTTGGGATGTCTCCCCTCTATCAAGGGCGAAGACAACATCTTCAATGGAGCTGACCATCTGCCCTTTTTCAATCGTTCCTATGGACGGAGTATCGGAGTATTCTTTATTAACCGCGCTAAAGTCTTCTCCGGTTTGGATTAAGGTATAGGCCTTGTCGATTTTTGCCTTCGCTGCCTCTTTGTCCTGTTTATACCCGACATAAATAGACTCCAGATCCACGGATGAATCCTTTTGAAATTCGTTTAAGTTGTCATTGTAATAGTCTGTTATCTCATAAGGATTAATATATATCTGAGAACGGATTTCATAGTCGATGACATATTTGATTTTTAATTGCTCTTTGATTTTATTTATCATATCGGTCATTGTCCCGCCATGGGAGATAAGAGCTTCCATAAAGACTTCCTCGGATGGATAACGCTTTTTATATTCTTCCAGCTTTTCTTTAACAGCATCCTCATTGACGGCGAGTTGGATTTCGTTAGCCTTGCTTAAAATCAGTTTATCTTCAATCAGTTTTTCAAGGCCATTAACTTCTAAATCTTTCATATAACGTTTGATATCTTGCGGATTAAACCTTTGTGTAGAAAGATTCATATGAGTGGTTTTAATATAATGCTTTAAATCATTCAATGTGATGAGCTCATCATTGACAACGGCAACAATCCCGTCTTCAACAGCGTTTACCGATGGAATGTTACTGAAAATTAAAAGGACAAGGATGACAAGGACTTTAAGCTGGTGCATGTGTGTGTACCTCTGTTTGGTTTTTTAAATTTTCGACCGATTCTTTTAAAAGCCGGCAATATAGATCAAAACCGACTGTGGCAATGGCGCCTGATTGCTCTTCGCCTAAAATATTGCCCGCGCCTCTTAGTTGCAGGTCTTCAAAGGCAATATGAAACCCGGCACCCAGGCCATCAAATTTTTTAATCACCTCAATGCGTGATTTAGCGATTGAGGATAATTGATACTTGGGTGGAATGATAAAGTACGAATACGCCTGTGTGGTGGAGCGGCCAACTCTTCCGCGCAGCTGATGCAGCTCAGAGAGTCCAAACCGGTCCGCCCGGTTGACAATAAGCGTATTGGCATTCGGTATATCAATTCCGGATTCAATGATCGTGGTGCATACCAGAATATCGATCTGGCCATCCAAAAATGCAATCATAATCGCTTCAAGCTGACGCGGAGCCATCTGCCCATGACCTATAGCTACCCGGGCCTTAGGATGCAATCTTCCTATTATTTTAGCAATTTGTGTGATATCTTCAACGCGATTGTGCAAAAAGAATACTTGGCCTTTGCGGCGCAGCTCCCGTTTAATAGCCTTTTGCAGAAGCTCTTCATCAAATTCAACGACCTCTGTCTTAATCGGCACACGGTTCTGCGGGGGTGTTGAGATGACCGACATGTCTTTCGCGCCGGTCAGTGACATATGCAGTGTGCGTGGAATCGGCGTGGCTGACATTGTCAGCACATCGGCCACCAAACGCAAATGCTTGAGCTTTTCTTTGGATTTAACCCCGAAACGTTGTTCTTCATCAATTACAATCAGGCCGAGATCTTTGAAGGCAATGTCTTTAGACAGTAGTCGATGGGTGCCGATCACAATGTCGACCTTGCCGTCGCTTAATTCTTTAATCGTCTCTGCTTGTTCTTTTTTTGTCCTGAACCGGCTCATCATCGCGACTTTCACCGGAAACTGGGTGAGGCGTTTTTTAAAATTCAGATAATGCTGTTCGGCAAGCACGGTTGTCGGCACAAGGATCGCGACTTGTTTATTATCCATAACCGCTTTAAACACCGCGCGCATGGCGACCTCGGTTTTGCCATAGCCGACGTCCCCACATAAAAGCCGGTCCATGGGCCGCGCCTCTTCCATATCTTTTTTTACCTCTGCGGTGGCTTGAATTTGATCAGGGGTTTCTTCAAACGGGAAACCGTCTTCAAACTCTTTTTGCCATTGGGCATCTTTCGAAAATCTATGGCCTTTGATACTGGCCCGCACCGCTTGTGTATGTAAAAGTTCAGCGGCCATGCGCTGCAGACGTTTGGTGATTTGTTTCTTCAAGCGTAGCCATTCTTTATTGCCGAGTTTATAAAGCCGCGGCGGGCGTTTGGTGAAACTCACATATTTTTGCACGAGTTTCATGTCATGCTTGGGGACATATAGCTTATCACCCCCTTGATATTCAATCACAAGGTGTTGATATTTTTGATCGAGCCGGTCGATTTCTTCATAGCCGATGAATTTGCCGATCCCATGTTGATTATGAACAACATAATCCCCTTTGGTGATATCGATAAAATTGTTCAGCGGAATGTCGGATGTAAAGATTTCCTTTTTACTTTTCTTTTTGACCGGAAGGATAATGACCATTCTGTGCTGCCAGATGGATTTATTCGTGTAGATATTAATGCTGGCTATCGCACGGATCTTGTCAAAATCAAAGTCGACGCGGATAGCACTGTCAAAATTGATGGGATAAATAATAAGGATTTCCCCGCGCATGCAGAACTCGCCTTCGGCGGTAACGTCCTTGACTTTGGTGTAGTTAAGCGAAACGAGATTATTGAGGACAGTGTCGCTGTCGACGGTCTGTCCGACAATAAGCTCTAGAGAATCAAACATGTTATGACTTTTTAGACTTTTTCTCCCACGCTAGCACCAAAGGAGAAGCAATAAAAATAGTTGAGTAAGTCCCGGCAATAAAACCGATAATAAGTGTGAGCGCAAATGTGTTTAGCACTTCACCACCTTTAAGGAAAAGTGTCACAACAACCAGGAGTGTTGTGATCGTTGTTAGAATAGTTCGGCCGAGCGTCTGATTGATGCTTGTGTTGATGATTTCAGCCAGTGTGTGTTTGCGCATACCGACCAAATTTTCACGCACGCGGTCATAGATAATGATAGTGTCATTAATCGAATAACCGGCAATGGTCAGAAGGGCCGTCACGACAAGCAGATCAATTTGACGGTTCAGCATAATAAGAATACCGAGCGTGATAAATACATCATGCAAAAGCGCTATGATCCCGGCCGTGGCAAAGTCAAAGTGTTTAAACCTGAAACCGACATAAATAAGAATGCCGCCCAGGGCGAACACAACCGCGAGAATCGCCGCTTTACGCAAGGCGCTTCCGACAACCGGTCCGACTTTTTCGATGCGCAGAATATCAAACGCATTGTTGGGGAAAATCTCTCTGAAGGTGTTGTTGACTTCTTCATAGGTATCTTTGGCTGTACGGATGATGACATTTTCCGGCTCTTCATTAAATTGCTGAATAACCGCATCTTCCAGGCCGATCGAGTTGAGGGCATTACGTAGTTTGTCCGTTTGGATTGGATTTTCAAAACGGTATTCCTGAATCTGACCACCGACAAAATCGATCCCATAGGCCTTCTCTTTTTTCTGAACGATCATAAAGATGCTGCCGATAATAAGCAGCGCGGATAACACAAAACAGACAAAACGCTTAGAGACAAAATCAATGTTTGGTTTGTTTAACAGACTCAGCATTGGCAGTGATTTGAAGATGCGTAAATCAAAGACAAAGTTGAAAAATGTGCGTGTGACGAACAGCGCTGTAAATAAACTCGCCGCAAGACCGACGGATAAGGTCACGGCAAAGCCTTTGATCGGGCCCGATCCAAATTGAAACAGCATAAACGCGGCAATAAGTGTTGTGGTGTTTGAGTCGACAATGGCTTTAAGGGCTTTATTAAAACCGGCATTGATCGCGGCTTTAATCGGGCGGTCATTGTTAATCTCTTCCCGGATGCGTTCATTAATAAGGATATTGGCATCAACCGCCATACCGAGGGTTAGAATAATACCGGCGATACCCGGTAATGTGAGTGTGAGTTGTGAATCAGGCAGCATATAGTTAAGAAAGCCCATGATGCCGAAAATGAGAAGCAAGTTAATGGTCAGCGCAAGCCCTGAGATAATACCGGCTTTAAGATAGTAAATAAGCATAAAAATAAGGACAAGCGTGCCGCCAATGACTGTTGCGCGGATACCGGCTTCGATCGAATCTTTTCCTAGAAGCGGTCCAATGGTCCTCTCTTCTTCAATATGCATCGGCGCAGGAAGCGCACCGGAGCGTAAGGCAAGTGCTAGCAAGGATGCTTCATCAAAGCTGAATTGACCCGTGATTTGCGCGCTGCCGCCAAGGATGGCCTCATTAATATTGGGTGCGGAAAGCACTTCATCATCGAGTAAAATAGCGAGGCGTCGTCCAACATTAACACGGGTCAGATCGGCAAATGTTTTGGCCCCTTCTGCGTTGAAGCGAATAGAAATATAAGGTTGATTAAAGCCGGTGGAATCAAAATCAACGCGGGCATCCTCGATGGTTTCCCCGGTTAGAGAAACTTTATTTTCAATCAAGACAGGTTCATTATCACTGCCTTTATTCAATTTAAGGGTGTAGCCTTTGGGGGCGGTTCCTTCGAGGGCTGATCTAAGCAGCGCCGGATCACTTGAGACCATGTGAAACTCAAGTTTGGCTGTCTGTCCGATGAGTTGAATGGCCGAATCACGGTCAGTGACACCGGGAAGTTGCACAAGGATTTCATTTTCCCCCTGGCGTTGTATGACGGTTTCGCCTACACCTAAACTATCAATACGGTTACGCAGAATTTCAATCGCACGCAGTACAGCATCGCTTTTCGCATTCTCATCAAGCTCTTCAGTATCAACTTTAAGGATTAAATGCATCCCCCCTTTAAGGTCGAGGCCTAGATTGATTCGCTCCTGAATAGGAAAAATGAAAAAAATTGATGCACCGATAACGGCGAGTATAATCAACAATCGATTACGTAATTCCTTGCCCATTAATTGTTCTCCCTAATTGCTAATATATTAATTGTCGAGACAAAAACGATAGTAGTGATAGAGTGATAAAGTGCTAAAGTGATAGTTTGTGCTATCGAAATATCGTGATGTAGTGCTGTCGAGCGATTGATTACAACATCTCGACATCCCGATAGCACGATATCTCCAAATATTATCACTGTATCACTCCTATCACTCTATCACTTTTTATCGTTATTTCTTTGCTTCAGCATTTTTCTTAGTAACTATCGCATCTTTATCGAATTCAATCCGCACCCCATCATCGACACGGACAACAACCGTTGTGTCCTTAACGATCACAACAGTCCCGTGAATGCCGGCGGTGGTAATGACTTCATCATTTTTGGCAAGCGCCTTGACCATCGCCTCCTGCTCTTTTTGCTTCTTTTGTTGAGGCCGGATGACCAAAAAGTAGAAAATACCAAAAACTATAATCAGAGGAATAAAGGATGATCCTCCTGCCCCCATTGCATTTTCTGCAGGCATAATATCTCCGTTCGTTTATATTTACGCTTTTTTAATTTTTTTAACTAAACCTTTAACAGTGGTAGACAATTGGGCCCCTTGTCCGATCCATTTATCAAGCTTTTCTTGATTAAGATCAAAGACAACCGGATTACGGGCCGGATCATAATGCCCGATAACGTCCAAATGCCTTGAGTCACGTGCTTTTGATTTAGAGATAGCCACAATACGGTAATTGTAACGGCTCTTAGCCGATTTATTACCGGCGCGCTGTAGTCTGATTCTTACTTCCATGTTATTGTTCTCCTTTGTAACTATAAGTGATAGAGTGATAAAGTGCTAAAGTGATAGTTTGTGATATCGAAATATTGTGATGTCGTACTATTAAGGAATCGTCTACGATATCTCGACATCACGATAGTACAATATTCCAATATTATCACTCTATCACTCCTATCACTTTATCACTTTTAATCATTTTTCTTATTATTGCGCATGGGCCATTTCGATTGCGCGAATGGCGGCCTTAGCTTTATTAACTGTTTCTTGATACTCTTTTTTAGGGTTTGAATCGGCAACAATGCCGGCCCCTGCCTGAATATAGGCTTTGTTTTTCTTGGCAACGACGGTGCGAATGGTAATGCACGTATCCAAGTTGCCGGAAAAACTAAAATAACCAATGCATCCCCCGTAAGGGCCGCGTTTGGTTGGTTCCAACTCTTCAATGATTTCCATCGCCCGAATTTTCGGTGCGCCGGAAAGTGTTCCGGCCGGAAAGGCTGCTTGAAGAACATCGAGATCGTCTTTATCTTTTTTAAGACGCCCCTTTACGTTACTGACAATGTGCATGACGTGCGAATATTTCTCGACAATCATGAATTCAGAAACTGCGACGGTTCCTTTTTTGCTGACACGTCCCAGGTCGTTTCGTCCCAGATCAACAAGCATAATATGCTCGGCAATTTCCTTCGGATCGGCCAATAGATCCTCGGCAAGCGCTTGATCTTCTTTTTCCGTTTTACCGCGCGGGCGTGTGCCTGCGATCGGACGCGTTTCAATAACGCCATTATCACACCGGACCAAAAGTTCGGGTGATGAGCCAACGATTTTAAGATCGTTGAATTTAAGAAAGTACATATACGGTGACGGATTTAGAACACGTAATGCACGATAAATATTAAACGCATCGACTTTTAGGTCGATGGCGAATCTTTGTGAAAGAACAGCTTGAATAATTTCACCGGCACGGATTTGTTTCTTTGCTTCACTGACGATTTTTTTAAAGCGCGCTTCGGTCATATTCGATTTGACTTTAAGCTTCGCTGCCTTTTTTGCCTTGGTTTTCTTCTGCGCTGCCGGTGTAAGCGGTTTATTAAGTTCATCGATCAATTGATCGATGTTTTTAATAGCCTGCTTATAGGCACGGACTTTGGTCTGATCGCTGGATTTTTCCTTTAGGTGAACACAGGAAACGATCTTTATCTTCTGATTGCGATGATCAAAAATAATCAAATCGCGGACAAGCGCCATAAGTGTGTCCGGGAGCTTTAAATCGTCTTTTGTTTTGTCCGGTAATTTTTCAAAGAACCGTACCAAATCATAGCTGCCGTAGCCCACCAGGCCGCCGCAAAAACGCGGTAACCCTTTGACCGGTACGTATTTATATTTATCTAAAATAGAACGTATCACATCAAGTGGCCCGCTTTTCATCTTATCCTTGGATTTGACCGCGCGGCCCGCTTTAAAATCAGTTATTGTAACATTATTACCCTTAGTTTCTAGTATTAATTCAGGATCCTTGGCCAGGAAGGAAAATTGGGCAATTTTCTCCTCTCCCTCAACCGATTCCAGCAAAAAGGCGTGTTTGGCTTTGTCGCAGACCTTATAATAGGCAGAAACAGGCGTTTGTAGATCCGCAACAAGCTCTTTATAAACCGGGATCAGGTTGCCTTTGTGTGATAATTTTAAAAATTCAGTTTCGGTCATAATAGTTATAATAATAGTGATAGAAGTGATAGAGTGCTAGAGTGATAGGAAAGTTAAAAAAAGCGTTTTTATCACTTTATCACTCCTATCACTGTATCACTCATTTTTGATTAATGTCTCTCCAGTACAATTTTTATACTACCGAATTGCAATATCTTTACCCTTTAAATACGCTTTAACCTCCCCAATCGGGATTTCGTTATAGTGAAACACAGACGCGGCTAATGCCGCATCGGCGGTTGTTTCGCTGAAGACATTGTAAAAATCTTCAAGCTTACCGGCACCGCCTGAGGCAATGACCGGGATATTGACCGCGTCACACACGGCTTTGGTGATGGGGATATCATACCCATCTTTGGTGCCATCGGCATCCATGCTGGTTAAAAGAATTTCACCGGCACCAAGCGCCTCCATTTTTTTAACCCATTCAATCGTATCGATTCCTGTCGGTGTCCGCCCGCCATGGGTGAAGATTTCAAAACCGGTGTCGGTTTTTTTGGAATCAACGGCGACCACAATGCATTGGCTTCCGTACTTATCGGAGGCTTCTTTGACCAGCTCAGGATTTTTAACGGCGGCTGTGTTAATGGACACTTTATCCGCGCCGGCGTTTAAGAGCTCGGCAATATCATCGAGTGAATTAATCCCCCCGCCGACGGTCAGCGGCATAAACACTTGCTCGGCTGTTTGGCGGACAATGTCGATAAATATGCCGCGCTTTTCATGGCTTGCGGTAATATCGAGAAACACAAGTTCATCGGCTTTTTGTGCGTCATAAATACCGGCTACTTCAACCGGATCGCCGGCATCTTTTAAATCGACAAAGTTGGTGCCTTTGACAACACGTCCGTCTTTAACATCAAGGCATGGGATTATTCTTTTTGTAAGCATAATTGTTGCTAGTTGCTAGTTGCTTGTTGCTAGCGACCAGCAACGAGCAACCAGCAACTATTTATCCTTTTCCTATTGCTATTGCCTCTTCCAAATCAAGTGTTCCTTCATAAATCGCCTTGCCGGTAATGGCACCGATAATACCTTTTGATTCCAATGCTTTTAATTTTTTAATATCATCCAAATTAGATACACCGCCTGAGGCGATAATATTGATTTTGGTGATTTTGCAGATCTCTTCTAACTGTTCAAAGTTGGGTCCGGTTAACATGCCGTCGCGTGCGATATCGGTGTAAACGACATTTTGAACGCCTAAAAGTTCCAGCTCGCCGATAAACGCGGTGGCCTTAACGTCTGTTGTTTTGGTCCAGCCGCGCTCAGCCAGATACCCATTGTTGCAATCAAGGCTGACCGCGATTTTCTCTTTCCAGATGGCCAGCACATCAACGAGGAACTTTGTGTCCTCAATGATTTTGGTTCCGAGAATAACGCGCGCTACACCGCCGTTAATCAGCGCGGCAATGTCTTCTTCTGAACGCACGCCTCCGCCCACTTCGACCGGAATACCGATTTTTTGGGCGATGTCGCAGATAATTTCCCGGTTTTGCATTTGGCCGTCCTTCGCGCCGTCTAAATCAACAAGATGCAGCCACTCAGCGCCCATATCCTTCCACTTTTGCGCGACCACGAGAGGATCTTGGTTGTATTCGGTCACTTCATCGAACTTACCTTGCAAAAGCCTGACGACCTTGCCGTCTTTTATGTCTATAGCTGGGAAAATGATCATAATTTTATTGCATTTGGTAATTGGTATTTAGTAATTGGTGTTTGACAATCTATGATGCTAATTACCAATTACAAACGACCAAATACCATTTTTATATTTTGTTAACAAAATTATCCAAAACTTTTAATCCCACCTTTTGGCTTTTCTCCGGGTGAAACTGCACACCGTACACATTGTTTTTGCAAATGGACGATGTATATGTAATCCCGTATTCCGTTTGAGTTGCAATTGTCTCCGTGTCAGGGGTGTCTACATAATACGAGTGGCAAAAATAAACATGGTCTCCGCTATTAATGCCGTCGAATAATGGGTTTGGATTTACAATATTTAAACTATTCCACCCGATCTGCGGCACTTTTTGAGACGCAAACTTTTTAACATTGCCTTTAATGAGCCCAAGCCCTTCGACATGACCGCCTTCATCACTTGATTCAAACAGTAATTGATAGCCGACACAAATGGCCAAAAACGGTTTGCCTGAGTTAACAGCCTCTTTGACGGTGTCAATTAATTGAAGATCTTTTAATTTATCGATGGCGGGCTTGAAGGCGCCAACGCCGGGAAACACAATTTTATCGGCGTTTATAATGTCTTCTTTTTTCTGTGTGATGCGCGCATCGGCGCCGAGTTTCTCTAATGCCTTTTGAACGCTACGCAGATTTCCTACATCGTAATCAATAATCGCTATCATCCTTGCTCCATGAAAAAGATATAATAAAAGTGATAGAGTGATAGTAGTGATAAAGTGCTAGAGTGATAACATCAAAAATTATCACTTTATCACTACTATCACTCTATCACTTTTTGTGTTTTAGTTTCTTAATCTATAATCCCTTTAGTAGACGGCACCGTTCCTCCCCGCCGGGGATCGATTTGTGTTGCTTGATCTAAAGCCATGCCGAGTGATTTAAAGACCGTTTCAATATCGGTATGCAAATCTTCATCGGCATATTCAATTCTAACGTGCACGGTCGCACCAAGACCTTTGGCAAACGATTCTAAGAAGTGATTAAGGTATTTAATCGAGTAATTATCCTGATCTTTAATATTCGGATTATCATCCGGGTAAAAGTTGATGGCATGGTGCGGGCGTCCGCAAATATCAACCACTGTTCGTCCCAAGGTTGATTCCATCGGCGCAAAGGCAAAGCCGTAACGGTTGATCCCGCCAAGCTCATCCAATGCCTTTTTAAACAGTTTCCCAAGGACAATCCCGATATCTTCATTCGTGTGGTGAATGTCGATCTCGGTGTCTCCCTTAACTTCTATATTCAAATCAAAACGCCCGTGAAAGGCAAACAGATCAAGCATGTGATCGAGGATTTTAATCGGTGTATTGATTTTGGTTACACCGGTGCCATCGACATTGAGTTCGGCTGTGATTTGCGTTTCTTTTGTGTTGCGTTCAAGTGTTGCTTTACGTTCCATTGTGTGTTCCTCTGTAATTATTCAAATTAAGGTTAAAAGATGTTGTAATAGGTTCAAAAAAGTTGGAAAAGGGCTTAAGGTTACCTGAAGTTACAACAGGTTAAGATGATTAACCTCCTGCAACATATAGTAACCTCAAACCTATTTCAACCTTTTACAACCTTTTTAAACATTTTTCAACATTACAATTATATCTAATCAAAACGCACATCAATCGATTCCCAGTGTTTGGGAAGCCCTTCGAGTTTGGCGACCTTTTCAATGGCCGGACGGACTTGCTCCAGCGCGCGTTTTGAATAGGATATAATATGGCTCTTTTTATAAAAATCGGATAAACACAGTCCCGAGAAAAATCTCGCCGTACCCATCGTCGGTAAAACATGGCTCGGCCCGGCGGCGTAATCGCCTAAGGCTGTCGGACTATAGGGCCCTAAAAAGATGGCCCCGGCATGCTGAATGTTTTTGGCCACCGCATTGGGATTGTTCGTCATTATTTGTAAGTGTTCCGGTGCCAGTTTATTAGCGATATCGGTTGCCTCATTTAAATTTTTAGCTAGGATACCGTAGGCATTTTTCGCGCCGGCCAGGCGTTTGCGCACCTGTTTAAGCACTTGTTTACTTGTGGTAATCAAAACGCCGAGCCCACCTAAGTGTTCCATCTGGGCTTCTAAATCAGCAACGATATAATCCACATTACTGTAGCGGTTTGCGATGATCGCCAGCTCACTCGGACCGGCGAGCATATCAATATCCACATAACCGAAAAGCTGACGTTTGGCCTCGGTTACAAACATATTGCCCGGGCCGACGATTTTATCAACCTTCGGAATGTATTTTGTGCCGAAAGCCATAGCGGCGATGGCTTGCGCGCCTCCGACTTTATAGACTTCTTTAACCTTGAGCAGGTTGGCCACAGCCAGGACATAAGGATCAACATGACCATCTTTGTTAGGCGGTGTGCAAATGATGACTCTTTTGACACCCGCGACTTTGGCCGGGACGACAGACATATAAACGGTTGAGACAAGCGGTGCTGTTCCGGCCGGAATATAGACGCCGACGGTATCAAGCGGAATAATGTTTTCTTTAAGCAGGACCCCTTCTGAATCGCGAACACGGCACGGTTTTTGCACTTGGCCTTTATAAAACATCGTCACATTGTTGATGATCAGTTTTAGACTTGAGATAAAATCAGATGTAATGCCCTGAAAGGCTCCGCTGATTTCATTTTCCGGTACACGTTGGGCACGTGGTTTAAGGCTTGCCTTATCAAAGCGTTTGGTGTATTTAACCACAGCCTCATCGCCATTATCTTGCACGTCTTCGATGATTTTGCGCACCTTCTCTTCAATGTGGCGTTTACGCGTCATCTCTATACGGTTGTAAAGTTGTTGAACGGCTATTCCGTTAAGTGTGAGTACTCTCATAATTAACTCGCGATAAGCTGGTTAAGCTCATCAAATGCTTTCTTTAAGTTCTTCGTATTTTTGCCGCCGGCTTGGGCTAGTTGCGGTTTACCTCCGCCGCTGCCGTCAATGATCGGCGCGATTTTTTGAATAATCTCATTGGATTTAAAACCTTTTTTAATCGCGGCGTCTGTGGCTGCAATCAAAATCGAGGCCTTATCATCCGATTTTGAACCGAGTGCGATCAGCGATGATTTTGCTTTCTTCTTTAAAATGTCGGATACCTTGCGCAATGTTCCCATATCCTGATCGTCGAATATCTCGGTGATAAACTGAATGCCGTTTATGTCTTTGGCATTATCTATAATGACATCGACTGAGTTTTTGATCGATTCAAAACGCAGTTGGGCCATTTGGGCCTCGAGTTCTTTTAATTTTTTAGCCTGTTGTTTGACTTTAGCGGCCACTTCGCTTACAGGTGCTTTTAATGCTTTGGCAATTTGTTCGAGTGTTGCTTCTCTTTCATCAATGTATTTCATCGCCGGAATGCCGGTGCGCGCTTCAATCCGGCGTATGCCTTGGGCGATGGCGCTTTCTTGCGTGATGACAAATGTTCCGATTTGCCCGGTTGATCCTAAATGAGTACCACCACAAAATTCTTTGGAGTAATCGCCGATGGAAACAACACGGACAATGTCGGCGTATTTTTCAGCAAAGAATGATAATGCGCCGAGCTTATTAGCTTCATCGATTGGCAGCACATCGGTTTTTACCTCATCACAGGCACGAATCAACATATTAACAATGTCTTCAATTTGTTTGAGCTCAAGGTCGGTGATTTGCTGGTGATGCGTAAAATCAAAACGCAATCGATCTTCCCCAACGAATGACCCTTGCTGTTGAATGTGATCGCCGAGGACCTTGCGCATCGCGTATTGCAGCATGTGTGTTGCCGTGTGATTGCGCATAATCGATAAACGCCGGTCAACCGTGATGGTCGCCATCACTTTATCTTTGACTTTAAAAGAACCTTTTTCCACCACACCTTTATGAAACGAAATATCATCCTGCTTTTGTGTGTCTTCAATGCGAATGCTTCCGGCTTTCGTTGTTAAATACCCATTATCGCCAACCTGTCCGCCGGACTCGGCATAAAAAGGTGTTTGCTCAAGAATGACTTGCACTTGGTCACCTTCTTTAACTTTATCAGCCGTCTTGCCATCGGCAATCAATGCAAGGATTTTAGACTCTGTCTCAGCTTCCTTGTAGCCGACAAATTCGGTTTTAGCGACATCGAGATTAAGATCCGCATCGGTAAAAACGTTCTTCGTAATATTGCTTGCCGCGCGTGATTGATCTTGCTGGGCTTTCATACGTTCTTCGTATTTCCTCCAACCGCCTTTTAAAACTTTGGAATCGATTTTAAGCTCATCTAAAGTTTTGGCGATTGTATTTAAAGCAAGGCCGTAGGTATCACGATAGACAAAAATTAATTCGCCTAATTCTTGGGCTGATGCTTTCTTAGCTTTCTTTTTGAATTCCGGCAATCTTTCCGAGCGTACCTTGATGTAGGCCTTCTCCACACTTTTGATAAACCCGGCGATGTCTTTTTCTTTTTTGGCAATTTCCGGATACGCATCCATGGCTTCGGCAACAGAACCGACTAGTGTGTGAATGACCGGCTTGTCGGTTAACTGCAAAGCCCGATCCGTAATATCAATGATCAACTTTTTAATGACATAACCACGGCCTTCATTGGACGGCACAACACCATCGGCAATACCGAAACAAATGGCGCGCATGTGATCGGCGATCACGCGTTTGCTCTTAAGATCGATTTTAGGCAAAGCCTTTTCAATCGCTTTTATAATCGGCTGCCAAATATCGGTTTCAAAGTTATTTTGAACCCCCTGCATGACGCTTGCCAGACGTTCAAGCCCCATCCCGGTATCAATGTTTTTACTTGGCAGTGGATCGAGTTCGCCGCCGTCTTTGCGATTGTACTGGGTGAATACCAGATTCCAGACTTCACAAAATCGTCCCGGTTCATCATCCGGATCTTTGGGAGAACTTTTTTTATCCGGTTCGTAATCATAGAAGATTTCCGAACATGGCCCGCACGGTCCGTTCGGTCCGTTCTCTTTGGCATTGGATGGCCAAAAATTACTTTTATCGCCTAGGCGAAACAGTTTCTTAGAATCAATTTTGATGGTTTTAAGCCATATATCGGCGGCTTCATCGTCGTCTTTATAAACGGACACCCATAAACGGTCTTCAGGGATTTTAAGCTCTTGGGTCAAAAATTCCCAACCCCAGATGATGGCCTCTTCTTTAAAGTAATCGCCGAAAGAGAAATTACCGAGCATTTCAAAAAATGTGTGGTGAAAGTCTGTTTCGCCCACCTCATCTAAATCATCGGTGCGAATACATTTTTGCGATGTGGCGGCACGCGTGTAATCATCGATATGCCCGAGGAATTGCCGTTTAAATTGTTGCATCCCGGCGGTTGTAAAGAGAACCGTCGGATCATCTTTCGGAACGACAGAGTCGCTTTTAATAATCGCGTGTTCTTTGGATTTGAAGAAGGCTAAAAACTTTTTTCTGATTTCGTTAACGGTCATCTTGCTTGAATGAAATATAAAAGGTGAGTTGATGCTAGATGCTGGATCCTAGATGCTTGTGTGACTAGCATCAAGCATCTAGGATCTAGCAACTGTTTGTCCTTTTAGATTTTAATATTTTATTGCTCCCCACAAATATATCGGGAGAAGCTAACCATCAGCTTCTCCCGTGTGTTTGATCAAATAACCTTTTTAAGTATTACTTTGCTTCTTTAATTTTAGCGAGTAATTCTTTCTCGATTTTCTTAAACAGTTTAGGGTCTTCTTTAAGTGCCTTACGGCAGTTTTCTTTACCCTGCCCCAATTTTTCACCCGCGTAAGCAAACCAGGCACCGGATTTTTCAATGACATTTTCTTTAACGGCCAAGTCAATCAAATCAGTTGCCTTGGAAATACCTTCGTCAAACATAATGTCGAACTCTGTTTGTTTAAAAGGCGGCGCCACTTTATTTTTAACAATCTTAGCGCGCACGCGGTTACCGATAAACTCCTCACCCTTTTTAAGCGATTCAATCCGACGCAGATCAATGCGTACCGATGAATAAAACTTAAGCGCCCGTCCTCCGGTTGTTGTCTCCGGGCTGCCGAACATCACGCCGATTTTCATACGGATTTGATTGATGAAAATCACCGATGACTTGGATTTGCTGATCGCGGCGGTTAATTTACGCAATGCCTGCGACATCAAACGCGCCTGAAGACCCATATGCGAGTCGCCCATATCCCCTTCGATCTCTGCCCTTGGTGTTAAGGCGGCGACCGAGTCAACGATGATTAAGTCAACGGCATTGGAACGCACCAGTGTTTCGGCAATTTCCAGTGCTTGCTCGCCCGTATCCGGTTGCGAAACAAGCAAATCATCAAGTTGCACACCGACTTTTTTCGCGTAGGTCGGATCAAAGGCGTGCTCGGCATCAATAAAAGCCGCTGTTCCACCGCTCCGCTGCACCTCTGCAATAACACTTAATGTTAGTGTTGTTTTACCGGATGATTCCGGTCCAAAGATTTCAATGATTCTTCCACGGGGGATACCACCGATACCAAGCGCTAAATCAAGGGATAGACACCCTGTTGAAATCGCATCAATACCTGTTGTGGCCGAGCCATCCATCTTCATGATCGACCCTTTACCGAATTGCTTTTCGATTTGTCCTAAGGCCAAATCGAGCGCTTTTTTGCGGTTGTCGACCTCTGTTGCTGTCTTTTTGTCTTCTGCCATAATGCTTCCTTTCGCTGACAAGATTAAAGAAATTGGGGGGAAGTTACACCTATCTCCCTCGGATGGCTTGAGTCTGAATTATACATGAGCCATATTTTATTGTCAATACAATGTTCAGGGCGCTTCCATTCTAACATGTTGCAATAAAATATGTTATGCTTCTGAAATTATTGCTGCCCCGTGTTTACTAAACTAGTATATTTGTTATTATATTAATAATAAAATACATCCGTTGCTGGTTGTTCGTTGTTTGTTGTTAGAAGCAACAGGGTAATGCTAGCAACCAACAACTGACAGCCAACAACTGAATAATGAAATTACACATCTTTAAAATTTGCGGTATTTTGATGGTGGCTGTTATTGGCCTGCATGCGCAGAGTCTGAATAATGATTTTAAGTTAGATGATGTAATCTATCGGGATTACAAACTGCAGCAAGCCTTTCCCCCTATTTTGGATCAATTTAAACCAAGTCAAACGCATCACTATAATCCGATTGACAAGATACTGAATATTTTTGTTTTTAAGGCTTTGCCTTTAGAGCCGGCCTTTCTACGTGCAGTTAATTTATTATTGCTCCTCTTAAACGCGCTGCTTTTTTATTGGACGATTAAATATCTTTTTACGGATAAAAAAATCGCGCTGCTTGCCGCATTATTATTAATCAGCCATCCCTTTACCGCCGAAATCGTCGGACAGATCACGCTCAATACAATTTTGCTTAACGGGTTATTTGTCCAGGGAAGTTTTCTGCTTTTGTGTTATTCGGCAGCGAAAAGGTCTGTGCTTTACCGGGTGCTGTCACTTTTTTTGTTTGCCCTTTCTCTTCTTACGTGGGAAGGTAGCATATTATTTTCGCTTGTGGTTGTGGTGTATTTTTATTGTGTATCGAAAAAATCATTTTTTGCGTCTGTGTGGACCGCAGCACCCTATCTGGGCGTCAGTTTTCTTTACTTCTGCCTTTGGCGCATGCTCATTTCTCCGGGCGTAAGCCTTATAAATAATTTTGGTTATTTAGAAATAACATTTGGACAATACGGATCAGGTTTACTGCAGCTTATCGTCTGGTATTTTGCTAATCTTCTATTCCCAAACAGTATTGTTTTTATATTTAATGTCGATCCGCATACGTTTTCTTTACAGCCTTACATAATCGCTTTATTGATCGGTACCCTCGTAAGTCTTATTTTTATCATTTTGAAAAACCGTCGAGGAAAAGAAACATTTTATGTGTTTTGGATTTTAATCAGTTTGTTGATTATTGTCCCTGCAAGTCTTGCCCACTCTTATATGGGCATGATCATTGAACCGAACTGGGCTTTTGTGAGCAACTTAGGGTTTTACGCATTATGTGCTGCCGGGCTTATGCGTTTATCGTCCAAAATCAGCCCAATTTTGTTTAAGACTACGCTCATAGGCGTGGTCGGCTATTGTTTTATCTTTTCCCAATGGCAGCATGTTGTTGGCCGTACAGATGAATCCTACGCGCGTAATTGGGCTCAAGCCTGCCCGACAAACGTGCTTGCTTTGCAGCTTCTGGGAGATAGTTATGTTAATTTAGGTATGCCTGAAAAAGCCGTGAATTATTATAGGAAGATAATTGCTCATTATCAAACAATCAAAGAGCCCGGTATCGGTGCCTTTCGGGTTTATATAAAGTATGCCTTAACAACCATTGAAACGGGCGGTGATAAACGGATTGCGAAAAAATATATTGATAAAGCCTTAACCTTAAAT
>JANQMA010000050.1 GCA_028280285.1 Candidatus Omnitrophota bacterium | reverse complement strand
GTGTATTATGTGCTAATACACTTCGGCGCCGAATCACAGCTTGGTTCGATCATAGCCCTTTCATTGATCCGCGAACTCGGGCCTGTGATTGCCGGGCTTATGGTGATCGGACGCGCCGGCTCAGCCTTAACCGCTGAGCTTGGGATTATGCGGATTTCAGAACAGATCGATGCGATCGATGCCATGGCACTTAACCCTTATAAGTATCTGGTTATTCCGAATTTTATCGCGAGCATCATTTCCCTGCCAATTCTGGTCGCCATGTTTATTACAGTAGGCATTTGGGGTGGTTATTTGGTTGGGGTTGAACTCACAGGACTGTCGAGCGGCACCTATTTCGGTGCTATCGCTGATTCTGTGATTGCTAAAGATCTGTATTTAAGTTTTGTTAAGTCAATCAGCTTCGGCCTTTTGATTGCATGGATATGTTGTTATAAAGGATTTTTCGCCGGCATTGGCACAAGCTTTGGGGCTGAAGGCGTGAGTAAAGCCACCACACAAGCGGTTGTATCATCATCAGTGGTTATTTTGATATGTGATTATTTTATAACGTCGGTAATGATCTTTTAATCGTACTTGCTACATCATGGTCCACGAAGTACGAAGTACGTCGTACGAACCGGAGTTATTTACTTCTAAAAATATGATAGAAATAAAAAACCTTGTTAAAAATTTTGACGACCAAAAGATTTTAAAAGGCGTTAACCTAACGGTCAAAACAGGCGAAATCTGCGCTCTAATCGGATCCAGCGGTAAGGGCAAATCTGTTTTGCTTAAACACATTATCGGACTGCTTAGGCCCGACGGTGGACAAGTTTTAATCAATAACTTAAACATCCATCATCTTAAAGGTAGCGATTTGAAAGGCATCAAGGAACGTTTAGGCATTGTGTTTCAAGGCAGTGCTTTGTTTGATTCTCTTAATGTCTATGAAAATGTCGCCTTTCCCGTGAAAGAAAAAACAAATCTTAAACCCTATGCCATCCGCAAAAAAGTATTAAAAGCATTGGATGATGTGGGCTTACGTAAAGACCGTAATAAATTTCCATCACAGATCAGCGGCGGCATGAAAAAACGCGTTGCCCTGGCACGCTGTTTGATTACGCATCCGGAAATAATTCTTTTTGATGAGCCGACAACAGGCCTTGATCCGATGACAACTAACACGATTCACGCATTAATCAGATCACTACAGAAAAAAAATAATCTGACAGCCATTATTGTCAGCCATGAAATACCTAATATTTTCAGTATCGTCGATCAGGTAGCTATGCTGCATAACGGATCTATTGTTGAATCAGGGACACCGCAGAAAATTAAAAACTCGGATAATAGCATTGTTCAGAAATTTCTCCATGGGGAGCTGGACAATTAGATAAAAAATTTGACCAGCCGTTGCTGGTTGCTGGTTGCCGGTTGCTGGCAACAAGCGACTAGCAACGAGCAACTAAATAATTAAACACTAACCAAGGATTATATTATGAAAAAAGCAGCCGTTGAATTTTCAGTCGGAGCATTTATTCTCATCGGCCTCTTATGCATGGCCTATATTTCGATTAATCTCGGGCAGGTTGATTTCTTTAACAATAAATATTATCCCGTCAGCGCAACCTTTACCTCCGTCACCGGTCTTAAAACAGATACCAACATTGAAATCGCCGGGGTTACTATCGGCAAAGTCAAGTCAATCGAACTAGACGACTATCAGGCTAAAGTGACCATGCTGATTAAAAACGGGATCGAAATCCAGGATGATGCCATTGCCTCCATCCGCACAAAAGGAATTCTTGGTGAGAACTATGTTGAAATCCTTCCCGGTGGATCAGACATCGTATTGGGCCCCAACGAAAGCATATTTGACACAGAGCCTTCTTTTGATTTATTATCAGTGGTCAAAAATCTTGTTGTAGGAGACGAATAGTTTTGATAAAACAGCTTCCTCTATTATTCTTTTATTTTATACTTACCGCCAGCCTTTTAACACCGCGCGCTGTATCGGCTCAAAACACTAAAGGCACCAAAAACCAGGAACTCCCGGGTAAAATTATCGTCGCTACCATTGATCGCAGCCTAAAAGTACTGGATGATCCCAACCTGCAAGGGTTTGATAAAATCAAAGAACGCCGGGAAAAACTATGGCATGTCCTTAAACCAATCTTTAGTTTCGAACAAATCGCCAAACGCTCCCTCGGCCATCATTGGAGGGCACGCACACCAGAAGAGAAAAAAGAATTTATCAAAGTTTTTGTTAAAGTCTTGAAAGATACATATCTAACCAAAACCGATGCCTATTCGGGAGAACAAATTGTTTACCTAAGAGAAAAGTCGCAAGGCAAACGCAGCAGGGTACAAACCAATATACTACTGACAAACGGTAAAAAAATTTCTGTCGATTTTAATATGTATGATTCTGGTAATGGATGGAAAATATATGATATTATTATAGAAGGTGTTAGTACAGTCGGTAATTACCGCAGCCAGTTTAATACTATTTTAGGAGAGTCTTCCTTTGAAGACTTAATGGTCAAACTACGCGCAAAATAAGGAATCTATGAAAAAACAAAATCTATTTATTATTTTATTTCTCCTCTTTTCATTTATTTGTTTTACCCCCAGCCATATACACGCCGAAGATTTTCTAACCCAAGACATTTTAGAAATAGAAGACGATTGGGAGTCTGAAGAAGAAACCGTACAGATCAATGATCCGCTCAATAAATTTAATAAAGCCATGTTTACGTTTAACGATAAGTTAATTACGTATATATTCAATCCTTTGTCTAAAGGCTATGATATGATTGTCCCGCGTCCGGCACGAAAATGCATCAACAATTTATTTGTGAATTTGGCGGCACCGAAACGTTTCTTCAATAACGTATTTCAGAAAAAAGGCAAATCAGCCGGTATTGTCGCCGGAAGGTTTCTGATTAATTCAACTATCGGTTTGGGTGGGTTTTTTGATCCGGCTAAAGCTGCCTTTAATCTGGAGAAACAAAGTGAAGACTTCGGACAAACGCTGGGATACTATGGTATGGATGAAGGCTTTTATCTAGTTGTCCCTATTCTCGGACCAACAACCGGGCGGGATATTTTAGGTTATGTGGGCGATGCTGTTTTTAACCCATTTACCTGGCTATCGGCCACCGATGTTGATCCGGAAGACGCCTGGACCGTTGCCCGTTATGTGCGCCGGGTTAATAATTTCTCTTATAATATCCGGGACAATTATGAAAGAATTGTGGACGATGCGTTTGATCCTTACACAGCCGTTCAGCACGCCTATGTGCAGAATCGCCGCAAAAAAATTAAAGAATAAGCTCTGCCGTTAAACTCTTGGCTTTCTTAGGGGCCTTTTTCTTCAAAAAAAGACCGTCGGATTTTCTAAAATAATACGTCCGCTTATAAAATTTCTCTCCGGCACCCGTCGCTGAATAATAGACTTTGATTGCCTCTACCTCTTTGCCATTGACAATAATTGTCTCAACCGCCTTTTTCTTCGCCTGCATAAGATATTTGGTCAACTCATCTTTACGTAGCATCCAAAATCTAACCTGTTCTGCTTCAGATGCCGCAAAGCGCATAAGATTAAATTTCGGTGTAAAATAAAATGGCTTATTATCTAACTCAACTTCTTTATCCAGAACAGCGCCTTTATGCCTGCCCTTAAGAATCAATGTGTTGCCCTGACGCTCACCTTTATATTTTGTGTCCTCTTTTTCATCCTCTACCTCCCAAGAAAGTGTTGCTCCATTCTCATCCACAACCATTTCTTCTTCCAATGCTTTATCGGCGGATTGAACCTCCCGTTTAATCTCCATATGCCCCTTTTTCAAACGTTTAATTTCAAGAAAATGTTTCTCCCGAACCTCACCGGTTGATTCTTTAAAATAATGATATGTGTATTCTTTTGCGTGTGCCTGTCCGACACATACAGATAAAATGAATACTAATACCCACAAACTTTTCATCCTATACCCCTAACTCCAACGCCTCTTCACGTGCCAAAACTCTTTTATAAAGTCTAAAGGCATAATAGCATGCCCCAAGCGTGGCCATAAGACCAACACCAAACATCGCCCACTGGGCCACAATGTTTTCTCCTGCACTTTGTTCGAGCCCGACGGTATAACCTAAAAGATATCCCAAGTAAGCCAGAACAAATGTCTGGGGAAGCCTTCCGATAAATGACGCGGTCACAAAATCAAACGACCGCATCTTGGTAACACCGCATATATAATTAAGAAACATCCCGCTGACAACAGGAACATTGCGCAGCATAATAAGCATCTTCCATCCATCCCTTTCGATAACATGGCTGATCGCATTAAGGCGTGCATTCTCATGAATCTTTTTTAAGAAAGAGTCTTGGAAAAAATACCGGGCAAGGAGAAACTTGATAAGGGAAGAAATCGCTGCCGCAACCGACGCGATAATAAGGCCGTTGACAACACCAAACGCGGCGCCGGCAAAGACCTTAAACACAACCGACGGGACAAGAAAACCCGAAATGAGAATATAAGCCCCGACATATAAAACAGGCGCCCAAAAACCGAGCGCCTCAATATAGTCAAATACTTGTTGAATATCAATACGGCCTTCAGAAAACTGAAACGCACCGTAAATACACCCGCAGAGAATAACAAAAAGTGAGATCTTCTTTAGATTCATAACAATTAGGCGTCAACGTCTATTTCATCCTCTTGTGCACAAACATTTTCTAAATCCTTATCTTCGAACGCGAGACAATCCTTTGTCGTTTTTTCGAGTTGTGATTTGGCCAATTCATAATCAATCGGCTTATCGATATCCACACCCATCTCCGCGTAAGGCGAGACAAATATCTTCACCTTAACCCGCATCATCTTTGACAATACTTTTTCAATCCCGCTATATGGTTTGTCCTTGCAGCCTAAGTGTTCGAGCATCTTCTCAGGTGTCTTGCGGTATTTACGCATGGCCGCTAAATCTTTAATGACCCTTAAGACCGCGCTAAACTTTTTAACATAATAAATATTAGCCCCCGTATAAGGCCTACCCGCCACATACATAAATGTTCTATTTTCAACGAGAAACCCGCGACGCGCAATCACTTCTTTAGGCACATAATGAAGCACCATCCCTGGATCGTGAGGATCGAGATTCTCGATCGTTTTATTAATCACATACGTATTTAAAAACGCCGCATCACAAAAAGAAATAAGATAGCCATTATGATTGCGTTTAAATTTATAAATAAAGGCCTTAAGATAGGCAATTCCGTGAATGAGATTCTGGATAAATGAGCCGCCCTCCGGGATTCTTTTATCCACATATTTCATGCAGTCCAGCTGATCCAGCTCACGCGGACCAACCACTATGATTTTATCGATATAAATGCTGTTGCGAAAGGACTGGACAACCCGGTCAAGCATGGGCTTACCATTAAGCGGCAAAAACGGCTTTTTGTTGTAACCGTATTGCTTACACCACTTTTCATTCTCTCCACCAGCCAAAATGATGAGATTATATTTCTTCATAAATAACCCTCTTGCACCTATAACAAAAATAATCAGGCATTTATTTGCTGTAGGCAAAACACCTGATTATTCCTAAAAAACTCACCTATTATAGCGACCTAGGGCGAAATATGCCAGAGATTTCTCAAGCGCCTTACTTCCACTGCATCTTCTCCAGATACTCACGCAGCTGAGAGACAGTTTTGAAGCGTTTACAGATCAATGAATCCTTAAGACCACAGCAAATATATTTGATCTCCTTAGGCAGCTTGGCATAATATTTAGCCCCACCAAGGGACTCATAAAAAATCCTCACCAAGCACGTTAAATCGTAATTGCGATTATTCTTTGTTGGCGAACCCCAGTGAAACATATCCAAAAGCTTCAAATGAAAGTTGAGGCCAAAGCGGTTCACAATAATATTATCGGTATGCAGATCGCCGTGATAATCATTGCGCAGATGAATTTCCTCAATGCCTCGCGCAAGCGCGTAAAGCAGGTGTAGCGCTTGAAACGGGGTTAACCGCTTTCTGGGAAACTTTTGAAGAAAATCCGAAAACAGCGCTCCCTCCACATATTCAGAAATCAAAACAGTAATCGGAATACCATCAATATAGATCGTTTCTTCATTATGATAATGAATAACAATATGGCACTGTCTTAATTTATGTAATTTGCGGGCGTAAAAACGGGAGGCTTTATTGCGGATATTGCGTTGCGGGAAAAAGATTTTGGCTGTTCGTTCAATATCCGTCGCAATCTCTTTGATCTTATAAACCTCTCCTTCCCAGCCGGAGCCTAGCTTATCGATAATTTCATATTTGCTCAGAATAGTATCGCCCGGCTGAAAACCAAAGGCATCGATTTTGATTTTTGGTTTTTTTAACATAGTAAAAATTGATTGGTAGTATTCACGAGCGAGTATCCGCAGCGCTAATTTTTGTAGTAGCAAAAATAGCGCGAGGACTGTTCGAAGCGAGGAATACTACCAATCATACATAAAGCTCTCGTTAGGTTTCTGCATTGGCTGCTTCGTTCCGGAAATCGTTTATTTTTTGGAAGACGATTTCAGTCACTCAGCATTCCAATGCAAACGGCTAACTCGAGCCAAATAACTCAATGAATATTAATTATACCAAAAACCAGAAAGAATGGCACAGAAGATATTTAGGCAAGATTATGCACGACTAGACTTACACAAAAAATCCTCAACCGCATCCTGAAGCGGCTTTAAATCTTTTTCTTGGCGTTCCAAAATGAAATCCGCCCCACACGCCTTGAAATTTTTGATCGTCTCGTCCGACGTGAAAAGACCGGTTTGAACAATCACCACTATACGCGGATTATGTTCTTTGATCACCGCGCACACATCGACGCTACTTGTATCCGGCAGCATGCCGCTTAAAATAACTAAATCGGGAGCATCCGCCTTAAATCTGATAAGCCCTTCTTCGCCAGTTTTAGCAAGCGTAATATTTTGCAAGGTAAGTCCCCTTAAAAAACCTTCGGTTTTTTTGATATACACAGGATGACCATCGATCACAAGAATTTTCTGATTCATCATCATTTCCTCATTTTGGTTAACAGCGTATTTTTCTTTTACCGAACTTCTTTCTATATTGCGAGGGTGTTAAATTAGTTAAACGTTTAAACAGACGCATAAATGATTCAGGGTTTTGATACCCCAACTCAAAGGCAATCTCTGTAATATTTAAATGAGATTTTTTAAGCAATTCTTTGGCTTTCTCAATTTTGGTTTGTAGTTTAAAGTCACGAAAACTAACCCCGTTCTTTTTACTAAACATGCGACTAATATATTTAGGACTGAGCGACATTTCTTCGCCTATAAAATCCAAAGTCGCATTCTTCTGATTGCGTTTAACAAAAGTCTTAATGCGGTCAACATATCCGCCATTACTGCTTTTAACCTGGCCGTTTTGCAATTTTTCATGCAAAATCCTCTGGATCTTCGATTTGACATCATTAACCTGAAAAGGCTTCTCAATAAACTCATCCGCCTTAAGACGCAAGGCTTCGATCGCCACATCCTTTGTGCTATAAGCGGTCATCATAATAACCGCGATATCTTTATTAATTTTTTTGATTTCTTGAAGCGCTTTAAGCCCATCAATCCCCGGCATCATAATATCAAGCATAACCAAATGAATCATGTTTGGTTTACACAAATAATTGAGCGCGGTTTTGGCATCAGAAAAATCTTTGATCTCATAGCCAATCAACGCCATCTTCAAACTTTTGACGATCCTGGAATCATCGTCAATAACTACAATTTTTTCAGATAACATAACTACCTCCCAACTGATAAGTCATTGAACAAAAGGCTGCGACGGCTTAAGCCGCAGGATTCCATTTATTCTATGCATTCAATTTTTCTTGTAAATGGGCTAAAAGTCAAAAAAACTAACCTTTTTCTACTAAAATCGCATAAACTATTTATTGATAATAAGATCCCCATCATTATTCAAGAAAATACTGATTCAAAGATGTGATTTAACTGATGGTATTTGAGGAATCACACGCGATGCCATTTCAGATGTAACAGGTAACTTAACAACAAAACACAGCGACTGATTCTCTTCATTAAATGAAACATCAATGCTGCCATTGTGACGGTCCATAATTTCTTTACTGATCGAAAGGCCTAAACCGAGACCACCTGCTTTGGTCGTATGAAACGGATTAAAAATTTTATCTAAATCATCCGGACAGCCATCACTCACCGTATTGGATACAGAAACCTCAACATAGCGATCAGCCGAACCATTTTTTGATTTATCCGATACAATATTGCGTGTCACGACATCTATTTGACCACCACCCGGGGTTGCTTCCAGCGCATTCGTAACAAGATTTAACAAAACTTGTTTAAGTTTATCTTTATTGCCATTGATCAAAGAAATATTTTGTTCAAGACTTTCATTAAAATGAATATCCAATTGCCGCGCCTTCATTTTTGCTAGAAGACTTATTTCTTTAATAATGTCATTAACATTTGTATCATAAGTTGGGAAACTGGAATAACTCCGTGAAAAAACCATCATGTTGCGAAGTGATGTATTCCAACTGTCAAGCTCTTTCGGTATCGTCTCGGAAAATTCTTTAATAAATTTTTTATCACGATGACGTTCGGGCAAAAGCTCAACAAACGTTGTGATAAGCACAAGTGAATTTTTAAGTTCATGCGCGACGGCTGCCGCCGCCTTACCGATAACAGATAATTTTTCCACATCCCGTGCCTTACGCAGCTTCGATGTCATACGATTAAATGAAAAAAGAAGCTTGCCGATTTCATTTCGCTGTTTAATCGGAAAATGATGTGAAAAATCTCCTTTGGCCACACGCTGCGTGCCTGAGACAATATTTTCGATGTTACGACTCATGTATCTGGCAAGCAGTAAACTCAAAATCATAGCAACACAAGCACTTAATAAAATAGTCCCCCATGATTGAAGCTTCATCACCGTTAAAAAAGCATAGGCTTCGCGCTCAGGTTGAGTAATAACAAGGCCCCAATCGGGATTAACAACCGGTGCATAAGAAATCAACAAACGCTCTCCATCCTCCCTTATTTTTTCCATATTTCCTGCTTGGCCTAATAATATACTTTCTAAAATACTTGGGTAAGGAATATGTTCGTTTTGAAGGACACGTTTTTTATCCGGATGGGCTATAATCCGGCCATGGTGATCAATCAGAAATGCTCGGCCTGTTTCGCCGAAATGAATATTATCAATAATATCCCAAACACTTCTTACATTAAGTTCGCTCATTAAAACACCCTTAACTTGTCCAAACTCTTTAATCGGCTCAGCCAGGGTCAGATAAGGTATTTGATCTTCAGAAATTTTAATGTGAGAAATATACGATGCACCGGCTATGGCCTGTTGAAACGCCTCTTCATTACCTCTATTTTGAGGCGCACTGCCAAGCTCAGAGCTGGCAATTTCCTCTCCATTGAGGTCAACCGATGCAATACGCTGAAAAGCGGGATTGCGCAGAGATAGTTCAACAATCGCTGTTTCTTGCCGCCATGAATCGGCATGGAGTGTTCCGAGGATAGAAGCTGTCACCAAGATGGACTGCCGTGCGCCTTTGATATGCTCTTCGACCTTGTCCGTGGCATGAACAGCCACCTCTTTGTGGTCACGGAAAACAGATGTTTTAATAGCCTTCTGACTGGTATTAACAAGCAGGGCGCCGAGCACAATCAAAGGAATAATAATAACGCACACCAATACCAGAAATGCCTGTAGCCATATTTTTTTCGGTATACATCGTCTAAGAAGTTGGGCAAGTTGCTTCATTGAATACATAGCCTACTACAGAACTCTTTTTTGTTCAAAAGATTATTTTATACTGGCGGATTTCACCAGTTGAGGCCTGCTTTCTCCTTTCATTTGTTTACGGCTATTTTCAACCAGCCGGTCATAGTCTCTTTTGATAAATTCAGGGGCCATTTCATTCATATACACCTTTTTACAAGACGGCACTCTAAAGTTTTTGTGTCCACCGACAAAAGACATCAAACGGCAGCCACCGCTGCACATGGGAAGATAGGTACAATCGGTCGGGCACTGTTTCCACACATCTAGATCCCGAAACTCATTGCCTGTTTCATTAAACTTATCCTGGCGGACATCACCCACCGCAAACTCCGGATGGCCTAGCAATGAATTACACTTATATAAACGCCCCTCTTGATCAATGGTCACGCCACCGTTTTCCCGTGTCAGTGGACACACAGATGTCGACATCCCGCTGGTTTTTTCAGGAATACCCTTTTGATCCAACAGTTCATTAATCCGTTTAACCGAACGCGAAAAAACCGCATCTTCTGAATTACACATGCAATCAGAACTGCGTATCGCCTGCGGCTGGCCTTTGCCGCCTAATGTCGGATTAATAGGTGAATAAATGATGCGCCCCAACTTGTGCAATATCCCTAAATCATCAAAGTGATTTAAAAGCCTTTCAATTGGTTTCACATCACCACCTTCAAAACCGATCGATATCCCAATATAGATCAAATCAACACAGTCGCAGATATTTTGAATAATCCTTTCAAAGGTTCCCCCACCACCACGCAGAGGACGGTTTTTATCATGATCTTCTCCAACACCGTCAACACTGATACGGATAGAGATTAAATTTAACTTTTTATACCTTTCAACAATTTCCGGTGTTAACAGATAGCCGTTTGTTTGAATGGACATAGCAAAACCGATCTGTCGCTCTTCACACCAGGTTTTCATAACAGAGGAAATGTTATCGATCGCCGGTTGATTGAGAAGCGGCTCACCACCGTAATAATTAATATTTAAACTCTGATAACCAAACTGTTTCATCTGACCCTTAAGCCAGCTGATCACATGCTCTTGTGTTTCAAAACTGAGCTTAATGTTTTCCCGTGAGCTTTCTTCAAAACAATAGGTGCATTTAAAATTACAGGCATAGGTGGTTAAAATAGTAACAACCAATTTAGACCGGCTATACCCATGCTTAATTTGCCTCAGATGTTCTTTAAGTTTTTGCTGTTCTTCTTCCTTGTCCCGAACCAGGACTCCTCTTCGATATAGTTGGGCCAGATTATTTTTATCTTCACTATCGAGAAAGTAATTTTCAGATCCTAAATTTTTTAAGACATCTCTTAAGCGCTCGTCAATTTTACCGAGAAACTGTGTGCGTGTGCTATAAACCAGATGTTCGCCTCTAGATGGATAATCCTCAACAATAATCGTATGACTTGAAATTTTCATATCTTTATCCTATCTACAAGGCCGTATTGGCTATATGATGAATCTGCTGTCTTGCTCTTCTTAATTTAAAGTACAAATGTTAAGCGGTGCATCAATACCTGTCTGCTATATGCCAATACGACCTTGTTTTACCGGGTTTATTCCATTTCCTCAGGCGCTCCAAAGTGAAAGTTCATAGTCCCTGGCGGCCAACAACATGAAAGCGAATCCATTTCTGTAATATCTTCGGTCCCTTGTTGGATAATTTCCACTCTATCACCTCCTTTCAAGATTAAAAACGGTTAAAGGCTAAGGCCTGTAATACCAATCCTTGATCATCCATGTGGACATGCCCATCGAAAAATAATCGTCGGTATTTTTAAAATTCGCATTGATGGCAAAATAAAATTCAGGAAAGAATAAAAAACAAGCCGGCTGATCTTCATAGACAATTTGATGGATTCTTTTATAAATCGTAACTCTTTCTATCTTGTCTTGAGTCCTTCTTGATAATTCAAAAAGAGCGTCAACTTCTTCATTTTTATAATTCCACCATTCTCCTTCTCGATCAGATAATGAATACCAATTAATGGCCGCATCATAATTATCAAATTTATCAAGTCCATGCCCCACAAAAATCCTCAGCCATGCCTGCGGTTGATGCTCATTAAGATACTCCTCTGTCAATTCCTTCTCGTCATAATAGGGCAAGACAATTAACTTTATCCCGATCTCTGATAATTGCTGGCGCATCATGGCAATAATATTTTTGTAAATGTCATTAGTTGTATTAACCAGTACTTTCAACTCCAACTCTTGCCCATGTTTGGTCCGTATCGTGTTTTCCCCACCATAGACATCCTGGCTCAAAGCCTTCCACCCGCGATGCATCAATATCTGCTTGGCCTTGACCGGATTATAGGCAAAAGGTTTAATCGCATGATCATACCCTTCCGAAGATGTGTGAAAAGGCCCTGTGCTTTCAGCCCCATCAAACTTAGGCAGTCTTTTCATAATATCTTTTTTATTAATCGCATATGCGACCGCCTTGCGCAATTCTTTATCACGCCATATGGAATCTTTGAGGTTATAACGCATGGCATAATACATCCCGAAAGAAAATTTATAGTTTTTAAACGCATCATCATTTTTAATATGAAGAAAGTTCTCCCGGCTGATAAATTGAGCCAAATCAATTTCTTTTTGCATGAGCCCGATCCAAACCCGCTCATTGTCGTCATACAACTTTATATCAATGCCATCGAGATAAGGCCTGCCCTCAAAATAATCAGGATTCGTTTCCAATTTAATATTGTGCGACTCTTGGTCCCAGGAGACAAAACGGAAAGGTCCGGTCCCGATTGGGTTATAATTAAAATCAGTATTATGTAAATCTTCATTTTTTAAAATATGTTTAGGTATAATTTCTAAAAATAATTTCCCAAGAAGATTAGGGAAAAGCTCTTTTAATGTAATCCTAAACGTGTAACGGTCTATAGCTTCAAAGGATTTCACTAAGACAAAATGAGATCGAAAAGGAGAGTTATTTTTAGGATCAATCGTTTGATTATAGGTAAAGACAACGTCTTCGGCTGTTAATTCAACCCCATCATGAAACAAAACACCCGGCCTTAAATGAAGGGTATAGACAAGGCCATCTTCGGAAATACCCCATGACTTCGCCACCCCTGGAACAAGATTACCTCTGTGGTCAATTCTTACTAATGGATCTGATATCAGCTGTGCAATGGTGGCAGAAACGCCTGTTTGTGTAAGGATCGGATTAATAATCGTCGGCTTTGTCGCAACACCCCAGCGTAATGTCCCTCCATAAACAGGCCTGCTCTCTTGCCGGGGATTTATGGATGGTTTCTGTGAACTGACATTTTGCGCCGAAGTACTGGGCTGTGCAACAAGCTCTGGCGGTAAGAGGATTTCCATGGTCATAATAAATAAAATGAGAAGCGTTCGGATAAAAACCATCATAAGTAGGAATGATTAACTAGCGAGAGCGCACTTTAAACCAGCATTAAACTAATTTAAATGACATTATGGATCCTAAAACTGACATTTTTCACCCATTTTATCATTTACGGTTACCACCTCAATGACACCCCGCCCTCAATATATTTTTCGGCCAGAGGAAAGGTTTTGCTTGACCAGTATTGGCGATTGGTAAGATTATGGATGGAAAGAAATGCCTCTACATCTATATTATCTTGAACATTTTTAAATTCTTTTGTGATCCGCAAATTAAAAATAGGTTTACGGTCATTCGGCTCAAGCGACGGTGAAGAGGACCAGCGGTTATAATAGCCGGATAGATGCGCACGCCATCCTTTTTTATCGCCATAGCGTAAACCGAATGTGTAGCGCTGCCGGGCAATGCCCTGATCCCTTACTGTTTCACCCGTTGCCCGGTTCTCAACATCATTAAACGCACCGCTTCCATAAAATGTGATCTCATCGGTAATTTTATAATCGAGCAGAAGCTGCCCGCCTTGGCGCCGGAATTTTTCAAAGTTTTCTTGAGTTGAAAAAAATGTGGAAGAGTCTACGACCCGTGCAATAGCATCCTTAACATCTGTTCGATAAAGGCTTAATTTAAAATCCAACGCAGATGTAAGCTTTGTATCAAATCCAAGCTCATACAAAATACCTTTTTCTGCTTTTAAATCAGGATTAGGGTTAATTTTAAAAGCTGTATCTTGATTATAAATCCACAAAAGCGGCGGTGCATTAAATGCCCTTGAAATTTTTCCACGCACAACTGAATCACGGGTATCCTTAAAATCATACACAACACCTAAACTGGGACTGGTTTGTGAACCAAACTGTTGATTGTGGTCATGCCTCAGCCCGCCGATAAAATCAAAATTATTCCACGGAAGAGTGTAGTTTACATACGGTGCCTGCATGCTGATGCTTTTTGATGAGGATAAAAAATTATTTGATTTTAATATATGCCAATCAAAATCAGACCCGAAAACAAGCACATGATCATCAAACAACACAGTGCTTCCATTTAGGCTTAACCCATGATACTTATTTGAATTAATCGTGGCAAACGTCACAGCCTTTGTTGTAGGGTTTAGTGTATTGGTGGTAAAAGTCTGATCATTATATTTATAAGCGATATCAAACCGGAAATTGTCATTGTTAAAATCATATTTAAACTTGCCATACCTTGTGTTATAAGGCTGATGGCTCAATGTTCCGGTCGGTGAAACACCATAAAATACATCCGCCCCGCTATACCCGAAAGATCCTGTAAGCGCGGCTTGATCGTTTAAATCATATTTTAATTTTCCAAAAAACTTTTTTTCTTCAACATCTGATACATCTAAAATGCCATTCGTTCTAAAATAACTGCCCGAAAGAAAGTAACCAAATTCCTTCAATGCTCCTGACAAACTTAAACTGTTTTTTGTTGTGGCGAATTCCGCGTAGGATGTGGTATACGTTCCCCGGGGTACTTTGGTATCACCAACATCTTTGGTGATGACATTCACTACACCCCCAAGGCCTGAGCCCCAGGCACTTGATGAGGCGCCTTTAATGAGTTCGACCCGCTCGATATGTTCAAGGGGAATTTGTGTTGGGCTGGCCTGACCAGAAAGCTGTGTATTAAAGGGAATGCCATCGACCATGAGTAAAACTTGCCGGGCCGAAGATCCATTAATGGATAATGACGTGGATTGACCGAATTGACCATTGAGCTGGCTGTCGATTCCGGGCATATAGGTCAATAATTCACTTAAATCCCGGGCGGGTAATTGCTCAATGTCGCTTGCCGTAAAGACAATCGTATTTTCCGCAAGGTTCCTTTTCAATGAGGCAATGCGTTTAGCCGATACAATGACGGTCTCATATTCAGAAACAACAACAGGCTCATCTTCTTGGGCATACGCCAGATTTTCGCCAATCAACAGAAAAATCAGAGAAAAGAAAGATATCCGTAAAATAAACATAAAGTAAGGAGTTATAACGATTTACAACCGTGCTTGACAGTGCCCCTATCATACACGATATGGAAAAATAATCAACATGAATTAAGGGGACACATTACTTAATTATTTTAAAGCTTGTTCAAACCCTCTTGTTCATCAACGGCAAAGTTGTTGAGGGTTTCCATAGGGACATATTGAAGAAGGGATTCGTGGGTCGCCGATAGAACAACCTTGGGAGCGGCCCCGGCATTATAGGCCTCGACCCAGCGTAAGGCACATAAACACCAGCGGTCACCGGCAATAAGGCCGGGAAAATCATATTCCGGCATGGCGGTGGAAAGATCATTGCCGGCTGCTTTGGAAAAGGCGAGGAATTCTTCGGTCACTTCGATGCAAACCGTGTGCTCACCCGCATCTTGCGGATGAAGACGGCAATAGCCGTCGCGGACAAATCCGGTCATCGGAAACTTACAGCATGGCTTAAGCACCTCTCCTAATACATTTTTTTGGTCAGTCATCAGGGCTCTAAATTGCTTGAAAAAGAGTTATATGTATGTATACTTATATTACCTGCGAGTGAATGCTCAGAGCTTCAAAGCGGGCCAGGACAAAAATCCTGGCCCTTTTTTATTTAGACATTATATCCACATATAAGAAAAAAGCGAGCAAAAGCTCTGTCACAATTACCTTGACATTTTTCCCGCTGAGGTTTATCTTATACATCTTATTATTTTTAAATCACAATTTAGCAAAACATAAATAGGAGAAAAATCATGGCAAAAGTTGGAATTAATGGATTCGGTCGTATCGGACGATTGGTTTTCCGCGCGGCACTCGAAAAAGATAATGTTGAGGTCGTTGGGATCAATGATCTTATTGATGTTGACTATATGGCCTACATGCTTCGATATGATTCAACACACGGACAATTTAAAGGCGATGTCAAGGTTGAAGACGGCGCGCTTGTTGTGAACGGCAACAAAATCCGCGTAACGTCGGAAAGAAATCCAGCTGATCTTAAATGGAGCGATATCGGAGCCGATTATGTGGTTGAATCAACCGGTCTTTTCTTAACAAA
Organism: Candidatus Omnitrophota bacterium; assembly: GCA_028280285.1. Classification (GTDB taxonomy): domain Bacteria; phylum Omnitrophota; class Gorgyraeia; order Zapsychrales; family Zapsychraceae; genus JANQNA01. The sequence continues at coordinate 86,248 of JANQMA010000050.1, read as the reverse complement.
GGAATCAGCGCAAGGGCACATCGATGCCGGCGCTAAAACGGTTATTATGTCAGCCCCTTCTAAAGATGACACACCAATGTTTGTTATGGGTGTCAATCAAGATAGCTACACTCCTGATATGCAGTTTGTCTCCAACGCATCATGTACGACAAACTGTCTGGCGCCTATCGCCAAAGTGCTGAACGATAAGTTTGGTATCGTAGAAGGTTTGATGACAACAGTGCATGCTACAACCGCAACACAAAAGACAGTTGATGGTCCATCCGTTAAAGATTGGCGCGGTGGACGCGGTGCTGCTCAAAACATCATCCCTTCTTCCACTGGCGCGGCTAAGGCTGTCGGGAAAGTTATTCCGGAGCTTAACGGTAAATTAACCGGTATGGCTTTTCGCGTACCAACGCCTGACGTATCCGTTGTTGATTTGACTTGCCGTCTGGAAAAAGGCGCTTCTTACGACGATATTAAAGCGGCGATGAAAGAAGCCTCTGAAGGTGAGCTTAAAGGTATTTTAGGTTACACGGAAGACGCGGTTGTATCAAACGACTTCGTGGGTGATGCACGCACATCAATCTTCGATGCCGGCGCAGGTATCTCACTCAATGATAACTTCGTTAAAGTTGTTTCTTGGTATGATAATGAGTGGGGCTACTCGAATAAAGTAGTTGACCTACTGACATACATCGACTCAAAGAAAACAGCGAACGTATAAAATATAAAGGGACGTGCGCCTAATAATTATTATTAGGCATACGTCCCTTAACTATTTTACAATGACTGAACGTGAGCAAGAAATCTTAAATCACACCATCGCTATCTTAAAAGAACATATAGATCCACAAACCGTTTATCTCTTCGGCTCCCGCAGTAAAGACACGCACCGCACAGGCTCTGATTTTGATATTGCCGTTACCGGCACAAAGCCACATTTTGACATTCAAAAAAACCTAGAAGACGATCTGGAAAACGTGATCGGCCTTTATCAAATGGATATTATTTATTTAGATGATGTCGAAGAGGATTTTCGTAAACTAGTCCTTAGCCAGGGGAAGGTAATTTATGAAAAATGAATTCGAAATATCGTATGAAAAATGGCAAGCGGCCTACGACCGGCTCAAAGAAGTCATTGAGCAGGAGCCTTTGACCGATATCTTACGCGACAGCGCAATCAAGCGGTTCGAGTTTACCTACGAGCTGTGCTGGAAAACATTAAAGCTCTATTATAAGGAAAAAGGCAAAGACCTAAGATATCCCAAAGACGTCTTTAAAGAAGCTTTTAACGATGGAATCATTGAAGATGAAAATCTTTTCTTACAGATGATCGATGACCGCAACAAAACCGTCCACATCTACAGTCAGGAAGCCATCAAACAAATCCATGTCCATATCCTCGACCTCTACTACCCTGCTTTTAGTGAGTTGTTGGGAAAGTTAGAAGAATAGCCAAATTTTTTGCAAAAATAGAAAATTTACATATGAAAAATGAAAATCAAATTATTGAGGTTAAGGGATCCAAAATCCACCTTTTCACAAAAAATAATCAAGACTTTATCTCGCTGACAGATATGATAAAGGCAAAAGATGGAAATTTTTTTATTTCCGATTGGCTGAGAAATAGAAATACTGTCGAATATCTCGGGATTTGGGAAAAGATACATAATCCAGATTTTAATTATGGCGGATTCGCCATAATTAAAAGTCAGGCAGGGCTTAACAATTATAAAATAAGCGTCAAAGAATGGGTCGAAAAGACCAAAGCAATCGGTCTACATGCTCAGGCAGGTCGATATGGCGGCACATATGCCCATAAAGACATTGCCTTTGAATTTGGCATGTGGATTAGCGCGGAATTTAAAATATACCTGGTTAAGGAATTTCAACGATTAAAAGAACAAGAAAGTAAAACCAAAAAGCTTGAATGGGATTTGCAAAGAACTTTAGCTAAAATTAATTACCATATTCATACCGATGCTATTAAAGAGAATTTAATACCTCCTAAAATATCAAAAGAAAGAATAAATTTCATTTATGCTAATGAAGCAGATTTACTGAATGCAGCTCTATTCGGGAAAACCGCTCAAGAGTGGCGCAAAGAAAATCCAGATAAAAAAGGAAATATTAGAGATCATGCCGCTCTGGAGCAATTGGTTGTCATGACTAATTTAGAAAGCATTAACGCCATGCTGATTGGTCAGGAAGTGGAACAAGAAGAGCGACTTCAACAATTGAATCAGTTAGCCATCACTCAAATGAAATCATTACTGAGCAATAAGGATGTAAAAAAACTAAAATAGATTTACAGCTTTTCAATTAGGAGAAATGATTTTGGGAGATATTTTTTTATTTTTAGGACCTTTGGTTGCAGGGCTGGTAAGTTCTTATGTAACATATCATTTTACAATAAAGACAAAAAGAAGCGAAGCGATGTTACGTTTTAAGGAAGAAAAATATGCGAATTTGCTTGTTTTGCTTAAATCTTTTATTGGTAAAACAGCATCGAGCGATTTAAAAAGAAAATTTTTTGATGAACAATACAGATCTTGGCTGTATTGTTCCGATGATGTCGTTAAGGCCATAAATTATATGGTTAAATTAGTTATCGATTCAAAAGGAACAAAACCAGATACTGAGAAAGGTAGAGAGGCAATAGGTAACATTGTGAAAGCTATGAGAAAAGATTTGCTTGGAAAAACAAACCTTTCTTATAATGATTTCATTTATACAGATGTCCGGGATTAATAGGTAGTAGAATTTTGATATTTATCGGTTCGAGTTGGCCGTAGGGGTTTCATTTATGGAATCCTAAATTATCAACATTTCAGGACGCCATAAATGGCGTCCCCACATTATTTTTTTACGTTTTTCTAAATACAACCCGCCTCGAGGCGAATAATTAATTTTTTCCCTCAAACACAAAGCCAGTCTCAAGCGCATGGCCGCGCAGGAAGCTGGCGGCATCCATAGGCTTGCCGTCTTGAAGATGGACGCACTCAACGAGAAGCGCGTTCTTGCCCGTCTGCACGAGAAATCCTTCTTTTTGCACTTCGATGACCGTCCCGCACGCCTCTTTATCGCAATATTCAACCACCGAGGTTTTTAAAATCTTAAGCTGCTTGCCTTGATAAGAAGTGTACGCTTTAGGCCATGGTGTTAGACCGCGTACAAGATTATTAATTTCTTTGGCGCTCTTTTGCCAGTCGATCACGCCAAGCGATTTATCAAGCTTTGCCGCATAGGTGACTTGCTTTTCATCTTGCGCAACCGGTGTAATCGAACCATCGGTAAATTTGGCAAGCGTTTCAACCAAAAACGCCGGGCCTTCGGTCATCATCCGCTCTCTTACCTCCTCTGCCGTTTCTTCCGCGCCAATCGTAATCGAATGTTGGCCCAGGATATCCCCCGCATCCATTCTTTCGTTCATAAGCATGACCGTTAAACCGGTCACCTTATCGCCATTGATTACCGCCCAGTTAATTGGCGCGGCGCCACGCAACTTCGGCAAAAGCGAACCATGCACATTAATCGGCGCCTTCAAAGGAATATCCAAAACTTCCTTGGGCAATATCCGCCCATAAGCAATCACCACAAAATAATCGGCGTCATAGCTTTTAAGCTGATCAATAACTGCGGCATCAAACGCGGTAGGCTGAAGCACATCGAGCGTGTGTTTCACGCCGATCTGTTTAATGGGTGACTCAACCACCTTCATCCCCCGCCCTTTCGGCCGGTCGGGCTGAGTGACAACGGCCACCACATCATTATCCGACGCCAAAAGCGCCTTTAGGTGTGCGGCTGCAAAGTCATCTGAACCGAAAAATATAATCTTCATAGTTAATTGAGAATTGAAAAGTAAAAAATAAAAAAGAAAATGAAAAAGTTAAATAAATTAAAAATTTAAAATCGTATTTAGTAATTGGTAATTAGTATTTGGTTTTAACAGAAAAGGTCTTAAAAAAAGTAAAAATATATAATGTTATTTTCAAAGGTCTTGATTTTTATTATTTAAATACCAATTACAAATTACTAACTACCAATTATCATTTTTATTTTTTAATTTATTTTAATTCTAAATTTTCTTTTTTACTTTTTATTTCTCACTTTTTAATTATTAATACGGATCCACATCAATCGTCGCTTTAAACCGCGCCGGCTTTTTCACCTGCTTAATCTCTTTCTTCAAAAAATCCACCGTCGGTCGGACCTCTTTTGACTTAAGCATTATAGTGTAGCGAAAATCCTCTTTCAACCGCGCACTATGATCCGCAAAAGGCTCGATCATCTCCAAATCATTTGCCTTCTGCCGGTAGAGCGCCGCGTAAACATCGCTCATATACCCGTTAAGCTTTTCTTCATCATTCGCCCGGGAAGAATAGGTAATAATATGATTAAACGGCGGATAACCGAGCTCAAACCGATGCTTAAGTTCTTCCTGATAATAGTTCTGATAGAACTTCGCCCTAAGAGCCTTAACAATAAAATGATCCGCCATAAATGTCTGAACGACAACCTTTACATTTAATAACTTGAGCTGCGTAACAAACTGAAAGGCTTTATGAGACGCGCGAAAATCAAAAGGGCTGACCATGGTATCGAAATTAGCAATAACAATTAAATCCGGACTAAACCATTTTTCTTTAAGCACTGTTGGCGTCGCAATAATAACATGTGCCTTTTTCGAACACCTTTGCCCAGGCCCAAAATAACTCACCTTCACCCCTTCATTCATACATTCAACCAAATAGGTCAAACGCTCAACCTTGCTTCTTTTTGCCGGGACCTCTTCACTTTCTTTAAAGGGAACAAAATCACGTTGATTAACAATAATCGCTATCTGACCGTTTGTCTCTAATGTCTTTTTAATATCATTTTGCACCGGCGCCGAGAGCGACAAACGCTTTTCCGGATTATAATTCATCATATCGATCACTTTGACTTGTCCAAGCACACCGTCGTCGATATGTGTGATTTTCCAGTCGCGCTCTTGCGCCCAATACCACAACTCCACACTCGGAAGCAAACTAATCCAAAGCGTATCGATCGACTCTTGTTCTGAACGCATAAAGACAACTTCGCGCGCATGATAATGCGGCGACTGTTCTTCCTTATATGAACTACTGGCTTCATCAAGCACAACAATAAGTCCTAAATTGTTAATCCGGCTAAAGACACATGAACGCATACCAATAAGTATTATTGGTTTTTTGCCGCTTAGACGCTCGGCGTACGCATCAAGCTCGGCGGACTTCAGTTTACGATCCATAGAGACAATGAATTGAGTAAGATCGGCATCAATACGTCCAACCGTTTGTTCAATCAAAAATTTTTCGGGAAGCAAAATAAGGACACTTTGGCCGGCTTTAATTTTTTTAGTTAATACATCATTAAAGCTTTTCCACTTTTTATCACTGTCATTAAGACCGTAAATAAGCGCATGCTTTGGTTTTTTTGTGCTGACTTTGTCCCGCGTGTAAATAAGACCTTTACGCCCCCTTTTTAAATGCGGCGAAAGTCCTGCCTCGATGGCCTCCCCTAAGGAACAACCGTAATAATCACGCAGCTGGCGTGCCAGGGCAAGATCATTGTCGTCCAAAACCGGTTTATCGTCAATCACTTCCAAAATAGAACTGATTTTAGAAAAGCTTGATTTAGATTGAAAACCGATGACATATCCTACTGTTTTACGACGGGCAAAGACAATGCGCACGCGTGAGCCGATTTCGACTTGAGCCTGCATGGTAGCGGGCACAGCATAGTCGAAATGCTTATCCAGCGGCAATCCGACGACAACTAAAGCGATTGTTTTGTTCATTGAGTTAGGTTGACTATGTCTTTAACAGCGAAAGGACGGCCTACTTCTTTGGTTTTCATCAGTGTGGTCGTATGCGCGTCCTGTGATGTACGTAGTTTATCAAGTTCCCGGGCGATATGCGCAATGCTTGTGCTGCTTATACCGACACCATATTCATGTAAAACGCGGATATTATTTGTTTCTTGACCTGGGATTGGATTAAAAAAGATAAGCGGAAGTTGCATAACAAGGGCCTCGGAAATCGAAAGCCCGCCGGGTTTGGTCACCATAGCATTAGAAATAGCCATAAGCTCATGCATATTATCAACCAAACCGAATACTTTGGCGTTTTTATATTTCTTCTCCATCAATGTCTTATAAAGCGATTGATTATGCCCGCAAACAACCACGACCTGAAAGTCCGGCAGCTCTTGGATAATTTCTTCAATCGGACCGATCCCAAAAGAACCGGTCGCCACAAGCACAGTAAATTTGTTATCCTCCAGACTCATTTGGGCCTTAAGTTCTCCGACGTCGTAGGCGGCGGAAAAAAGTTCATTGGTTGGAATTCCTGTCACTTGCACCTTTGTGTCCGGTATACCGATCGCCGCACATTTCTTTTTGGTCCAGTCGGTTGCCACACAATACCGATCAACATTCTTGGCATACCAAATGCGGTGCACATCATAGTCTGTCACACAGGTAATCAGTTTTGATTTAATCTTTTTCTGTTCTTTAAGTCGGGAAACAATTTCCGTCGGCATAAAATGCGTCACGATCACATAATCGAACTGACGGTCGATGAGAAGCTGCTCAAGCTTTCCCATATTCATGTGATTATAAATACCGCGGGCCCAAAGCATCAAACCCTGTAAGAAAGGAATATCGACAAGACCAAAGGCAAAACCCCATATGCGCGGGATGTGGCTTACCAGCATAACATAGGTGCCTGCATAGAGTTTTCTAAATAATGGACTGCAATGATCAAGTGCATCGATTATTTTGACATCATGGTTGGTATACTTCTGTATACCATAGTAGACAGCTTCGGCAGCCTTTAAGTGGCCTGCGCCTGCTGTTGCATGGATAACGGCAATTTTCATAATATTGATTGGCCTTATCGTATCAAAGGTTAAAAAAAGTTTAAAAAGGTTCAAATAGGTTGGAAGACGTTAGAAGTTTCTAAATGTTACAGAATGTTAATAATACAACCTCTTGAAACTTTATATAACATTTTGACATTTTTCAACATCTTTAAACCTCTTAAAACTTCTTCCAACATCAATATCATACCAAACAATTCAATCAGAATCGGTCCGAATAGCGCCGACGGTAATGAATCCCTTCTTTACGCCGGACCCTATTGGTCTTGCGTTTGGCCAACTTGGAATATGGTTTTATGATATGCGGTTCGCCGCCTTTGCCGGTAATAAGCTTGGTTGCTTCAAGTAAGTTTTTAAAAATATAATCAGGCACTACGTCATCCCAACGGCGCATATATACACAATCTTCACGCCCTGACAAAACAAAGATTGTTTTCATATTCGCGTTTTTTCCGGCTTGAATATCGGATTCCGTATCGCCAACAAAGTACGCTTGACGAGCTAAACGCATGTCTTTGCCAAGTAGCTTCATCGCTTTTTTAATAAGCCCGATCCCCGGCTTGCGGTCGGGCGACCCTTCATCCGAGCGGGCCGTTGCATAATAAACTTTTCTGATCTTACCCCCCGCTTTTTTAATACCTTCGAGCATTTTCTTTGTAATCTGTTCAAGCTTCTTCTGCGTAAATAATCCCTTCCCAACACCAGCTTGATTGGATATGACAAACAATGTGTAGCCTTCTTCCGTTAACTGACGGATGGCATCAAGTGAACCCGGTATAAAATGAAAATCCTTAACTTTCGTTACGTAACGTCCGTTTCCGGGAAATTCATTAATCACCCCATCGCGGTCAAGAAATACGATTTTTAATTTTTTATCTTTTACCACTATATTTTAGGATTCTTGTCGCCATTGGCGATTTTTTGTTCATACAACATGTGCCGGTATTTCATATAACTCATAATCTGATAGAGCGACGCAAAAAAAGCAATGATAAATCCGAAAAATCCGTCCTTATGCCCTTTTTTACGGAAATATGTACGCGGAAACCGATCAAATGTGCGCCACAAAATTTTACCGAAGGTTACCTTACGGTTTGTCTCGATCCACTTCTGTGCCTCCCAGGTCGTCTGGCGATTAAGGCTTCCAAGAAAATGTTCAATATCAGGATAACCCTTATGCACAATATCTTTGGTCAAATGCCCGTTGGTCCCGTTATCGTCGAGAAAAGCCCGTGGATGAACTTTAACTTCTTCATAACGAAAAACACTTTTTTTAAAGAGCCGCACTTTCCCTGCCGGATACCAACCGGAATAACGCACTTGATAAGAACCGATAAAGTTTCTAAGAGGAATAGAAAACGCGCTATGTGTTGTGTCAACCAGCGCTTCATTGATTTCTTGTTTCAATTCTTCGGTTACATATTCATCCGCGTCTAAACTAATCACCCATTCATTTTTCGCCTGGGCATAAGCCCAGTTACGATGCTTACCTTCTATATCCATCTTGCGGTGAAAAATACGGTCTGTATATTTATAAGCAAGTTCGACGGTTTTATCCGTACTCTCATCATCGACAATAATAATCTCATTGGCCCAGCCTTTAAGGCTGTCCAAACACATTGCAATATTGTCTTCTTCATTTTTTGTGATAATCACAGCTGATACTGACACAATACTCATGTTTTTTCTCTTTATAATTCGAGGTATTAGGTGTGAGGTTTTGGGTTTTAGCCGACTAACACCCAACACCTAAAACCTAGTACCTTTTGTTATCGCTTATCTATTAAAGCTTGCTCAATCTGCTTATAAACCTCATCTACGTTTGTCTGCGCCAAACTGCTTGGGGCCGAACCCTCTTTAAGACGAAAGCCTGTGTAAATAGTCACGTCATCAAGCTTTTTACGCACCACACTGTGCCCTTTGCGCGGATAAGGACCATAAACCTTATCATCCACAGGACCGAAAATGGAAACAGTCCGGGCGCCCGAAGCCACAGCCATATGCAGCGGTCCGCCGTCATTAAGCACCACTAACTGGCATTTTTGCGCAAGCGCGCCAAATTGATGTATGTTGGTTTTGCCACAGGCTGAAATCGGTGTGTGGCCCATTAAATCGGCAACTTCTCGACATAAAACCTCTTCGGTCTTATCACCCATTAGTATAATGACCGCCCGGTGTTTTTCAATTAAATTATCAGCTAATTTGGCATATTTTTCGGCCGACCAGCGTTTTAGGTGGGCATCGCGCCCCCAACTGGCCCCACCGCCCGGCACAATGCCGATCACCAGATCATCCGGTTTTAGTCCATTTTCTTCCCAAAAATGTTCGGCAAAAGCTGTATCTTCAGCCGCCAAATAAAGTCGCATTGGCTCATAATTAGTTTTAGATCCAAAACGTCTCAATAAGTCCATATAATATCCGACCATATGCTTTTGATAATAACCATTCTCATCAAGCTTGACAGTATGATTTAAAAATTTTCCCCTATTTTTAAAATTAAAACCAACCCTGTGCGGCACACCGGTTAGCAGAGCCATAAATCCAATAGAAGTATTAAGCGAAAAATCAAACAGAAGGTCGTACTTAGCACGGCGGATTTCACTTAAAAAAGATATCACTTTTTTGAGATAAGCAAACCACGACTTTTCTAAAACAGCTTTATATTCATCACGTTCGTAGACATAAACATGCGTAATGTGCGGATTGTTATGCAGCACCGTTTTCGTGCGGCGGTTGGCGACATAGTCAATTTGTGCATTAGGATAAACTTTTTTGAGATTCGTTATAAATGGGGTTGTAAATAAAACATCTCCGATACCGAAGGTGTTGATGATGAGGATACGTTTGGGAGGGGACTTAAGAAAATTCATATCTCCTTTCGCTTATCCTTCTTTAACTTCTCAACGATCACTTTAACATTCTGCGAAGCGTCTTTCCTACATATTAAAAGCGCATCGTCACAATCAACCACAATTAAATCATCAACATCACTTAAGGCGATAAGTTTTTTAGAGCTGCTCACATAGTTGTTTTGGCTGTTATGTATTAACACATCCCCTTGAATGATATTTTCGTTTTTATCTGCGCCGAGTGCTTCACACAAAGAATCCCAGCTTCCCAAATCCGACCAGCCGATGTCGCGTGCGGCAACAGCAACGACATCTTTATCTTTTTCTAAAATCGCGTAGTCGACGGAGATGTTCGGCAACTTCTTCCAGTTGCGTTTGATCGCCTGATCGGAATTATTTTCGCCAATCAGATTATAAATTTTGCGCGCATGTTTTTTATATTTGGCCATAAGTGTTGCGCATTTCCAGACAAACATACCTGAATTCCAAAAATAATTTTTCGATTGCACATAGCGCGTGGCAATTTTCGCTGAAGGCTTTTCGGTAAAACGCTCTACTTTATAGACATCGCCTTTGATTTTACGTGTCTTTAAATAGCCGAACCCTGTATCCGGCCGTGTCGGTTTAATCCCAAAGGTAACCAAATAATCTTGATCGGCCAATTGATAAGCGCTTTTAAGACACTTGATAAAATCCTTTTTCTTAGTGATTAAATGATCCGACGGCAAAATGGCAAAAATCGCATTCTTATTCTTACGATAAATCGTTGTGCACGCCCAAAGAACCGCCGGTGCCGTGTTTTTCCCTTCAGGCTCGCACATAATGTTAGCCTTGGGAACGCCACTGCCTTTCAGTTGAGTCGCGACATCTTTGGCCTGCTTTTTATTCGTTACAATATAAATATTACGCGGTTTGATCGTTGAGATAATACGGGCCACTGTTTGCTGCAGTAAGCTGGTATTGCCGACAATTTTAAGGAATTGTTTAGGATAGGACGCACGGCTCATCGGCCAGAAGCGCGTGCCGGAACCTCCGGCGAGAATAACGGCATAATGATTTGATTTATTTGGCATAAGTCTTTAAAAACTCCTCCACCACTTGCCCGACATAGTCTAACTGTTCTATATCCAAATCCTGATGAATCCCGATATGTGTACCATTATCGGAACAAAACTCCGCTTCAGGAAAATCACCTAATGTATGCCCTAAAAACCGATAACTGTCTGTCTGTGTCGGAATCGAATAAAAGAGATTACGTGAATCAACCCCCTTTTCTTCTAAATAAGAAACAAATTCATCTTTGCTGAATCCGGTCGTCTCACGCACAATAATCGAAAACGCATGCGGACCGATTTTCTCGTGAGTTTCTTCTCTAATGGAGATAAAATAGTCATCATACTTTTTAAAGATATCAATCAAGTGCAGCAAATTACGTCGACGGGTATTTAAGATATGATCGTATATTTCAATATTCCCCAGGCCGACGGCCGCTTCCAGCTCATTCATTTTGGCAGAAAAACCGATCCGCTTAAATTGAAACTTACCTTCAATCCCATGATTACGCAGAGAAATCATGGCATTGGCCATTTGATCATTATTCGTAATCATAATCCCGCCTTCAATGGTTGTTATAATGTGCGCGGCATATAAACTGTAGCAAGCCATATCTCCAATCGATCCGCAAACCTTGCCCTTATATTCGGCCCCATGGGCTTCGGCGGCGTCTTCAATCACATAGAGATTGTGTTTTTTGGCAATCGCCATAATCGCATCCATATCTGCGGGCTTGCCCATCAAATGCACCGGCATAATCGCACGTGTTTTCGGTGTAATCGCCGCCTCGATTTTGTCCGGATCAATGTTAAGCGTATCACGCTTAACATCAACAAAGACCGGCTTAAACCCGGCGGCAAGAACAGAATTCCCCGTCGCAACAAAGGTTAATGCCGGGACAATAATCTCATCACCACGCTCGGCGCCAAAATCATAAAGTACCGCACAGGCAATCGTATCAGCGTCGGTCCCGCTTGAAACCGATACACCATGCTTCGCACCAAAGAGTGTGGCAAACTTTTTTTCAAACTCATCGGTATATTTACCGCGCGTCACCCAGTTTGATGCCAACGCCTCATTAATCAGTTCCTTGGCTTTATCGGTAATAGAAACCGTTCCGAAAGGAACCTTGAATTTCGCCTTAGCCGAAAGGGTTGAACTTTTTTGATTGTCAATGGTCACTTAAAATCCTTATCTATTTGATACGAATGTTTTGTATTTTTTCGGTGTGCCGATGTCAAAAAATTCTTCTTCCATCACAACCGATGAAATATTTTTTGCTTGAGTCAATTGCGGAAAAACATCCCGTTCTAAAGAAAACTTATCTCCCTCGGGAAAAGATAAAAATATTTCTCCTGAAAAACAGTAAACACCGGCATTCACAAAACCTTCTTGTTTTGTTTGAGTTTTTTCCTTAAAAGCCGTGACTAATCCATCGCCATTCACTTCAACTGTTCCATAATCACTGACATCTTTTTTACAACCGACAACAATCGAGGCCAACCGCTCTTCTTTAAAATATTCCTTTAGTAAAGCATTAAGATCAAATGCGCAAAACGAATCGCCATTCAGCACAACAAACGGATCACTTTCAATAAGCGGTTCGGCGTTTTTAATCGCCCCACCTGTGCCCAGCGGTTCAAACTCCCGCGCAAAATCTATAGCGATGTCATTGTCTCGACTTCGGTAATAATTTTCAACTTCTTCCGATTTATAACCGGTACATAAAATAATGCGCTCAACACCTTGCCCCTTTAAATGTTCGATATGAAAATCCAAAAATGGTTTACCATTCACATCGGCCATAACTTTCTGCGCTTCGCCAATCGACGGACGCAGTCGTGTCCCCAGTCCTCCGCATAAAATAACAACGTCCAAATCCTCGATGTTCATGGCATTACTCATATTCGCCGTTTGGTTGATAGACAATAATTTGGCTGCCTGATCGTTCAAATTTAAAAGGAACAAGTAAAAACTTTTTTAACTTTTCACGAATCTGTTTTTGTTTAGACGGCTCGGCATAAATCAAAATAAACCCGCCGCCACCAGCCCCGAGCAGCTTGCCGCCAAGCGCTCCAGCCTTAATCGCCGTATTATAAATATGATCAATGGCAGGCGTTGTTACCTTATCTGACAATTGCCGTTTAATCTGCCAGCTCTCATCAAGCAGTCTTCCGAAACTTTTTAAGTCACCTTTTTTAAGCAGTTTCATCGCTTCTTGTGTCATCTGGTACATAGCCGTTAAATCGGTTTTTTTGTTAGATATATTTTTTACCTGATGTTCGGCGATCTTTGAGGCAAAACGCGAAAATCCCGTGAAATAAAGCATCATATGCTTCTCAAGATTTTTTACCCTGTCGTTAGGTAATGTCATTTTACGGACAGATAAATGATCGACGCCACCGAATTGGATATAGTTAAGCCCGCCGTGGGCCGCCAGAGCCTGGTCCTGGCAACCGACATACTCTTTGCATTTTTTTTGTTCAATATAAATCGCCTCGTCGGCTAAGCGTTCTTTGGTGGGCATCTGTCCAATCAGTGCATACATCGCATTAAGAAGCCCAACGGTAAACGATGAACTTGACCCTAAACCTGTTCTCGCCGGTAAATCCCCATCGTGATGGATTTCAACACCTTTTTTGATTTTAAGAAACCTGAGGACCTCACGGACCGCCGGATGGTCAATCTCACCCAGTTTTGTTACATGCTCCATTTTCGAATAGATAATCCGTGACTTGTGATCAAAGAACGGCGGTAAATAACGGCACGTGATATAACAGTATTTATTAATGGTCGTCGCCAGGACAGCGCCTCCATGCTTTTCATACCATGTCGGATAGTCTGTCCCTCCTCCAAAAAATGAAATACGAAACGGTGTGCGGCTTATAATCATGAGATCGCTGTTTCCTCCAGGATTTTTCGTTTTAATTTAATTTCCGTTGATTCAAGCGTGCGATCAACCGCAACCTGACCAAATTTCTTTCTTATCAAATCAAGAAATGCTGGATCTGTATGATATTTCATCCAGGCCTGATCGCGAAAGGCAAGCACCTGCTCGGCGGTTAAATATTTCGTCGGTAAAGGTTGCTGATCATAGGAATGCTGGGAATAGCCTGAATATGTTTCCGGTAATTGCCACCCTTCCTTTTTTGCCTGTCCGTAAAGCGGGCTTCCCGGATAGGCCATGGCCGAATAAAAATTGGCCTCTTCGGTATTCATCTCCATGGCCAAATCAAGCGTCCCTTGCATGCTCTCCATATCATCCTCAGGCAGACCGAAAATATAATTGGCGATGACATTGATATCATGATCACGAATTTTTTGGACAATGTCCCGAATATCGACGTCCTCAAAACGTCCTTTAGTAACATCCTTACGCACACGCGTATTGCCGCTTTCGATTCCCAAAGCAAGCCAATTGACACCGGCTTTTTTAAGCGTCTCTAAATATTTTTCTTTCACGGTATCAATCCGCGAATACGCCCAAATATTAAAGTCATACCCACGTTCAATAATCAGCTGACAAATTTTCATAAAATGATTTTGATTGAGGACAAAAAGTTCATCAGCTATTTTGATATTTTTAATACCGCGGTCAGCAAAATAATCGAAATCACGAATGATATGCTCCGGATCCCAATACCGAAAGACGGCGCTCCCATCAGAATATTCATTTTCCTGACGATTAATAATATTAATCATGCAAAATGTGCATCGCATCGGACAACCAAGGCTAGTGTAAATCGCCGCAAAGGGTTGTTGTTCAGAATTATTCGGATAGGCGTGCCAAAGTGATGTTCGGTATTTGTTCATCGGCAGCTTATCCCAGCAGACTCCTGAGAGTTCCGTCGGTAAATCCTGCTTAGCCACAATCGGTGAAGGAGCGTTCAGAACGATCTGCCCATCCTGCCTGAATCCAAGGCCTTTAACCTGATCGAGTTTGTCGACAAGATTTGTTTTAAGCAAATTCGAAATCGTATACACGCCTTCGTTTTGACACACCATATCGATAAAACTATGCCGGTCCATGACCTCCTGCGGTAGAGCGCTCACATGACCGCCAACAAAAAGAACAGTCACTTGCGGACATAAATTCTTAACGGCCTCGGCCATGCTCACCGCACCGGTCATATTTTGAGAACTGGCCGATGGCTGTTGGCCATAGACGACAAAACACGCCACACGCGGATTCATCCGTTTAACCGCCTCAGCCGTTTCCTCAGCGTCCATATTCTCAGCATCCGTGTCGAGGATCTCTGCCGCAAAACCATGATGAAGACAATGGGACGTCAACATCCCCGCCCAGATTGGAGGTTCAATCGACGAAAACTTCTTGCTTAAATCCTGATAGATCTTCTTCGCCGCATTGGGGTGAATAAATAAAATGTCGATTTGATTACTCATAACTTGCCTTCACAATTCAATATAAATTAAGTAGTTTAAAACTTTAAACAGTAAACATTAAACTGTTCGGCAATAAACTTGTTTAATGTTTAACGTTTATTGTTTAAAAAATTCTTACTTAATTACCTCTCAATTATTAAATATTCGCAAAATGCACTTCCCGGCTTCTGCCTTGTTCAATAATCTGAAATGCTTTAATCAGTTCGGCAATGCCCATAGCAAGAGACACGTCTGGTTGATATCCTGTTGCCTCGATTTTATCGTTGCTGACAATATAATCTCTTTGATCAGGATCTTTCCCATCGTGATTTTCATCAAACGTAAAATCCGGAATCTGTTTTTGAATTTCTTCACACAGCTCCCATTTACTTAAATTCGCATCACTTAGGCCCACATTGTACGCTTCGCCTTTCAGTTGATCAAAATTATTTAACATATGGATAAAGGCCTTGGCAATGTCACGCACATGAATATAGTTGCGTTTAAAATGCGATTCGAAAAGTTCTATATGACGAGTAAAGTAGGCTTGGTAAGTAAAATCATTAACCAAAAGATCAAGACGCGGACGTGGAGACACGCCAAAGGCTGTTGCCAGACGCAAAGTGATACCTTGTCCTGAAGCCAGCACCATTTCTTCCGCTTTAACCTTAAGCTTGCCATAAAGAGAAATCGGCCTAAGCGGTGTCTCTTCGGTGCAAAATTTACCCTTTTCGCCAACGCCATAACCGCTGTTTGTTGTTGGATAAATAATTTTTTGACTATCTTCACACAAATCGAGTATATGCTGCAAACCGTCAATGATAACTTTATTGGCAAGCTCCGGCTCTTTATCACACAATGGTGCTCCGGTCAGACATGCTAATGGGAATATAGCATCGACCCCTTTAATATATTTCTCTATAACCTTTTTATCACTCGCATCGTCACGGACAACGGTTAATTTTTCATCAATACAACATTCTAAAAGCGATGTTTGATTAAACATAAACGTGTCGATAACAATAACACGATGACCTTCACTTAAAAGGGTGGGCACAATCACCGAACCCAAATACCCTGCCCCACCTGTAACTAAAATGTTCATATTACTGCCTTTCTAAAAGCGTATAGCGTACAGCGTATAGCGACTAGTAACTATCTAAACGCTAAACGCTATGCGCTAAAGACTTGTTATACCATTGATACGTTTTTTCAATTCCTTCACGTAAACCTACCTTTGCTCTCCATCCGCATTTATTAATGCGCGAACTATCAAGCAGTTTTTGTTTAACACCATCGGGCTTGGAAAAATCAAATGTGATTTTGCCTTTAAAGCCAGAGATCTCTGCAATTGTTTCGGCCAGCTCTTTAATGGTGATATCATCCCCCACACCGGCATTAATAATAGCCGCATCGTCATGCTTGTTTATCAAAAATAGGCTCGCCTCAACAAAATCATCAACATAAATAAATTCCCGTCTGGGATTACCTGTTCCCCACAACTCAACGGAATCTTCTCCCTCACAAGCCGCTTTGGCAAATTTCGCAATAAGCGCGCCTAGCACATGCGCGTGGGCTAAATCCGTATCACACCCCGGACCGTAAATTGTCGCCGGGACCATAACAACTGTCTTAAGTCCATACTGGTTACTAAACGCTTGGGCCATAACTGTGCCTGCTATTTTGGCCACAGCGTAAGGCTTTGATGACTCTTCAAGGGCTCCTGTCAAAAATAAATCTTCGACCATAGGCTGAGGAGCCTCTTTCGGATACATACAGGAGCTAGCATAATAAAGAACCTTTTTGGTGCCAAATTTGCGCGCCGCATAGAATATATTATTCTGACTTTCCGTATTGTGATAAACAAAGTCAGCCGGAAAATCAAGATTAGCCTGAATGCCACCGGACTTTGTCGAACCTAAAAAGACATATTCAGGTTTTTCTTTTTGAAAGAACGCATACACCGACGATTGTATCGTTGGGTTAAGACCCAATTCTGTGATGGAAAAAACGTTTGCAAAATTATTTTTTTTAAAATAACTGACCAGACTATTTTCAACAGCGCCGTGACCTACAATCAAAATGCGTGAGTCTTGTTTCATATTAAAACTTATTCGTACTTCGCACATCGTACTTAGTACATCGAAGTACCAAGCACGAAATACTAAGTACGGCTTTTACATTACTTATCATTATAATAATTTCCATGCTCAATGATCAGCGTCGTTTTGCCGTCTTCCCGTTCATAGGCATGTTTATACGCTGGAAAAATATCTTCAGGCTCCTCGAGCTCCACCACTTCAATCCAATCAAACATTTGGCGAAAACCGTCGGCATAATTACCGATATGTTGATGCCCAGGGTGAACCGGCTTAAAAGGGCCTGAGGCCACACGGATAATCATCTTGGGCGTCCATGTTCCTCCGCTAATGGCAGGAACCTTATCAACCATATTCACCATATCGGCGGTTGCTAAAAGTAAAAAATTTTGACGCGGATAAACTGAAATAGGTATACGCCCGTCAAGGGCCATACCAAGGGTAAACTGCATTTGAAAGCTTTCATTAATCGGCATCTCAAGCGTCTTTTCCGGTTTGACATCACGCAGTGTCTGATACATAAACGTACCCGGGCCTGCCACGGTCTGGCCGACAAAAATAGCATCTTCTTGCTCAGCGAGCCACTCCATTGTTCTTTTAAGTTCGTCGAAATATTTCATGATTTCTCACAATAATTGTTTTCGTAATTCCATCTTCCACCGGCATCGAGGCATTTATCTACTTCCCAAAACTGAACCCAATTCTTATAATTAAAACTGAAATAAATTAATCCTAAAATAAGTAAGATTATTAAAATTTTATTTTCCATCCCAACCCCGAATGCGGCCATTCGTTTTTATATTGAAAGTAAATAATCTTTTCTTCAAACTTTGTATCCTTAAACCAGGGATCTTTACTCCCCCACGTTGTGCGCGTGTCAGTCATAACGCTGAGTCCATTATCTCCGACCACAAAGACAACCGGTAAATCAAAATTCACCGCATATTTAACCGCCTCATGGAATATGCCTGTCTCACTCGACATATCTCCACAGAAAAGAAAGACACGGCCCTTAGCCCCTTTGTCCTTCAAAGACCACGCTGTCCCGACAGCTGTTCCCATTAAACTCCCCACGATGCCCGAACACAGAACCTTATACTCCGGAAAACATAAGGCAATGCTATTGCCGGCTAAAATAGAATCTTTCAGTTCTTGACGGGGAACACCTTTAAGGAGCGCCAACTCATGGGAATCCCAAAACCCGTAAACATAATCATCATCACCGATACCATGTTCTTCAAAAATATGAATGAGTTGCTCTTCCCGCCCCTTTCGTAAATGAACGGGCGCACGCAAGATGCCGGTGGCAAAAATATCGGCTATCTCTTGTTCAAAGTCCTGTAGATCTTGTTTTGTTAATTTAGTTTTATTAGACATATTTTTGTTTAAACCACTCAATAGTGTAGCCCAACCCTTCTTCAATAGAAACTTTGGGCTTCCATTTTAACTTTTTCCAAGCAAGCGCAATATCAGGTTGTCTTTGCAACGGATCGTCGACAGGAAGATCTTCATAAATAACTTTACTTTTTGTCTCTCCTATCGTCTTAATAACCAATTTGGCAAAATCCAAAATAGTAAATTCATCGGGATTGCCGATATTAACCGGGCCGGTATATTTTGAGTGAAGAAGCTGCACAATGCCTTCAATCTGATCATCCACATAACAAAATGAACGGGTCTGTTTCCCCTTACCATAGACCGTCAAGGGTCTGTTATCCAATGCCTGATGAATAAAGTTAGGCACAACCCTGCCGTCATTGACGCGCATGCGCGGACCGTATGTATTAAAAATGCGTACAATACGCGTATCAATATTGTGATAACGGTGATACGCCATTGTAATGGCCTCTTGAAATCTTTTAGACTCATCATAACACCCTCGCGGACCAACCGGATTAACATGCCCCCAATAGTCTTCTTTTTGCGGATGTTCCTGCGGGTCACCGTAAACTTCCGAGGTAGAAGCAATCAAATAACGCGCTTTTTTTGCTTTTGCCAGACCTAATGTATTATGCGCACCTAAAGATCCAACCTTAAGCGTCGGTATCGGATATTTCAAGTAATCAACAGGTGAAGCTAAAGAAGCGAAATGCAAAATATAATGAACAGCCCCGGGGACTTTAATCTCTTTAGAAACATCATGTTTAATAAAATCAAAGTGTTTATTTTTTAAAAGACCTTTTATATTATCCATGCTGCCTGTAATTAAATTGTCTATACAAACAACTTTATAATCATCTTGAATAAAACGCTCACACAGATGACTACCCAAAAAACCAGCCCCACCGGTAATAACGATTACTTTTCTTCGCCGCATATTCTTTTCCTTAAAATTTTATTATTTTTTTGTCCGCACAATCTTTATAAACATTACGAATATCAAAGATCTTCCTCGCATTTTTACGTATCATCGCATAGTTTACCCTAGTATGATCAACCGCAATAACAACACAATCATACTTTTTAATCGACGCTGATGACAATTTGACCGACTGAAGATCGATCGTTCCGATATCAAGATAAGGAATAATCGGATCATGATAGTCGACACAAACCTTATCGCGTCTGAATTCTTCAATTAACGTTAACGCTGGTGATTTACGCAAATCACGCACATCTTTTTTATAGGTTACACCGATAATAAGAATCTTGGCTTTCGTCTTAGGCCTAATCAACTTGGTAATACGCTGTGCCGCATATTGCGGCATACTATGGTTGATGTCCGCCGATAATTTGATAAATCTGGAACTAAACCCGCTATGCTTAGCTTTCCAGTACAAATAAAGTGGATCATCGGGAATACAGTGACCACCGACGCCAAGGCCGGGATAAAAAGGCATAAACCCAAACGGTTTCGTTTTGGCTGCATCTATCACTTCCCAAACATCAATGTCCATCTTATGACACATTTGGGCGACTTCATTAATCCACCCGATATTAATAATCCTAAATGAATTTTCAAGTAATTTTGTCATTTCCGCAGCCCGGGCCGAGGCAACAACATGAATGTCTTTAATAATTTTTTTATATAGCATCGCCGTTAAACGAGCACTTTTTTCTGTAACTCCTCCTACAATCTTTGGGATATCCACGACATCGTACTTTTTGTTGCCGGGATCAATCCGTTCAGGAGAAAAAGCCAAGTAATAATCTTTATCAATTGTAAAGCCTTTGCGGTCAAAGGCCGGTTTAATCTGTTCTTCCGTTGTCCCGGGATATGTTGTGCTCTCAAGGACAATAAGAGTTCCTTTTTTCAAATTTGTACGGATGGACCTAACAGCATCCATAATAAACGACATATCAGGCGTATATTTGCGCTTAAGCGGGGTCGGCACACAAATAATCACGATATCAACGGTATTGATAAGCTTAAAATCCGTACTCGCCGAGAATTTTTTCTTATTAACCACATCGGCAAGCCGGCGGCTGGAGATATCCAAGATATAACTTTTCTTTTGATTAATTTTGGCAACACGATCTTCATCAGTATCAAGTCCAAGAATCGCAAATCCCTTTTGGGCAAAATAGTAGGCAATAGGAAGGCCGACATACCCCAGCCCAATAACGGCAATCTTGGCCTTACGTGTAACAATTTTCTTTTTTAACGCAGAAGACATAAAATAATCTAAACTTTACCCCGGCCAATACCGTAATATTCAAAACCCATTTTTTCTAAATTTTTATCATGATATAAATTACGTCCATCGAAAATAATCGGCTGATTCATCAGACGCCTGAGTTTCTCAAAATCAATATCTTTAAACTCATCCCATTCGGTTAAAAGTAAAAGGCAATCACAGTCTTTAACCGCACCGTAAACATCCTTAGCATAAGTGATTTTTTTAAATACTTCTTTAGCTGTTGTGGAGGCTTTGGGATCAAAGGCTTTTATTTTAGCCCCTTCCTTTTGAAGCTGCTGGATAATATCAATCGATGGTGCCGAGCGCATATCATCGGTATTTGGTTTAAATGCCAGACCAAGCACACCGATCGTTTTATTTTTTACAATCCAAAGCTTTTCCTCGATAAGCTTAATAAAGGACTGTTTTTGTTCTTTATTAATATCTCGCACACTTTTAAGAAGCGCAAAATCATACCCGTTCTTTTCACTGAGACGGATAAAAGCATCAACGTCTTTGGGAAAACAGCTCCCGCCATAGCCGATACCTGCATTAAGAAAGCTTTTGCCGATCCTTTTATCATACCCCATCCCTTCAACTACTTTCAGAATATCGGCCCCAACATGATTACATACTTGCGATAAGGCATTGGCAAAAGAAATTTTTGTTGCCAAAAATGAATTAGATGCATGTTTAATAATCTCCGCCGAATTAATATCGGTGACAACCATTTTCGGTTTAAGCGGCTTATAAATTTCACGCAGAATCTTCTCTGCTTTTTTTGACTCAACCCCAATAACAACACGGTCGGGATTCATAAAGTCATCGACGGCCGAGCCTTCTCTTAAAAACTCCGGATTGGATGCTACATCAAACTCAATCTGACTTTTTGTTCCCTTACGGTGCTTTTTATTAACATTTAATTCAACTGTACGTCTTATCTTATTCCCTGTATCTGCCGGTACAGTTGATTTCTCAATAATTAACTTATAGGAAGTCATGCTCTCCGCAATTTGCCGGGCAACATTCTCGACATAGGTTAAATCGGCATCGCCATTTTTCTTCGATGGCGTTCCAACCGCGATGAAAATAACATCCGTTTTCTTTGTCGCTTCCTTAATGGAAGTCGTAAAAGACAATGTCTTCTTTTTAATATATTTTTTTATAAGTTCCCCAAGGCCCGGCTCATAAATAGGGACAAGCGCTTTACGTAATTTTTTAATTTTTTCTTCATCTATATCAACACAAATAACATTGTGCCCAATATGCGCCAAGCAAACTCCTGTAACCAGGCCAACATATCCTGATCCAATAATTGAAATATTCACATACTTTCCTTTCTAATATTCCTTTAAAACATACATATTATTCTAGAGAGTCATTCCTGCGTTCGGAAAATGTACTTCCGAAATCAAAACCTATTTCAGGAAAAGCTTTAAGACGAAAAGCCATTAGGAGTTGCTGGCCATCAGCCCTTGAATCTCTGAAATTAATATCCATCTCCCAGGAGTGCAAATCACGTCTGAGAAGATAATTCTGATCCTTCATGCGACCGCTTTCTATGTCAAACCTTTCATAGGCTTTAAACAACCATTTTGAATTAATACGATAATTAAACTCCGCGGTAATCTGATCATCGGCAAGTCTGCTGTAGCGGCGCCCTATACCAAGCTTCCATCTACGCCCATTGATGTACATATCAAAGTTGGCGGTGTCAAGTTCACGGTCATGGGGATCATATTTAGAATCAAAATAAAACGACAACCAGTCAACCGGCCTAAGATCAACATCCGTGGTTATAACGTCAAATCCTCCGGCTCCCGGATGTTGTTTAAATTCAAAAGGCACACCAACAACCGCGCGCACAAGTTCAACCGTTTTTTCACCGCGTTTAATTTGAAGTTTGTTCTCAAGAGACAACGCTACTCTGTTGGCATTTGTATGCGAATCCAAACTGTCAAATTGATTGATTTTATCATTACTAAAAGTCGGATCATCTTGGAATAAATAATCGATGCTCGGTGTAACAATATGTCTCATTTTCGAAACATCTTCCCCGAATAGACCATGATTAACCTTGAAAATTCTATAAAACTTTGTACTAACAGATGCTCCTGTTCTAAAAATCCCACGGAAAGAATTATCATCGGCATCACTCAACGCATGAGAATAGTACTGCACACGGCCACCGACAAATGGTTTAAACTCAAGAAAAGAAATTTTTGTTGGGTAGGACATCTCACTGTCTGTATCAACACGATGCGTTTTTAAATGTGAATCACTCGGTGAGATTTTCTTTTCAAAGAGATTTGAGTAAGTTGTTGTGTTTTTAATATAAACCCCCGTATCAAATATCTCTTGGTTGTTAAGCGTATATTTAACCTCTGGCAATCGTTCAACTTTATCTTCAAAACGATTGACTCTCACATCGGCACGAAAACTAAGCACTCCCTTCGGTAAACCACGTGTAATGGTAATAAAACTGTTTGGATTTGAATCGTCTTCATGTTCGTGTTCAAAATAATCCTTAAGAAACGTGGAATCACTCAATTTATAGTATTGCCAAATGGCGGTGGTTTTTTCATCAACCTGCCATTTATGGCGCCATTCTACTTTGTGACGGTCTCTTTTACGCGCTGGACTTTCGTTTTCATCTTCTTCGCCTGTATAATAGGTGCGCAGCAAACCCTTACCCCAATCTTCACTTTCATATACAACATCGGCCCCTCCACCAATACCGAGTCTTTCTCTATAATCGGCATGTAAGGCAATTTTCACATTGTCATTAAAACGATGATTAAATGTGCTGAGTAAAAAACCACCCCAGTCACTGTCATGCCCCGGCACGAAAACAAAACGCGGCTCCTGATCTTTCAAACTATGACGGTACCACGGTGAATATAATATCGGCACATCACCCACTCTAACCTTGACATGCTTGGCCACAAGTTTATCGTTAGGATAAACATCAATTTTTTTCGAGGTAATACGATATTCAGGTTTATCATAATCAGATGTGGTGATATAACCATTTTCTAAAATAAGATGATTATCATCGACCCGTTTGACTTTTCTGGCATAGCCGTAATATGGATGTGACATAAAATGCGCGTCGTTAAATTCACCTTTCATGGTTTCAAAATTAAAAACAATCTTATCTCCGGAAATCTCACCAGAATCAGTTGTTAGAATAACATCGCCCACGGCATAGGCAATCTGGGTATTACGGTTAAACTCAACCTCATCGGCAATGAGCGTCGTTGTGCCGTGTTTGATTTCAACATTCCCCCGGGCGATAACTGTATTGCCGTCGACAGAATATTCGACCGTATCGCCGTTGAGTTCCACCGAACCATTTTGTGTTTGGGCCAAAGATACACTGCCAGATGCACAAATAAAACACATTATGGCCGAAACCACCCATAGAATATTGATATAATTACTGCGAAAGGGCATTATATTTACCTTTGAGCAATATTTGCGCGCCAATTAAACCGGCATCATTCCCAAGTTTGGCCCGCACAATTTTAACCATACGCCCCTGAACCGGCATGGCTTTCTGCTTGATTAAACTTTTTAACTTAGGGGCAAAAAAGGGGAAATTATTAGATACCCCTCCACCGATTATGACAAGAGGTGGATTAAGTAAATTGATTGTTCCAATCAGCGTCGGCGCTAAATGTTCAGCAACACTTTTCCAAAACTTAAGCGCACCTTTATGGCCTTTCTTAGCCATTAAATGAACCTCACTCACCTCTGTAATCTTGCGGCGTAGTCTTTTCGAAGCAAGCTGGGTAAGCGTTTTGTTCCCAACATATCTTTCGAATGTTTTATCCTGATAAGGAAAATGGCCAATCTCGCCGGCCACATACCCGGGGCCGCGATAAAAATGATTATCAAACACCAGTCCCCCGCCGACCCCCGTCCCAAGTGTAATGCACACAAGGTTTTTATATCCGCGGCCTGCGCCATACTTCCATTCCGCTAAAGTAATCAAATTCACATCATTGTCGATAACAACCGGCAGTTTTGTTTTTTGCTGAACAATTTTTTTAAGCGCAACATTATGCCATCCTGGCACATTAGGAAGAACCTTCACAACACCTTTTTTAGGATCAATAAGCCCGGGTAAACCAAAACCTATACCGCTTATGTTTTTCTTTTTTAAGCCGTATTCTTTAGTTAACTCATTGATATTATCAATGATGGCATTAATGAGTGTTGTTTTACTATGCGTGAAATTTTTAGTGCTGAAGTGTGTTCGGGCAAGAACTCGGCCTGTGGCGCTGACTAATCCTAACTTGACATTAGTTCCTCCAACATCGACACCTATAACTACCTTCTTCATCTAATCTTTCTAATCTTATTGATTAATATACTAATATTAATGGAAGATGGATGTATTCTACATGATTAAAGCCACGACCGCAACGCAAATTAGCACTTTTTTGGGAGATTTGGACTGGAGTGTAAGTTATTTATTTAAAACGAGTTGTATCTATTCATCGTAGACGCCGAAGACACAAATTTTGTTTCGCCCGCGCTTCTTGGCCCTGTAAAGAGCCCAGTCCGCTTTATCAACAATCTCGGTCACAGATGAACCATTTTTAGGGTAGGTGGCAACACCTATACTGACCGTAATATTAACAACCGCATCATAGGCGCGGATTTGGGTTTCCTCGGCCGCTTTTCTGATACGTTCAGCGGCATACCGCGCACCTTTATTATCGGTATCGGGCAGAATGACACAAAACTCTTCTCCACCATAGCGTCCACCAATATCAATTTCACGGATATTTTCTTTAATAATTTTCGCAATTTTACGCAAAATCTTATCACCTGTTAAATGTCCGTATTGATCATTCAAAATCTTAAAATGATCGACATCGACCATAAGAAAAGACAAACTTATTTTTTTGGATTTTGCGCGGCTGAACTCTTCTTCAAATCGGCTGAAAGTATACCCACGTGTATACATCTCTGTCAAACCATCGGTAATAGCCGTTTGTTCAACCTCTTGATGTAACTTAACACGCCGAAGAGCCAGTGCAAACTGATGGGCCATGATCATAAATTTTTCTTTATCTAATTCCGGCAAACCAAGCACAGAAATATAGCCAATCTTACGTTTTTTACCTTGCAGTGTAAATACAAAATACTCTTTAACCTTTCTTAATTCTTTTATATTCTCAACCAGAGGATCCAAGAGTTCACATTTATCAAACTTGACATGCTCAGCCAATTTTACTTTAAAAATTTCAAATGCATCTTTTTCATTGAAACTTTTGGTTATATCTTTGGTGATTTCAAAAAGGGTGAAGATTTCTTTGGATTCATTTTCGACGATTCTTTTTTGCTCTATCAAATGATGTTTCTTCTTAAGTAATCCTTCTTTTTTTGTATTCAAATCGACAACATACTGCTCCGACTCTTTATACAAACACTCGACAATCTTGTTCACACAAAACAAAAATAAAAGAAAATATCCGATTAAGACTGGAGCCATAATTTAATAAAATTTTTTATGCCGCACACACCTTGTTGCGGCCTGACGATTTAGCTTTGTATAAAGCCTCGTCAGCCTTGCGTATTAATTCATCCTGATCCTGCCCATCCTCAGGGAATCCAGCTATACCGACAGAAATAGTAATACTGGTTTTTTTCCGGCGGAGAATAATCTCCTGCATCGATATTTTTTTACGTATGGCTTCCCCCAACTCGATCGCTTTTTCCTTAGAACATTCCGGCAAAAGGACACAAAATTCTTCTCCACCATAACGGCACACCAAATTCCCCGGTTCATCAAAAAAATCAGCAAGCAGCATACCTATGGTCCGCAGCACAATATCTCCGGCGGTATGCCCATAATCATCATTGTATTTTTTAAATTTATCAAGATCAATCATCATAAAAGCAAGGCTTGCTTTTCGTTTTCTATGACGCGTAATTTCTTGCGGAATACGGTCGAACAAATATTTACGCAGATAAATCCCCGTTAAACTATCGCGTATAGCAAGTTTCTCGACACGTTCATAAAGTTGTGCATTTTCGATTGCTACTGCCCCTAAATCACCTATGGTCTGCAAGAAACGTAAATCCTCGGTTCCAAATTTATTTTCTTTGGTGCTATCAACACGTAAAATACCCAAAGCTTTTTTACCGATCATAAGTGGCGTGCTTATAAGCGACCTGATAGCCCGCGCCTCTTCTGTTTCTACCTTATCCGTATCAAATCGAAAGTCACTATGCGTATCTTCAATCGACAACGGCTGCATTGTTTTAACAAGCCAGTGATCATAAATATCCCCTTGTTTAGACTTGATGTTAACTTGCATTTGTCCTTTTTGTGACGAAGAAAGGCCGAGTTCCCCTGTTTTGGAATGGAATAAATAAAGGATCACCGTCGTATCTTCATCACCGAACAATTTATTAACCTCGGCCGATAAAACTTTGGAAGTATCCTCCAGATACAGACACATACTTAAACGTTCGGTCAGCCCTTTAAGTTGAGATGAATTAACAATCTTCTTTTTAAAAGATTCTGTGATGGTCTGCTCACCCTTCATGTCGGCTTCAAGTAAATTAACTTGTTCTTCCACATCGCGGGCGCGCAGCTCATCACCGGCATATTTACTGACAAGCTTCATACGTACAGGAATAAGATAAATAGTGCAGGCGGCAAGGCAAAAAGAAAGATAAAGAAAAAACTGTTGGTCATAAAAAAACGCGAAGATAAAAAACCCGATGAGCGGCAACCCTAAAAGAATTACCATAAACATGCAGCTTTTAGACAATTGTGTTTTCTGTTTCTCGGTCAAAGAAGTGCACCTTACTCATATCAAATACAAGATCCATTTCCCGATTCACATCAGGACGGTTATGTGCACCAACACGTGCGATAAAAGTATTTTTGCCTGTATTCAAATACAAATAAACTTCAGATCCTAAAGGCTCCACAACCTCACAGACAGCACGGATGGTATTATCCGGTGACGCTTCAGAAACAAATAATTTATCATAAACATCCTCGGCACGAATACCGAAGGTAACCTCTTTGCCTTCATAAGGCTCGATGTCTTTATACATCTCTTCTACAAGTCTAACTTGAAACTTACCTTCATCAAAGTAATATTTTTTATCACGCTTGATGATTTTACCATCCATTAAATTAATTGGTGGTGAACCGATAAAGCTGGCGACAAACTTATTAGCCGGTTTATCATAAATCGTCATCGGATCAGCACACTGCTGAATTTTTCCGCCACGCATAACGACAATGCGGTCGCCCAAAGTCAACGCTTCGGTTTGATCATGGGTTACATAAACAAACGTTGTTTGCAAACGCGTGCGCAGCTTATGGATTTCGGTGCGCATTTGCACACGTAACTTAGCATCCAAATTACTTAAAGGCTCATCGAATAAAAACACCTGAGGTTTGCGCACGATCGCACGGCCTAAAGCAACGCGCTGTCTTTCTCCCCCGGATAATTGGCGTGGACGCCTTTCGAGAAGATGTTTAATACCTAAAATCTCAGCCGCCTCATTAACACGTTTTAAAATCTCATCCTTGGGATACTTACGCAATTTAAGACCGAACGACATATTTTCATATACAGTCATATGTGGATAAAGGGCATAATTTTGAAAGACCATCGCGATATCACGGTCTTTAGCCGGAACATCATTAACCAATCTGTCCCCGATAAAAGCCTTTCCCTTAGAAATATCTTCTAAACCGGCAATCATACGTAAAGTCGTCGACTTACCGCAACCGGAAGGACCGACAAGGACCATAAACTCTTTATCCTCGACAGACAAATCAATATTATCAACTGCACAATCATTGCCGCGGTAAATTTTAGAAACATTCTTAAGTGTAATTTGTGCCATATCTGTCCTTAGATATTAATACTTAATGTCTAATATAAAGGCTGTATTCTAATCAAAAAGCCTGGAAAATGCAATGAAATAATAGGACTTAGTACGTGGGACTTAGGACTTGGGAATTCCAAGTTCCAAGTTCCAACGCCTAAGTCCTACACGAAGTGTACATAACGACATCCGCCAATCGCTCTTTTAAATCATGACGGCTGACAATCATATCAATCAGACCATGCTCCAATAAAAATTCCGAACGCTGAAAACCTTCCGGAAGCTTTTGCTTGATTGTCTGTTCAATAACCCTTGGGCCTGTAAATCCAATTAAGGCACGGGGTTCCGCCATAATCACATCACCAACCCCGGCAAAAGAAGCCATGATGCCTGCCATTGTTGGATTGGTCAAAAGCGATATATGCAAAAGCCCTGCCTCATTATGTCGGGCCAGTGCCGCACAGGTTTTCGCCATTTGCATCAAAGAGAAAACCCCTTCGTACATACGCGCACCACCACCAGAACCTGAGACAATAATCACGGGAATCTGCTCTTTGGTCGAATATTCTATGATCCGCGTAATACGCTCCCCAACAACCGAGCCCATTGAGCCCATAATAAACCTGGAATCAGTAACAGCTATACCGATTTTTTTGCCATGTACTGTCCCGTAGCCGGTAATAACCGCATCACGCAAACCAGTACGTTTTTGATCTCCTTTAATTTTTTCCGGATATGTCTTAGGACCTTTAAACTCGAGGGGATCGCCTGAAAAAAGATCTTTGTCTGTTTCGATAAAGGAACCTTCATCAATGATTGTGCTAATGCGCTCTTTGGCGGTCAGAGAAAAATGATAATCGCACTTAGGACACACTTCAAGATTATCAGACAATTCTTTTTTATACGAAACAGCTTCGCACTCAGGACATTTCTCCCAGAGGCCCGCAGGGATTTCTTTTTTCTTAACATTAACCAGAGTATATTTTTTACGGCCAAATAATCCCATAATAGAACTGTGATATAAGTTAGTCCATTTTATAAACAGTCAAACCTGAGAGAACCTTTGGATAAAAATAAGTTGTCTTAGGCGGCATCTTCTCCCCGTTAAGCGCAATATCTTTCAACTGTTTAATCTTAACGGCATTCATAACAAAACCGGCATCCGCATTGCCTGTATCAACCATATTGGTCACTTCATTTAAATCTTTAGTGTAAATAATATTGTCATCCGACGGAATACCTTGACGATCAAAAACAAAGTTCTTCAAAATCGTTGCGTCAAGTTTTTTGTATTCAGATGATCCTTCTTTAATTTCCCGATCAATAAGCAGCTTATTTTTAAGCCGTAATAGTTTAATGCCATCACGTGTATACAGACCAAAGGCATGTTCATTCTTACCGGCTTTGGCTAACAGGATCAATAGTTCTTCTTTCGTTTTAATTTTATCGATTCTGAAAAACTCGTCGAGAAAACTTAAATCTTGCGGGAATTTTTTTAAGATGCGGTGCATAGGAAAGATTTGCAAATCCTTAGAATCCATATTCGTGAAATAGGTCATCACATAATTATACGATTCTTGCCCACCCGATTTTATCTTACGGCTGCGCCGGTGAGAGCGATATTCGCAGGCCACTTGATAGCGGTGATGCCCATCGGCAATAAATAAATTCTGCCCTTCCAGAGATTTATTAATATCTGCTATCAGAGCTTCATCGGTAAGACGCCATACTTTATTGCGGATATCATTATCATCGACCACATCAATCAGCGGTTCGGTCGCACAGAGATGTTTATTAAAAATCTTCTCCACTTTTTTCTGGACATCGGAATAACAAACAAAAATGCAACTGAGATTAGAATTAAGCGCCTTGGTTAATTGAAAACGGTCGTCCACCGCATTGGCATGCGTTTTTTCATGAGGATGAACTTTGGAATCACCTTCATCATGAAGCTCCATAAGCGAAATAAAACCCAAACGGTTATATTTCTGCCCCTGAACCTTGTATTCCTGACGATAAAAATAAACCGCCGGCTCGCTGTCTTCAACCATAACACGCTTTTTCAACCAATCCTGAAATGTTTTTTTGGAGCGTGTGTAACGATTATCGGTTCTATCGTCATTGGGAAACTGCTTCTCTAGATCAATATGTGTAAAGTTAAACGGACTTCTGTTGTGAAGATCATTTTGATACTCCTCATTAATTACATCATATGGCGGCGCCATAACAGTACGGAAATCTTTTACTTTATCGATATTATAATAGACCGCTTTAAACGGTTTGATATGTGCCATAATTAGATCCTTTAACTGTAATTTGATGCTCGTTGCTTGTCGCTCGTTGCTCGCGAGCATCGAGCATCAAGCATCTAGCATCTAGCATCCAATGTTACCTTTCTTATTCAAATTCAAATATACAAGGCCTCCCAAGAAGCCCCCAAATGTGTCAGCCACAACATCCCACACATCCGCCTCTCTTAAAGGAACGAAATACTGGTGAATTTCATCGCTCACACCATAACACAGAACAAACAGGGTCGTCCAAAATAAAATTGCCCCCTCTTTGTCTACATTAAAATACTCTTTTAAAGCTCTGCAGACCAAAAATCCATACGGCATGTATTCGGCCACATGAAAAATTTTGTCTAATCCTGGAAAACCGGGCTCAATCCCATCGCCCGGTATAGCCGAGATACCGAAAATAATAGCAGAATAGGCAATAACCGGAAACCAAAATTGCGCGAATTTGCCTATTCGCATCCGCAGCCGCCTGAATCCGAGCAGCAGTCAGAGCCATCCGATTCAGCACCTTTACTAGCATCCTTAGTTTTAAAATCAGTCTCGTAAAACCCGGACCCTTTAAAAATAACCCCTGCTCCGGTGCCGATCAAGCGGGATAACTTCATCTTTTTACACTTCGGGCATTTCTTAAACTTTGGATCCGTCATTGATTGAAATGCTTCAAACGCGTATCCGCAAGCATCACATTCGTATTGATATGTTGGCATATCTCTGTTCCCTACTTAAATACCTTTTTTAACTTCTCTTTCAACGTATCCGCGGTCCCTTTTCCAACATCCTCACCGCTAATCTTGGCATATTGCTCAAGCAATTCCTTTTGCTCGGCCGTCAACTTCTTTGGAACCGACAACATCACCCGCGCATATAGATCACCAGGTTTGTACCCACGCAAACTCGGCATCCCTTTTTCTTTAAGACGAAAAACCTTACCACTCTGTGTCCCGGCTGGAATCTTCATCGACACATTACCGCTTAATGTTGGAACCGAAACCTCCGCGCCTAAAGCCGCTTTGGCAAAACTGATTGGCAAATCCATATGCAAATCATCACCATTGCGATGAAAAATATCATGCTCTCTAACCGCAATATACAAATACAAATCACCCGAACCACCTTTACCAATTTCCCCTTCGCCGGAAACACGCAAACGCGAATTATCATCAACCCCGGCCGGAATATTAACTTCAATCTTACGGGTTTGCCGGACAACCCCTTTACCATCGCATTCCGGACAGAATTCTGTAATGATCTGACCACGCCCGCCACACGTCGGACACGACTGTTTCATTCGAAAAAAGCCACTGGAGGTGACAACACTTCCCGTCCCCTGGCACACTGTACACGTTTTAAGCGAATTCGCATCCTTGGCTCCTGTGCCATCACATTTGATGCAATGCTCATTACGCTGAATCGTAATGTTTTTCTGAACACCATTAAAGGCCTCTTCAAGCGTGATCGCTATTTCTGTCTGAATATCGGCACCACGTGACGGTCCACGTCGGGTGCCACCGCCGCCAAACATACTGCCAAAGATATCAGAGGAAGAGCCACCGCCTCCGAAAAACTGGCTGAAGATATCACCCAGATCACTAAAATCAGCCCCGCGGAAAATATCTTCCGCGGAATACTGCTGATCAACACCGGCATGACCGTATTGATCATAGAGTTGCCGTTTTTTAGGATCGGTTAAAACAGCATAGGCTTCCGAGATAACCTTAAACTCTTCTTCCGATTCCTTTTTCTTATCTTCGGCAACACGGTCGGGGTGATACTTAAGCGCCAGCTTGCGGTAAGCCTTTTTAATATCGGCCACGCTCGCCTCGCGGGCAACACCTAAGATTTCGTAATAATCACGGTTTGTACTCATTATTCTTTTTTATCATCCTCTGCCTTAAAATCGGCATCAATGACATCTTCCTTATTATCTTTTTTATCATCCGTTGCCCCGCCGCCTGCAGCCGCTTCCGGTCCGGCTTGCGCTCCGGCGGCAGAAGCCTCAGCACCTGCTTGCTGCTCGGCCGCTGTTGCCTTATACACTTCTTCGGCTAACTTGTGGGCCGCTTTCTGAAGAGTTTCTTGAGCAGATTTAATCTTCTCAATATCTTTGGCTTCAATGGCTTTTTTGAGATTTTCAAGCTCGGCCTCAATGTTTTTCTTTTCTTCCTCAGAGACCTTATCACCATAGTCTTTCAGTGACTTTTCCGTCGCATAAACAACGGTGTTCGCTTGATTGATTGTTTCCACTTCTTCTTTTTTCTTTTTATCTTCTTCCGCGTATTTTTCCGCTTCCTTCACCATCTTCTCAATTTCTTCTTCAGACAGTTTTGTAGGCGCCGTAATACGGATAGATTGTTCTTTGCCTGTTCCTTTATCTTTCGCGGAAACATGCACAATCCCGTCGGTATCGATGTCAAACGTTACTTCGATCTGCGGCACACCACGTGGTGCCGGCGGAATACCGACAAGATCAAAACGGCCAAGCTCTGTATTGTCATTGGCCATTTGGCGTTCGCCTTGAAGAACACGAATGGTTACCGCGCTTTGATTATCTTCGGCGGTTGAAAACACTTGTGACTTTTTGGCCGGAATTGTTGTGTTACGGTCAATGAGCTTTGTCATAACACTGCCCATTGTTTCAATCCCAAGGGTTAATGGCGTAACATCAAGCAGAAGCACTTCCTTGGCCTCGCCGCGGATAATCCCGGATTGAACGGCCGCACCTAAAGCGACACACTCCATCGGATCAATCCCGCCTTCGATCTTTTGCCCGACTTCCTTTTCGACAAACTCTTGAACGATTGGCATGCGTGTTGGACCACCAACGAGGATGATGCGATCAACTTTTACCTCTTCGCCTAACTTTTCACTGGCATCTTTAATCGCCTGACGGATAGGACCGGCGCAACGGTTAACCGTATCACCCACCAAACTTTCAAGCTTGGCACGGTCGATCGTCATGTTTAAATGCTTCGGTCCTGAGGCATCAGCGGTAATAAAAGGAAGACTGATATCGGTTGTAACCGTTGATGATAATTCAACCTTGGCTTTTTCAGCTGCTTCACGCAGACGTTGAAAGGCCATTTTATCATTGGTCAAATCAACACCGGACTCTTTTTTAAACTCTTCTGTAATATAATCAATTAAAGAGTTGTCCATATCCGTTCCACCGAGATGATTGTCGCCGCTGGTCGACAACACTTCAAACGTGGCAGCTTTATGCTCTTCATCCCAACCCATTTCAAGAACGGTTACGTCGAGCGTACCCCCGCCGAAGTCAAAGACCATAATCTTTTGTTCTTTACCGGCTTTATCAATCCCATACGCAAGGCAGGCGGATGTTGGTTCGTTGATAATACGCAAAACTTTAAGTCCTGCGATTTCACCCGCATCTTTGGTCGCTTGTCTTTGGGCATCATTAAAATAAGCAGGCACAGTGATCACCGCTTCATCAACGGTTTCGCCTAAATACTTTTCGGCATCTGCTTTGATTTTCTGCAGGATAAATGCCCCGACTTGCTGTGGCGTGAACTCTTTATCAAATACTTTGAATTTATGATCCGTTCCCATTTTACGTTTTGAGGCATAAATGGTTCCTTCCGGATTAACCGGGGCCTGTCTTTTAGCTGGCTCACCAACTAAACGGTCACCTTCTTTGGTGAAAGCGACAAATGACGGAAAAGCTTTTCCTGACGCGACCCCTGCTCCTTCGGCCGAAGGAATAATCACAGGGCGTCCGCCTTCCATAACCGCGGCCGCTGAGTTTGACGTTCCTAAATCGATTCCAATTGCTTTACCCATTTCATCTACTCCTTGTTAATTTATAAATTCTTTGCCTCAACTTCGCCGTTTTCTTCGCTTTCCTTCGACGGTTGAGAACTGTTATTTTTAGCGAGTTTTACTTTTGCTGTTCGTACCACTTTATCCCCAAGGTAATACCCTTGCTGAAAAACTTCGATCACTGTATTATCTTCATGTTCTGTTGTCTCTTGCTGCATCATGACCTCATGACAATTATGATCAAATGTCTGGCCCAAGGCCTTCATTGGTCTGACACCGTTTTTTTTCAAAAACTCTTCTGTGCGATTTTTAACCATCTCGAGGCCTTTAATAAGAGAAGAGTTGCCGTCTTTAATCTCTTGCTTGGCGGCTGCCACGCTTCTCTCCAAATCATCGTGCACTTCCAAAAATTCAACAATAAGGCCTTCGGCGGCATATTTAACAAACTCTTCTTTTTCACGTTCCATGCGTTTGCGGGCATTATCAAACTCGGCATACAGACGGACATGTTTGTCTTTAACTTCCTTTAACTCCTCGACAATACCGGTATACTCGGCTTCATCAACCTTAATC
The DNA here is from genome assembly GCA_028280285.1 of Candidatus Omnitrophota bacterium. Lineage (GTDB taxonomy): Bacteria > Omnitrophota > Gorgyraeia > Zapsychrales > Zapsychraceae > JANQNA01. The sequence continues at coordinate 50,834 of JANQMA010000050.1, read as the reverse complement.
ATTTTGGATTTCTTTTTTTCGGAATTTTTGTTCTGACTTTTTTGCTGTTCTTTTTTTTCTGTCATCATTGACTCCATCGCTTAAATCATTTCTTCCATTAAACGCGTCATATAATCGACGGTAGAAAATACTTTTTGATAGTCCATGCTTGTCGGTCCCAATACAGCAATACGGCCTGTCGGTCCCTTACGGGTTTTATATGAAGAAACCACAAGCGAACAGGCATCAATATCAGAGCACTCGATTTCACTGCCGATAAAAACCTCAATGCGTTTATCAAGCTCTTTACTGATGACCTTATACAATTGTTCCTTCTCTTCCAAAGCAACTAATATAGAGCGAATTTTTTGAATATCCTGATAATCAGGGTATTCCACAATATGATGTGTTCCACTCAAATACAATCTATCTTCAAATCCATCCACAGAAACAATACCCGTATAATGGGTTACCTGCGAAATGGCTTGTGATGCTTTTTTAAGAAGGGCATCTAATTCTCTTTTTTCTTTTAAATAATCTTGGCGGATGCGTTCTTTCTCCTCTTCCAAAAGTTGAATTTCATCAACAAGGTTATCGACATAATAGCGGTAACCCTTTTGGGTGGGAATGCGTCCGGCTGATGTATGCGGATGCGTTAAATATCCTTCTTGTTCGAGCTCACTTAAAATATTACGGATTGTGGCCGAGCTTAAATCGGCAAAATATTCATTAACCAAAAAAGCAGAACTGACCGGTGAAACATTTTTAATATACTGACTAACAGTTATACCTAAAACCCGCTCTTTTCTGGCACGGATATCGGTTTTCTTTGGAGTCATCATCTAAGTCACTGTCCTTACATAAGTTTACTGTTTTTTAGCACTCTTTAGGATCGAATGCTAAGCCGCTATTATAACAAAAAAGATTTTTGTGTCAATAACCAAATATGCCTTGCTTAAAATTATATTTGGATTATAAGTTATTTATATTCAATAACTTGTGGAATTATACTTACGAGGTATTAAGACGGGCCACAAGGACAAGAAGCTTTTTGGCATTATCTTCTATAATATGCGGGTCACTACGCAGTGTGGCCAAATTCGGTTTAAATCCCGTTTGGGGATTAAACTCCAAGACAACTTCACCATTTTTTATACGGATAGCCATATGCTTCCATCCGCGCGTATCAATATTCTTAAACTCACGCAGAATGTTGATCACCTTTTTGTCCTGAAAAAAAGCATTGGCCGCAAAAATGCTATTGGTCACAATATCAAACTCACGCAGTGCCTTAGGAATATTCAGCTTTACACGTCCGCCCGATAGCTCACCTGGTTTAATGATTTGCGAAACAACATCCTTATTAAAAAACTTCTCCCTTGTTTTTTCATTAAAGCTTAAAGATAAATTGCTTAAAGTTTTAACGCGCAGATAACCTCTGTGAATAATCTTGTTACCGATCTTTGAAATGATATCATCGTATTCAAACTGTTCGCTTTTAAAGGTGAATAAAATTTTATACGAATCTTCATAAGCCGGTATGGTCATACTCCGACCCTCCATGATACGTATAATTTCTTTGAGATAATCGTTGCGCGTTTTCTGCGGATCTGTGGTGGTCTGCAAATTGAGAAAAATAATTCCTATAATACATGCCATGATAAAGATAATAATAATCGCCATTACTTCACCTTCTACTCATCATCTATAACTGATCCGGACGAATCGTATTTTCTCACAAACATTTCCTTATCTTCTTTAAAGTGGTGTTCGGCTTTAAGATCGCCGTTCGGGCGGAACTTTTGTACCCTTCCTTCACGTTTGCCGTCAAAATAAAAGCCCATCTCTTTGATAGCCCCATCCACATAATACTCAAGATAAGGGCCGTGCTTCGTATCACTTTTCATGCTTGTTTCCCTTAGGATTTCACCCGTCTCGTAATAGTCGGTCATAACAACTTCGTTAATATCGGGATTAACCAGCCGTTGATCGGTCTTGAGCCTTCCTTGATCATCATATTTTTTATAATTATCGTTCGCCATATCATAGCGCGCTTCATACGATTTAACGAGATTGCCTTCTTTGTTAAACTCCCTGATAAGCCCATGCTGCATGCCATTAACAAGATTAGTAATACGGAAAAGATAGCCCTGCGGATGATATTGTTTTTCCTCACCTTGGGCAACGCCGTGCTTATACGTTCTTTCAAAAGACAAGGCGCCATTCGGCCAGTATTCTTTATAATCCCCATGGAGGAGGCCATCGCGATAATAGCTCTTGCCTTTCAACTGCCCATTAGGATAATACACTTTAGTCAGGCCTTCATAGAGGCCATGATGATAATTAACTTCCATCTTAACCTGTTTGGTCGGATAATACCCAATGGCTTTGCCTTCTAAAACACCGTTAACATAAGTACCTTCACCTTTTAAAAAACCGTTTTTATAAAACGTATTAAAAGGGCCGGTAAGCGTTTGACGCGTAACGGTTACAATCCGCCTCAATTCACCGGAGTCGTAAAATTCGCGGTATGTCCCGTCTTTAAACCCGGTAAAATCATCCCGGGCAAGACAGGTAGAAGCAAAGAGAATGGATAATATAAATACTAATATTAATCTCATATTAAATCTATTGTAGCAAATAAATAGTGCCAGGCACTATTTATTCAAAAAAGGTTTAAAAACATTGGAAACCTGAACCGGAATCGAAGCCTCCACTTCTATTGTATTCTCCCCATAGGTAATATGGCTTACTTTGCCCTGTTCATGCAGGACATTAATCAAGTCCATACGGGCCATCGGAATTTCAAGTTCCACATACATATATAGAGAAGACAGCATGGTTATAAGCGCTGTCTGTAGTTCGTCCAAATTGATATTTTGTTTAGCCGATATAAAAGCACAGTGTTCATAATTATCTTTAAGTTGATCAAGCCAATCCGTATCCTCAACTTGATCAATTTTGTTAAAGACATATAAAACTTTTTTCCATGCAACGTCGAGATCTTCGAGCACCTCGTGAACCGCATCCATCCTGTCTTTGAAATTCGACCGCGACACATCGACCACATGCATGAGCACATCTGCTTCTTGAAGCTCTTCTAAAGTAGCCTTAAACGATTCGATCAAATGATGCGGCAGGGCATGCATAAATCCAACCGTGTCGGATAAAATCATTTTTTGATTATTAGTCAGTGTCAGCTGACGTGAAAGTGAATCCAATGTGGTAAACAAGCCGTCGCGGGTCAATGCATCGGCATCGGTCAATGTGTTAAGTAAAGTGGATTTACCGGCATTGGTGTAACCCACTAAAGAGACCACCGGAACCCCTTTATCCTTGCGGCGTTTGCGCGTTAAGGCACGTTTTTTCTCGACATCAATCAACGCGCGTTTAAGCTTGGCGATCCTGTCGGAAATACGCCGACGGTCGGCCTCAAGCTTGGTTTCCCCGGGACCAAGCGTTCCGATCCCGGCACCCTGGCGGGAAAGCTCGATCCCGCGCCCGACAAGCCGCGGCAGTAAATATTCAAGTTGCGCAAGCTCAACTTGCATCTTACCTTCACGGCTTGTTGCGCGCTTAGCAAAAATATCCAGAATAAGCTGCGTGCGGTCAATGGTCTTAATATCAATCTTCTCTTCTAAATTACGTTGTTGGGAGCCCTTTAAATCTTCACTAAAAACAATCGTTTCAGTGCCCAAAGCACCGGCCGCGCGCATAATCTCATCGAGCTTCCCTTCCCCGATAAAATATTTGGGATTAATATCGGCGAGTGAACAAACGGCATGACCAATCACTTCAGCCTCGCAGGCTTTAACCAGCTCCTGCATTTCATAGAGAAGCTCATCGGTGCCCCACGGACTGCGGTCATTTTTAAAATGAATGACGACGATAAATACTTTTTCACGGGGTAAGGTTGTTGGGAGAGTATGTGTCTTGCTCATAACAATATGAGGTGTTAGGTTTAAGGTGTTGGGTGTTGGCGCCCTAAAACCCAAAACCTAACCCCTAAAACCTCTTATCTAATATTTCCTTTAACGGGTCGCTTAGGCCAAGATCAATCCACTGCAAACGCTCATCTTTCCTAAACCAAGTTAATTGTCTCTTGGCATAATGGCGCGAATTTTGTTTGATTATCTCGATGAGCCTGTCTCGGTCAATTTCATTATTTAAATATTGAAGCGTTTCTTTAATGCCGATCAGTTGCCGTGCAGTTTTACTGATGTGTGCCAAATCAAGCGCGCTCACCTCGTCGATCAATCCTTGATTAATCATTTGATCGACACGCGTGTTGATCGTGGCATAAAGCGCGTCCCGGCCGCGCGTTAAAACGAAACCTTTAATCGCATATTTATCCGCGAGCCCTGTACGATCTTTCTGCCAAACCGATATCGGTTTGCCTGTTAATTCAAACACTTCGAGCGCGCGAATGATTCGCCTTAAATCATTGGGATGAATTTTAGCCGCTGCATCAGGGTCAATCCCTTCAAGACGCGCATGCAGTTGTTCCGGAGACTCTTGTTCCAATTTTTCTCTTAAATTCCAGTCGGCCTTCGGCCCTTCAAACACTCCGTCAATAAGCGCTTCCATATAAAGGCCTGTGCCTCCACAGACAATCGGCTGCTTGCCGCGACTTATAATATCTTTAACGCACGCAATCGCCAGCTTCGCGTACTGATTCACATCAAACTCATCGTAAACAGAGGCCACATCAAGCATGTGATAAGAAGTTTGTTTCCGTTCTTCAGGCGAAGGTTTGTTGCTGGCCACATTAATTTCACGATACACCTGCATTGAGTCGCAGGCGATGATTTCACCATCTAGCTTCCTGGCGACATTAAGCGCAACATCCGATTTACCAACAGCCGTGGGACCGGTAATAAATATAATAAGAGAAGTAGACATATAAGCTAAAAGGTTTTAGGGGTTAGGTTTTGGGTTTTAGAGGGCTCACAGCCAACACCTTAAACCTAACACCTCTAAGGGTAGATTCTTGTTGGATACCCCTGCTTAGCCAATTTTTCCTGCAGGTTTTTGGCCTGATCGAGAAATGACACCTGACCGACACGCACACGATAAAATTTTCGTCCCGAATAATCTTTCACTTCAAAAATATAGGCGGTTTTGCCTTCTGCTTTTAATTGTGATACCAAATCCTTAGCCCGGGCACGATCGCGAAAAGAGCCGACCTGAACCGAGAAGAACATCTTTTCTTGTAAAAATTGGTCCGCCAGATAGACATCAAAGCTTTCCGGATATTGATTAATGATCGTACGCAGTTTGAGCCTCGCATCAGTCCACGCGGCCTGTTTAAACTTAATACGTGCCGACTTTAAATAAAGCAGGCTCAAATAATCAGAATTATAACTCGCTGTCTTAAACTGATCGGCGAGAACGGCAGCCCGATCATATTTGCCGGCTAGATAATAGGCATCGATCAGTGCCAGGTGTGCTTTATCACGCAGATCGGTCGGAATGGTTTGATCATTAACTAAGTCTTTCAAAGCCGATGCAGCCAGGCCATATTTACCTAAACGGATGTGGCTTAAGCCCAGATAATACTGAAAAAGACTTACATCACCACCCTTGTGCCGCTTAAGGCCTTCTTCGGCCAATACCTCGGCCCGCGGATAATCCTGCTCCATGAAGGCGCGTTCGATTTCGATAATCCCGGCGGAAGCTGTAGTTGAAAGGAGTAAAAATAGGGTAAAGATAAGGCTTTTGTATTTCATGGGGTCAGTGTAGCAGAGTTGGTTTTGGTTGACAAGGGGAACTAAAATTTAGTGACTATATAAACAATAAACTTTAAACAGTAAACAAACTTAGCCAAATCTGTTAACTGTTTAGTGTTTATAGTTTAATCAAGCTCACGCAAGGCATAGCCAAGCTCCCCATACTCCCACGCCACTTGCTGCCTGTCAGGTTTAGACTCATCATTCTGATCAACATCAAGTCCCAGCATAAGCGGCAGACTCGGGATTGGGGTTACATTAATAATCACCGGTGTGAAGCCTTCAATATCCATATTAATCACCGGTTGCTGCACAGCCGGAAGCGGCACACCGGCTTCATCATATTCAATATCCATATTAAGAAGCTCAGGATTTAAGTCAATCCCCCCGACATCTGTCATCGCGGCCAAATCAACAAAATTATTTTCGACTTCCTTAAGTAAACCGTCTATTTTCTCAACGTCATCGTTAATCTCTGATTGAAAATCTTTGATCCAACTATAATATTTGCCCCATCCCTTTCCCCATACTAAAAATTTCATAAATCTATAATTATCCAGAGAATAGTCTTCCTGATTTTCAATCTTTAACTCCAAACTATTTAAAATTATTGTCGCCTCTTTTTTCCGTTGTTTTTCATCAACATTTAAACGATCCATTTGATCAAATTGACCTTTAAATAGTTCCCAGTATTTTACTAAGTTATCATATTGATCTGCCGTAATTTTACCATTTATATTTCGTGTATTCTGATAAAACAAAAATGCTCCTCTTGCTCCTACAAGATAATGTATAAGCATATGATGTATCCCCGATACATAACTTTTGATTTTTTCTTTATGTATTTTTGGGTCAGTATTTGGTAACTCCTCTTTTAACTGATTTGTTGCGTCTCTTAACACAGCTAATATTTTTACAGCACTCTGATAAGCCTGACCCATTTTCTCCCTAAACTCCCCATCACTCATCGCGGCGGAATCCGGAGTATCCTTTTTCGATAAGGCCTTTATCTCTTCAGGAAAAGCGCGCATGGCGGGCGCAAGAAAATATTGATAAATTTCTTCCGGTTCTCCTAATTGTTCAGCACCATTACGATCTTTAAAAATGTTTTCTTCTGTCGGGCGTAAAATATTTTCTAACATTTTCTTATAAGCATAATCCTTGCCCTCATCTAAATCATTTTTCAAATGCGTTGCCGTTTCTTTAAATTGCGACAAATCATTTCTTTGCAAATAAAATCTTAAAAAATAAATATCGATAAAAATGGAATTTAGAATTTTATTCCATTTATCTATAAAATCATACGCAACTTTCCATCTTAAATCGCTACCTTCTTTCAAATAGATATAATCTTCCATGGACTCTTGCTTAAACCATTGGCTAATAAACTCACTTACTTCCTTTCCGTCGTTTTGTATTTGCATAACAGTGCGTTGATACGTATCCTCTGATAATTCACTGTCATTTTTGGCAAGTCGATTGGCTAAATTTTCAACTTCTTCAAAAATACCTGTTTCATTAATCTTAGTTTGAATCTGCTTGGCCAAGACCTGTAATCGCTGCCACGCATGCAAAACCTTCCGTCTGGTCTTTTCATCTTGCAAAAACTCTGAAGCGAAAGGAGATTGCGGGGTTGCAACCTCATCATTCATTGTAGCGGCATCTTGTTGTTTTTTATCAGAACCAAAACGATTTAATTTAAACATAGTCCGCCACGCACCTGATACGCCTTCATATGGCACTTTATTCAACAAATATTTTTCGGCTGCTACGAAGAAGTTAAGCTTTTCAAAAAGTATACTTTGGGTTTGATCAAACAGTTCTCTTTTTTGACCATTATTATATTTGTGCCTGGTTTTTTCACGTCTTGCTCCAACAAAATTAATTTCAATAATAGGTTCACCCTCATTATAATTAAATGCCAGTTGAACCTCTCCGCCTTGATTAAAGGCATACACCGATCCAAGGCGTTCCGTATCTCCTCTTAAAAAATCAAGTTTTTCATGGCCGTCAATTATTTTTCCAAGTTGCTTGGCAATATCAAGAAAAACAGGATCACTCATCGCGGCAAGATCGATTTGACTCATAATTTCGTTTGATTCTGCACGAAAATAACTTTTCATAAAATTTGGTTTAGCAAATAAGATTTTTTCTTTCACGCGCAAGCTATTTATTCTATCACTTTGTAGCGAACCTGTACGTCGCATCCATAGTCTGTTGTTATCTCCGAAATTTTGTAATTTAATCAGAGAACCAAAACCAAAAAGATCCAATGCCGCGTTTAACTCATCACCCGACACTTGTTTCGGCAACAATTGATTAATCTCATCGTATACATAGTACGCGCTAAACACCTGCTCTGGTTCTATATTATCAACGACTTCAGCTATTGCAAAAATGAGCTCCCATTTATCGTTGATAGTATATGAATTATTATTAGCCGCGTGCCCTTCCATAGCCTTTTCAGGAGAATCATTTTTAGCCCAATCATCGTTTAAAGGTTGTTTATAAAATAAATCATTTTTTCTTTTTGCTCTGACAAATTCTATCGGATCAGCTATCGGCTCTAATGAATATCCTTCATCTAACACTTCTTTAAATTTTTTAAGGTTATCAAAAATCGTTTGAATTTGTAGATCCATTTCTTTCGCTATTTTTTTTAAACTCTCCCTATCCAATTGTGCAATTATGTCATATTCCTCAACTAGACGGTCATACAGGCGTTGTGTTTGAGGAGTCGTTGCGCCAAAAACCTTAATATTATTATTTTCTAATACACGAGAGGCAACGAAATTTGAACTATTAAATATTTTTTCGATTTCTCTTTTAGGCCCCCGCCACACCTTGTTTGGATTAGCCTTGGCCCAATCTTCTAAGTCTTTCAATGTTAACGCAATGCCATCAATTTCGGTCTTTATATGTTTATTATTTGTACTGTTAACTGTTTCGCTTAATAATGGAGAAGAATCTAGTTGCAACAGCACAATAGGATCACTGTCAAATCTATACTTTTGCTTCTGAAAATTATATTTTTTAGACAAACCGGATTTACTGTTAAATTCTTTAATTAAATAACCTGCGACACTATTGAATATTTGCTTTTGCTCCTTCTGATTCGGGTCTTTATCTTTACTCAATGGATAGCCGATAAAAATTTTAAATGTCGGTTCATGATTATCCAGAGCTATCGCAAATAGGTCGTTAGAAATAAAGAGCGCATTTTCATCGTGGCGTTTAGTTTGAAAATGGAGCGATTTTTCTTGCTTATAAGGAGAATCTACACCGATAGCAGAGGCAGATGAAGGCATATTTAAAATAATCTCTTCGATAATATGAAAATCTTCTCTATCTAATACTGTATTTAAGGACTTAAAATCTGTCTGTGCCGCGCTGCCATTATTCAGCATCGCGGAATCAGCCTTAGTCCCTTCATCGTGAAAAATGGCGTCGATACCTGCGCGAAAATATTTTTCCAGTGGCTCCTGCAGCTGGAGGCGTCTTTTTTCTAATTCATCCTGATGTTTTAAAGAAAGCCTGTGCAGCTGATATTCTACATCGATGTCATTGTCTATTTCGTCTGCACGAATCCAAAAATCACCTAAAGCGGTCGACTGCTTTTTAAACATCCGCGCGGCTTCTAAAAGATCTGCGGCTTGACGCACCTGTTTTTCGTGTATTGGCTTTTTTTGTATTGCTTCCAGATTATTAATTATCGCATTAATTTCTGCCGTTAAAAAACCCGCATTAAACCGCTGACCCGGTTGAATTCTTCTATAAACTATTTTAGCCATCAAAAACAAAGTCTCCCATTTATTCAGCAAAGTATTGCGTTTTTCTTCTATCGAGCCACTTTCAGCGATACGTGCGAGATTGTCTTTATCGACAACCGTCCACTTCTTGATCGTGCTGCCGGACATCGTATATACACGAAGGATGCGCTCGTCTTCTAATTGCTTAAGAATAGCTTCTAATTCTGAACCATCAGTAGTATCGCCGAACTTAAGCGCCAACTGCCTTGCTGTAAACTCAATTTTCCCGATGATTGACGGCTCTATTTCCAAAATTTTCTGAGCGACAGTCTCCCTGTTTAATATCGCGGCAAGATCGACGGACGCCGAGTTCTTCAATTCATATAAATCTGTTCGACCTTCATTAATTTGACTCAACAGATATTTCACATGTGGTTCAAGACCCCACTGTTGATTTAAGCTGCCCTCTTTCTTTGGTAATTTCTGTGCAACACCTTTTGCATGAAAATCAGCAAGTAAATTCTGAATATATGGCTCCGATACCTCCTTTCCAAAGTGTTTTTCCATCAACTCAACAACTTGAAATTCATTAAACACCAATATTTTTTGGGGAGAATCGACTGGAGGAATAAAAGACGCCTGCGCAATATACCCTGCCAATGCCATAACATGCTGCTTTCCTGAATCAATTTTTTCCCAGTCAACAACCTTTTCCAAATCATCCTGAATACGCTTATTGTCCGCTTTTCGTTCAACTTCCCTCTCAACACCAAGCAAAGCTTTTAATAAAATATGCAATTGCCCATCGTATGCTTTTTCATTTTTTTCAATGACTTCAAAATGGCTGAGATATGTTTTGGCCCGAGACGGCCGCAGTGAATCCTCATACACAATATTGAATTTTGCCCCCAGAAAGTCATTATTTTTAGCTCGAATAACTTTAAAGCGAATAATATTTCCGTGAATCTCCATGGAATATTCTTGGTTGAAAAAACTATGTTCTGCAATTAATGCCAAAAAAAACTTTAACACCTTTTTTTTACTTCGAAAACGAAAATATTCAGGGCGGTTGTCCTGCCATACCTCCAACAATTCTTTTGTATCATCCGGTTTAAGCAAATCGGACTTAAAGCCCGTCAGAGCTTTAACCGGATCAAATGAATCAAAAAACATTTCTCCCAACACATTTTGCAGGTGCTGTTCAAAATAATGTTTTCCTTCGGGCAAAAGCTCCCACATATCGACCTCATGACTCTCTGTCATATGGCCTTCTACCTCATGCATCTTAAAATGCCTTCTTAAATAGTTAAAATAGCCATCATACTCACCCATAGCCATGATAAGCCTCATACCGGGGAAGTCCTGCAAGCGTCCTTCTAAAGTGGTTAAATCAACAACATCATCCTTGCTTTGAAGAAGGATCTCCGCAATATGAAAGTCCAGACTTTTGGCCACAAAAGAACTGAGCTGCTCTCCTCGGCCGGACTTCAAAGAATATAGCCTTCTATCTTCCAAAATATCCATCGAAGAATTTAAAACACCTTCTGTAACAAAAAAATCAAGATCCCCTATAACCTTTTGAACAACCATGTCGCCATCTTCTTGATCATTATTTAACATAATATCTTTGATAATTTCTAGAGGATCAATATCTTTTTTGTGATCTTTATATGACTGCAGCAACATCCATGCCACCACCGCCAACCGGTGGACAGCAGGAAGGGACGTGAATGAAGCAGAGTCTGATTTGTCTCCCAGTAATTTCTTACGTTGTACTCTTTTAATCGAATCTCTAATGTATTGAAACGAATCGCCCCCCTTCTTTTTAGATCGAGCCGGGGCCGGGGATTTAGCAAATGATTTCTTTTTGGGTGTTTGGGGTTTTATATCATCTAAAAATTTATCAAACAATGTATAGTTCGGATCGGATGCATCAATAATTTTTGCTGCCTTTACAGTAAACCACAATTTAGCAACATCAATGCTGTATTTTATTGAACTGAGTAGTTCTTTTGGATCGCCTACAGATAACTCAAAATGATTAATTGTCTCTTCAACATCGCCATCATTACTAATCCCATCAATCTTGTGAGCTATGCCGATAGGATTAAAAGCAATACCCTGCCGCCCCTGATCAATTTTGCCAATATCCAATTGTTTAAAAAGCCATTTCAAAACGGCCCGCTGCGATCGGTTTGTTTTGACTGTTGCTTTTTGTAAAATACGTATCGTGGCGCTGCCTTTGGTGACATCTTTAGGCGGTTTTGTTTCAACCGTAAACTGATCGAAATACGTATTTTTGCTCAACCGGTTGACAAACTCTTTATAAGTCGTTTGTATTAACTGTCGTTGCGCGACGCTTTTTAAACCCCCTGTGACAAATTGCAGCTGGATTACAATCTCATCATCATCCCAAAACGTTTTAATCACAGTGGCAAACTCAGTATAGGCCTCTGGATAATATTGTCTCTTATGTTCTGAAGCCATGTTATTGATCCACCCCTGCATTTGTCCATGCATCTTTTCAGCTTCATCTTCAATGGTTTCAAAGTGCTCTTGCAAAGAAGCCGAATCAAGGTTTAAAATATCACGCAATGGCGCATTAAAATAATCAGAGAGCGCTGAGCGCTCCGTAACAAAAATAAACCTTTTTTTATCCATAAGCGCATTAAGCCTGTTTTGCTGCTTCTTACCTCTTCGACGACTATACACCTCAGAACCTGATTTTTTATGTATTTTAATGATATGCGCATTTTCGAAAAGACTCAGTGTTCCTCTTACGCTATCTTCTGCTACCGGTTTAGATAACTTCCGTTGAATATCACTTTGTATTTTAGCTAGGTGAACTGGTGACTTTTCAGTCATACCATCAATGACATCAGCCATCGCAAATATAAGCTCCCACTTAGACTGGATATCACCGCGGTTTTCTTCTATCATTTTTTTTGCATCATAATACAAGTCAAATTTTTCTCCGTTACGTAATCGTAGCCAGCGCGGATCATTTTTATTGACAACCTTCCACACTCTTTTTTTAGACATGAGTAGCTTATCTGCCAGCAAATACACATCGGTTAGCTTTTTTAATACCATTCTTAAATCTTTACGACGCCCAATCTCGTGAAACCCATCTATGCTACGTACAACATCCTCTACGTCATAATACTGACCTCCATCATTCTTAAACGCCTTAGCAAAGTAATGCACCATCTCCCACCGTGTTTTATCCAAACCAGAAAGGCTATTTTTTCTTTCCTCTTGGGCCTCCTCAATCGAATAGGTCATGGCCAAAAGCATTTTGACCATAAATAGCCAGCTATTGCCTTTAGCAACTTCCCTGGACGATAACGATTTGATTTCGACCTTTTTTTCATCAAAGAGATACTGAACCCTATATTCTTCTCTTAAAGATTTACCGACTTGAGGCGCGTCTACATAATAATATACTTCTCCTTTCTCCGCGTGCTGTTCAACAGCCCGTCTTAGCCCAGCGGCAATCTTATCGGCTATATGCAAATTTTTAGAAATATTGGTGTTGTGAATTTGGCCAAGAAACTTTTGAATACCAGTCCTTTTTCTTTGATCAAGAAGTGCTCGTGGAACAAACCGAAGCAACCCCATTAAATCGTCCAATTGGTTAAATTGACTATCAATATCTTTAAAACGGACTATGGTTGTCGAATCCAAAAGCACGGTATTATCGTGGCTCATCGCGGCCGAATCGGTTGTCTCCCAAAGAGAAAATTCGTCAGTTTCACCCAAAGCCTGTTCGGCTGCCTCTTGAGAATCACTTAACTCTTCGGCTACCTCAGAAAGAAAAAGGCTCTCTCCTTCGATTTGATCGAGCAACTTGCCTAAAAAATCCCCAAATGTTTCCAAAGGTTCCTGTTCATCGACCGATGCAACAAGGTTTAACTCAACAAGCTTATTCATAGCCATTTGAGTCAATCTTGAACTTTTAATAAGAAAATTTTTTCCTAACAATTCTTTTAATTTTTTCGCCGAATCTAAATTTTTCTCTCTATCCGGCGCACTGATTTCTGCAAGCACATCTCTAATGTCATTTGCCCTTTGGCCGGTTAATACAGGTTTATCTAAAAATTCCGCATAATACTGCCCTTGATTTTTACCTTTAGCTCTTTTAGCTTTCATCATCAGGCGAGCCAAGTTTTGCGACCATATAACAAGTAAATCCCTTTTGAGGCGGTCTTCATTACTTTGCCTTGGATTACGTATAAAATTGGCGATCGTTTTCACCAAAGTATTCTGATCGTAAAAAAGTAAGAAATAATCTCTTTCCTTAAGAGAGCGCGGACCTTCTGTCGGACGGAAGTTTCGCCGCTCCACATATCTCTCCCGCGTGTTCCTGTATGGGTCTTTGTCTTTTTTATATTGTGCCTCACTCACATCCGGACTAATCATCATAAGCGCCAATGCGGTCAAGGCAGCTGTTCTTGCTAAAACAGCATTATCTTGCCTTTCATTGTTCTGACCCGTTTGCGTCATAGCCAACAACATTTTCATCAACGATCGCCACCCGTTGTTTGCTTCGGCACCCTTAAGATCCCCACCTTCAGAGGCAATTTTGATCTTGACTTTGCCGTCAACCAGAACATATGTTAGAACATATTTTTGACCTTTTTCTTCACCATTCGCCGGCGGATTTTGATAAACATATGGCATGTTTTCTGCAGCGTTTTGTTTTATAGCATTTGTTAACCTTTCCATGACATCCTGCATTACAAGGTGAAAATGACGACTACGTGGGGCCAATAATACTGCACTCGCTATTTGATTTTTGTCATCTTCACTTAACAAATTGTCGGACACCTTACCGACAAACTTGGATATATCGCCTAAACTTTTGCTATTATCAATCTCATTAAAATCCACCGGTTTTTCATCATCTTGCTTATTATCAATATCCAACGCTGCTAAATCAAATGAGCTGTTTTGACCTAAATTTTCTTTACTATTCTGTCTTGATTCTCTTTTCTGTCTGCGCTTTGTCAGCATGTATCTTTTCCACTCAGACTTAAGCCGAAGTTTCATTAAAGAATAATGTTCATTAGGAAGGCTTAAAAAATCGCTGCTTGAAAACATGTATATATACCTTTGAGCAAACCAAGGATTTTTTTCAAACATTTCTTTTAAGTAATCCCGTACTTGATCAAATACTTCTTTATGTAAATCTTTATTAAAAACTTTTTCTTTAAATATAAAATCAATATTTAAAATATCGTCACTTCGATATATCTTTATTCCAAAATAACCGTTATTAAAATAAACCTCATTTTTTCCTGAAGATGTTTCCATGGGAGAAGTCATCCGATACCTGTTATACTTTATCTCAGACTTTCCTTTCTCTATTGCCTTAAACATATTCTCTCCAATAGAAAAAATCTTTTTAAGAGCCATTTGATTAGTAGTAACACTTGCTGAGTCACTTGCCGTTTCTGCTGGATTAAGGTTTATTGTAAAATTCAGGGCTGACCCGTTAGCATTTAAATTCATAGCATCTGCCCGGGATATGGCTGCACGGTCACCATCGATGACATTGGATGCCAGGTGAGCCATGTCAACCCGGCCGAATCCGCCGGAGAAGTATTTGCGGGGGATTAACTCTTGTTTAACCGGATCATACTCTTCTTTAATATAGTCGTAAACGCCGGCCTTAAAGGCTTTGAGGTATTGATCATAAATTTCGTTATTAATCGTCGGTGTATTGTGATTGACGCCTTTTGTCTTGTTTTGGTCGACATAGACCTGAGAAAGGAGCGTGTTTCGCAGATTTGTTTTGTACCAGGCGGCGAGTATTAGAGAATTATAAATTTGGCGTAGTTGGGTGAATGTTGAGCCATTGTTGACTTCGGATTCAATGGCGGGGATGATGATTTCGCGAATGATTTTAGCGTATAGCGGATAGCGTTTAGCGTCTAGGGAGTTATCAGCTGACAACTGAGTACTACTATCCGCTATCCGCTGTTCGCTATTCGCTAGAGCTACATAGTCTTCTTCAAGCAACACCTTCAAATGACTACTCACAACATAAATGCTATTGCCCGTTTTATACAACTTTGCCGCATCGGGTGTGATCCAGACTTTGCTAAAGACATTGGTCGGGATTTCAACATCACCGAATTGTTGTTTTACACGCTGTCTGACTTTATGCCAAAACTTTTCGCCTAACTCATCTTCCGGATACATCAGTGATGCGGTTAATTGCTTAAGAATATAATCTTGTGCCAAAAGATCGCGGCCCATCTCTGTCTGCCCGAAGCTTTCGGGAATAACGCGGTCTTTTTCATAGGGTGACAAGTTGACCCACAATTCATCCTCAGGAATTGTCAGAGAGGCGAGAAAATATTTGATTAGGCGCTTAGCCTCACTATTGAGTTCGTCATCAGAATACAATTGATCCCCTGTTTCAACAATGAAATCAAAAGCAAGCGGATTATCGGGATAAACGGTTATCCCTTTAATCTGCATAGGATAAAAAATAGGTGTTGTTGTGAGCATGCTGCCGGCCGGAGGCAGCTTGAGGACAGGCCCCTGTGCAAAAGCAGGAGCGCTAAAAATGGTAGTAAAGGTAAAAATACTAACTGTAATGGCGGCACATAAACGGCGTAACATTAGAAACCTCTAGTGGAATTAAGTCATATATGTCTTAAGTTTATCAATATATTTAATTATAGTAATATTAATATGGACTTCAAAGATACCATCTGAATGGAGATTTTGCAATAGGACAAACCAGGACAGGAAATTCATAAGTTATTTTATATCAATAACTTAAAAATTAAATAAAAACCCGGCCGCTTTAGGCGTATAAGTAAAGCAGCCGGGGTTACATAATGTCATTTTTTACGTCTAACTAATCTTGTTTACAACATTTCCCATCAATCGAAAGCGGCCCTGATCCTGTAGCAATCAAAGCCAAAGACATACAAATAAGGACAAAATTATATTCATACCCCTGATTCATCATACTAAAACCGTTAGCCCCATGCACCGTGACAATGGCACCAACCATAATAACGATGATACCAGCTGAAGCTAAACAAGTTAGAAAACCCAAAAGGATGGCCACACCACCGATCAGCTCACCCCAGGCCACAAGAATCTGGACAATCGCCGGCATCTCCGGCGGCCCCCACGAGGCACCCATACCTGCCTCAGCGCCAAAAACCTTGCCATAGCCATGAAAGGCAAAGACAACACCAAGACCAACTCTTAAAAAAAACGGCGCGTAAGGCTTCAACTTTTCGCACACTGCTTTCATGTCCCCCTCCTTTGTTGTTAGCTTTGGTTCGCTATTGATACAATTCTATCATATTTAACAAATTGGAATGAGGGAATATTTGGAAAAGATACTGAAGATCTAAGACAGGTTGTATTCCCGAACGAGTTGCGAAGCTGCATCAGAAATGCAGCTGAGCTTGTTTGAGCGAAGAATACTGCCTGTCTTAGATAAAATTTTTGTCAGATTTTTGTGTATTACTTTCCTGATCCTTTTTTCTCTTTTCGGTTTTCTCGGCGCTCTTCTTTCACTTCCATAAACTCAGAAAACTGTTCATCAGTCAAAATCTCGCGTACACCTAAAACACCTTCTAAGCGTTTATCTTGTATATCGGACTTCATCGATTTTATCTCCGCATGGATTTGACGCGCTTGCGCGGTATCCCCACTTTTAAGCGCCTCATTTAATTGTTGTTTCTTGGTCCGTATTTGATCCTTATACTGACCGGAAGAGTTCTTATGTTGCTTGCGATGCTCGGCTAATCGCCTTTTTTGTTCATCGGTTACACCTAAACGTTCATACATTTGTTGCCTTTTTTGCTGTCTTTTTTCTCTCCATTCTTCTCTACGATGATGATCTTTTGCTTCGGCAAAAGCATTACCGGAAAGTAAAATACACCCGCCTGTAATCGTCATAATCGATAAAATGTGAATTACTTTTTTCATAATATTTCTCCTTTCAAAATTTAAAGAAAATACTCTTCAATCACCTCTACATATTCACCTAAATCATCCTCTTCTTCATCATCCGTTAAAAACGCAAGATATTCCAACTCTTGCTCAGAATGTACATACGCGACTTGATTGTCATCCTTATTTATAGGAAAGACATTCATCATCACAAATAACAAAACGACCGCAGTCAAAACAAAGGCCGGCATCCTGAAATTAATAAACGGCTCAAAGGTTTGTTTTACAGTATCAAGAAAATAAACCTTTTGTTCACTCGCCGGCCGCGTAATATTTTCTTTAATATTAAGCCATACATTGTCCGAAGGAGTCTTGCGCTCAAGTGCTTCAAAAGGATCACTGCCCGTGCTTTGTACCGCCTCGAAAAACGCACGGCACTCTTCACAGCCCTCTATACACTCTTCAATCTTTCTTTTGGTTGATTCGTTAACTTCTCCGTCGATATAATCCGTCAAAATAAGATCTTGAATCTCACTACACTTCATTGTTCATCACCTCTTTTTTAAAATTGAGTAGTTTTTCCCGTCCCCGTTTGATGCGTGTACGGACCGTATTGATATTAATGTTAAGTACGTCCGCAATCTCCGCATAGCTTAAACCCTCAATACTTCTTAAGATCAAACAAACCTTTTGATCCTCGTTAAGCTGATTAAGTAATGATGCAATGTACGCATCTTGATCTTGCTTTTCAACTGAGGCATCTGTGCCCGATCTCCCCGCAACCGCCATCTCACTCTCATCAAAACTTACTTCACGCCTACGATTTCTATCCCATTTTTTACTTAAATTAACCGCCGTATTAATGGTGATTCGATAAATCCATGTTTTAAAAGAAGCATTGAAACGAAAATTCTTTAAATTCCTATAAACGGAAATAAAAACTTCCTGCGTCACCTCTTCGGCATCGTCCTGTGTTGTGACAATACGAAACGCGACATTGTGAACGAAGCTACAACACTTCCGATAAATAAGTTCAAATGCATCGATATCGCCATTGGCGGCCTTTTCAATTGTTTGGTTTGTAATATCGTTCATTTACAAATCATATATAACCTTAAGCTGTGCTATTTTAGGAAACTCTTCGTAATACTCACCCTGGGGGCCAATAAATCCTTCGCCCTCACGTTTGAGTTCAATCGCATCATAACCGCCTTCTTCTTTAGGGATATTAACGGTCAGTGATTCAAAGTCGTAATCATCATCATAATCAGCATAAATTTCTCTGTTTTTAACAACTGTGTAATCTGGACTTGGATCATCAACAATTTCATACCCGTTCACAACTCGTTTATAATAAACATCATTATGGTGATAATAACGCTTTTTTCCAAAGTAAACTTTTTTATATCCGCGCGGCAGGCGTGTGATGCAAACACCTCTTGGCGCTCTGACCAATTTCCAGCCATAAGGATGTTTCCTGTAATAATGACCATCATAATAGCGGTAACGATGATCCCCGACAATAATTGTCGCCGAACCCCACGGCAGTTTGTAGACGATCTTGCCGTAATAATCATGATTGAGGTGTTTATGCTTATAGCGATGCCGCCAATTCCAGGCCTCTGCGTGTGTGGTTGTAAGCAACATAATGATTCCCAAAATACTGATAATGAATAGCTTAGATAAATTTAATTTTTTCATCTTCTTTCCCCTTTCATCTACTTAGACAAAGAAAAATGAAAAAAGTTCCTTAAAAGCCTATTCAACTGCGTCAGTTGAATAGGCGATTCTGCCCCAGCCATAAGCCGATATAACCGCGACAAACGGCATCATGGGCAGGCGAAAGCGCGGGCCGACATTAAGTAAAATGGCAAGGACGGTGACAACGGTCAAATAACCGATCACAACAACCATACTGACAACAGCAGGACTGCCGCGCGCGGCCCAGATGCCACGCACAAGTCCGATCATCCAAAACAAAATAAACGGATAGGCAAATATTTTACCGGCCAACTTAAGCGGTTGTGATCCGAGATTTTTAAGGCTGGCAGGTCTCGTCCACAGCTCCCAAACCGAACGCGGGATCACATTAAGATAATAATGATAAGATTCAAGGTGTTCCGACTTTGCGTCTTTGCGATAACGCTCGCCCTTGCTTAAAATTCCTTCATATTTAAGAGCCGCACTGTTAATATCACTAAAAACAAAGCGGTTAACACGCGCATGATTACGCAGATGCCACAAACCGATAAGGCTGTAACACGTTATCAAAAATGCAAGGGCATAGATAATATTCCTCTTCCAAGAAGCCTTAAAGTTATTAAACAAAAGAAAAAACACCAAGAATCCCGGCAAATAATAAGCAACCGGGCGCACATAGATTGCACACACAAGTAACAGGGAAGAAAGGATAAGATCGCGAAGATTTTTCTTTTGGACAAACTTTACAAAACAGTAGAGAAAAACACTAAGCAAACAAGTAAACAAACAATCGGTCAACAAAAACAAAGCATGCACCGTCATCGACGGATCATACAGCATAATGAGCCCGGCCAGCCACGCATTATCAAGATTAATTAGACGGGCCGTGCAGTAAACAAACCAAGCCGTTAAAACACCGAGCAAAACCTGAATCAACACCACACCTGAAAAAGGTAAATTTAAAAGGTCGTGTGTTAAACCTAAAAAAAACGGATAGCCGGGCGTGCGAAAGACTTCATATTGAATCACATTTACTCCGATAGAACGGGCAAACGCCCCGTGTTCAATAAAATTCATGCCGGACTTAAGATACCATTGTGTGTCCCACATAAATTTGGCATCCGGCGCATTAGCCTCGGCAAATAAAAAAAGGGATAGCTTTATCATTAAAGCTATCCCTATTAATATAAATAAAACGTTTTTATTCAAGCGCTTGCTTAAGGTCTGCAATGAGATCCTCCGTATCTTCAAGGCCGATCGATACACGAATCGTTTCTTCGGTAATGCCTGAGGCCTTAAGCCCTTCTTCTCCCATCGACGAATGGCTCATCAGCCACGGATGTTCGATCAAAGACTCAACCCCGCCGAGAGATTCGGCCAAACAGAAATACTCGAGCTTGGAAAACAAATGATCGCACGCAACCTGCGATGTATCAAGCTCAAAGGAAAGCATACCTCCGAAGCCTTTTTGCTGCTTTTTAATTAAGTCAAACTGCGGATGACTTTCGAGCCCTGGATAATAAACCTTCTTAACATTCTTGTGGCTTTCTAAAAACTTGGCGACGGCCAGAGCGCTTTCTTGATGCGCTTCCATGCGCGGCCCTAAAGTTTTAACTCCGCGTAATACAAGCCAGGCATCAAACGGCGCTTGAGATACACCAAGCGCGTTGACATTAAACTTGCCCTTTTCTTCCAGTTCTTTGTTGCCGTAAATAATCGCACCACCGACAACATCGCTATGCCCATTAAGATATTTTGTCGTTGAATGCACAATGATATCCGCTCCAAATTCAAAGGGCGACTGAAAATACGGCGAAAGAAATGTGTTATCGACCACCGAAAGACAATTGTTATCCTTCGCAACATTAATAACGGCCGCTAAGTCAACAATATTAAGTAAAGGGTTAGATGGTGTCTCAATCCAAATCATCTTAGTATTGTCCTTGACCGCCGCTTTAACTGCATCAATATCTCTCATGTTAATAAAAGAAAACTCAACACCCAAATCAGGAAACACACGGTCGAACAAACGGTACGTGCCGCCATAAATATCATCCCCGGCGATCACATGATCACCGCTTTTAAGCAAAAACAAAACAGCGGTGATCGCCGACATACCTGTAGACGTGGCCGACGCTCCAACCCCGCCTTCAAGGGCTGCCAGATTCTCTTCAAGTGCCGCACGCGTCGGGTTACCGCTGCGTGTATAATCATAGCCTTTATTTTTTCCTAAAGCGTCAAAATAAAACGTCGATGTCGGATAAATCGGTGTTGTCACCGAATTAAAACTATCGTCCTTATAAACGCCCGTATGTACTGATTTTGTACGAATGCCCATATTTACTCCTTGAATTAAGGGGACACAATACTTAATTATTCCTTACTAATCGAATTAAGTATTGTGTCCCCTTAATTCGATTTAAAAACTATACTCTAACGACGAAATAAGTTTATAATCGTTTTTCTCGGCCGCACCCTTCGGTTCTGAATTATAATCGTCGATAAAGCTAAACTTCCACGCTGTATTGTCCGTAATCTTTCCCGTCAAACTTGTCTCGGACGTTAAACGGATTTTGGATGTCTCCTCAAGCGATGGATAAAGTGTTAATTCTTCGGTTAAACGCAATCCTTCTTGTAACTCTTTTTCAAAATACGCTTGCGGCACAATAACCACTTCACCGTCCGAATCAGAATTATCCGCATAATTGGTGTATTCAAAACCAACGGCTGTCTCGGCCTTAAGTTTTAAATCATCACGGTTGTAAAACCAATAACCGTATCCAACCGACGGTGTAATACGATAATCGATATTACTGAAGCGGTCCTGATCACCTTCCACTTTGTAAAAATTATACCACTGTTTTCGACTGCCAAATTTATTGGCGTAACGTACGACCGCCTTAAATTCGCGCGCGTCCTGCGCGTTATCCGAAGAGGACACATAGGCGGAATACTTACCGGAATATTCTTTATCACCTGTTATCTTTTCAACCGCAACATCTCCGGAAAACTGGCTCTTCTCGGTATTCCCTCCGGACTGGCTGTAACCAAGGGTTACTTTGCGTGTCCAGTCAGATTCTTCTTCTGCACCAGGTGCTTCAGGTTCATCTTGAACCAAAAGATTTTTATTAATGGTAACCGATCCGAACAGCACGGAGTCAACCGTAATCGTTTCTTCTGTCTCAGAAATAATTTCGGCCGTTATCCGATCACCGTTTTTAAAAAGAAGCTCTTCGGCTGCGGCGGATGAAGCCAACAAAGACAAGATGCAAACAAGTAGTAAAACCCTCACTGCCCCTTATGCCCCTTTTACCTTGTCAACTTCGGCTTCCCAGGTGCTTTTAAGATCAGGGTTATCGACCCAGCCCAAGACATACTGCGTGTATTCTTCACCGGTGACACCGGTATCACGACCAGTAATCTTCATTTTTTTCTCGAACTGACCGCACAGCTCAAGCGCCATCTCAATCTTTTCGCCTTGTTCAGGATAACCGATATGACGGCAAAGCATGGCAGACGCTTTAATCATCGAGCACGGATCGGCAAACTGCGCGCGCCCTTCGGTGACCATACGCGGCGCACTCCCGTGAATCGCCTCAAACATCGCCCATTTCTTACCGATGTTCGCACTGCCGGCTGTCCCGACACCACCCTGAATTTGGGCAGCCTCATCAGTCAGAATATCACCGTAAAGATTAGGCATCACCATGACTTTAAAATCCGAACGGCGCGCTTCATCAAGGAGTTTGGCCGTCATAATATCTATGTACCATTCATCCAGATTAATGCCCGGATAATCTTTGGCCACACGGTGCGCGACTTGCGAAAAGCGGCCGTCGGTTGTTTTAACAACATTTGATTTCGTTACAACCGTTACCCTGTCATAACCATTATTTTTCGCATAATCAAAGGCCATGCGGCAGATACGCTCAGCACCCTGCTCAGTAATCACTTTAAAATCGATGCTGATATCATCACCCACATCAACACCGCGTGAACCTAGCACATAGGCTCCTTCGGTGTTTTCACGAAAGAATGTCCAGTCGATACCCAGCTGTGGGATTTTAACCGGACGAACATTGGCGAATAAATCAAGATAACGGCGCATAGCCACATTCGCGCTTTCAATGTTAGGCCACTCATCACCTTTTTGTGGTGTCGTCGTTGGACCTTTTAAAATAACATGACATTCTTTAAGCTCGGCAAGCACATCCTCCGGAATCGCTGCATTTTTGGCCGCACGATTTTCAATAGTTAGCCCATCAATATGCTTAAACTCGATTTTTCCCGCATCTACCAAATCTTTAAGCACATGTCTTAACACCGTCTCGGCATGTTTAGAAATAATCTCTCCGATACCATCGCCAAAACAAACCCCAACCTTAATCACATCCAAAGAAGCATAATCCGTAAAATTTGCGCTCTTCTTCATTTCCTCAACACGAGCCAATTGCTCTGTAAGAATAACTTCAAATTTTTCTTTGGCGGCATTAACAATATCTGACATTGAATATATCCTTTCTTCTAATATTAATAGTACTTCCTCAGGAAAGATACGGACCAGTTTACTTGAATCGGGATAAAAATGCAAGGATTAAGGAAATCCGACCCTCTCTCGCTCAGCTCGAATTAGCAAGCCAGCCCCCGCATGATTAAACACTTTTACATTGGCAGGTAGTGTTCCCGAGCGAGTTCCACAGCGTAAATTTCAGAGTTCTGAAATTACCGCGTAAAAACGGTGTAACCGTTTTTACTGTCTGAGCGAAGAATACTACCTGCCAATGATAAAGCTCTCGTTAGGCTTCTGCATTGGTTGCTTCGTTCCGTGCGCCGTTTGCCTCTGCTGAACGGCTTAAGTCACTCAGCAATCCAATGCAAACGGCTAACTCGAGCCGACACAGATGAATAGGCAAATTTTACTTTAAGCAAGCGCAACAGCTTCGATCTCGACAAGCACTCCCTTAGGTAGCGCCGCCACCTCAACGGTAGAGCGGGCCGGCGCCGTGTCTTCGGCAAAGAACGTGCCGTAGACCTTGTTCATTTCCGGAAAGTCGCTCATGTTTTGTAAAAAAACCGTGGTTTTGACCACCTTATCTAAAGAAGAGCCGGCATTCTCAATAATAGCCTTCAAATAGCCTAACACCGTCTCAGTCTGAGCGGCAATGCCGCCTTCAACGATTTCTCCCGTCTTAACATCCAGAGGAATCTGCCCTGAGGTATAAATAAAACCGCCTGCCTTAACCGCTTGATTATACGGCCCAATCGGAGCAGGGGCTTTACTCGTTGTCATAATTGATTTATTCATTTTGTTACTCCAAGTTATTGATTTAAGGTGTTAGGTTTTAGGTGTTGGGTGTTAGTTCACTAAAACCCAAAACCTACCCCCTAAAACCTCTTATCCTTTTTCACTTTTATTATCACTCCCTGTCGAAAAACGGATCGCCCATCCGCACCTCCCAGGCATCCATATACGACGGCGAAGCCTCTCCGGCCTCAAGCCCTTTGAGCCGTTTGGCTATCTCCGGATATTTATCCGAAATATTGGTTAAACGCCGATAATCCTTAATAGCTTTCTCGACGGCCCCCAAGGCTTCGTATAGACGCCCACGCGCAAAAAGCGCCGATTCATCATTATAGTTAAACCCCAAAACAGTATCCAAATCATCCAAAGCCAAATCGAATTGTTTTGTTTTAATGTAAAGCTCTGCACGGGCCGCATAGGCTTGCACATAAGTATCATCAATTTTCACAACCGCGCTGAAATCAGAGATCGCCGCCTCATAGCGAGTGAGATTATAATAGATTTCTCCCCGGACAAAATACCCTTCAGGAAATAAAGGCTTAAGCTCAAGCAATTTATTAATATCTTCTAAAGCCGACACGTACTTTCCTAATCTTGTCTTAAGCCGGCTGCGCTCAAAAAGCCCATAGTCTGAATCCGGTTTGATAACAAGCGCCTGAT
The DNA here is from genome assembly GCA_028280285.1 of Candidatus Omnitrophota bacterium. Classification (GTDB taxonomy): domain Bacteria; phylum Omnitrophota; class Gorgyraeia; order Zapsychrales; family Zapsychraceae; genus JANQNA01. The sequence goes on along the minus strand of JANQMA010000050.1, from coordinate 25,785 downwards.
CAAGATCCTCAAGCGCCTTTGCCGTTTTGTTCATTTGCATATAAATTTCGGCCCGCTTGATGTAAAACTCAGGGTTCTGTGGATTAATTGTGATGGCTTGATCTAATTGATCAAGGGCCCGCACATAGTCATGTTTTTCAACACTATGCAGCGCTTCGATAAGAAGTTTTTGGGAAAGGGTACTTTCTGTCTGTGCCCAAAGTAATGCGGGCGCAACTAACAAGCACACTAAAGTTAATAATAGTTTAAAAGGCATAGTTAAAAAGATATTTTACGCATCTTTTTAACAGAATTATTCTCACTTGCCCAGTATTTTTTTACAGCTCTATACCGATGTAGGACATATCGGCATGCGACGGTCCTCCTTCTTGGAGTGACGAATGCATAATATAGAAGATCTTATCTTCTTTGTCCTGGGTTAAGTCTGTAAATTCAACGCCCAAACGAAATGTATGATCGTCACGCACTGTCGTATTGGTAACCTCACCATACAGGCGAACGATATCATAGAACTTCACATATGTCTTGCGGTCAGATTCGCATACCATCAGCTTAATGTAAATCATCGCTCCCGGAGGAACGAAATAATTGCTGATAAGCGATAATCCCCCTTCCGACATCTCTTCTGTTTTGGCTTCAAAGTCATTGCCATTGAGGATGCACATGTACTTCTGAGGGCCTGTGATACGGCACACAGCCGCCAGTCTGGCGCTTATTCTTTGACGTTTACGTCTGTCCTGCGGGTAGTTACTTAGCATATTGACCTCCTTCCCAGTGCGGAGGCCAATTCTGCTTCGCTCTTTTTGAGCTTCGCAGCAATAAAAAAGCCACGCACTGAACTTGTCAGTATACCGTGGCATTAAATTGTTAAAGCGCTTTTGGGAAAACGTTTTCTCGCACTGTGTTAAAAGCATAGCACACAACAGGGCCTTAACAAGGGCATTTTAGGGGCAAAAAGAAAGCGCTTTCTTTTTTTGTCAAATTTTCATAAATAATTGAAAATAAACAATTTTTGAATTTACTCTCGACCTAAAAGCTCAATTTTATATCCATCCGGGTCTTCAACAAAAGCAAGAATTGTAGAGCCATGTTTCATCGGCCCGGGCTCACGGACAATCTTACCGCCGCGGGCACGAATATCCTCACAGGCCTTATAGACATCCGGCACGCCGATGGCCAGATGCCCGAAGGCATTACCCATTGTGTAAGAATCCGTTTCCCAGTTATGGGTCAACTCGATGACTGTGCTGTCTTCTTCCGTGCCATAGCCAAGAAAGGCGAGGGTAAATTTACCATCGGGATAATCCTTCTGACGCAAAAGTTTCATCCCTAAAACTTCAGTATAAAATTCAATGGATTTTGTAAGATCCGCAACACGGATCATAACGTGGAGTAATCTCATATTATTTCCTTAATTAAGCCGTAAAGCCCTAAGCTATAAGCCATAGATTTACAGCTTACGGCCTATGGCTTACAGCCATTTTCAGTTTTCTTTTATTTTCGCTGATTTGACGCTTAACATCCCGTTTTCTTTAACAACCGTTATATCGATCTTAACCGTTTCACTGGACTTATCATCCGTGAATGTGGCTGTTGAAATGGACAGTTTTCCGAATTTACGTATTTCAGGATCGAGCGATTCAAATTTGAGATTGCGCATCTTACCCGCCGCTTCATCATACTGCATATACGTGCCGGTGATTTTTGAGCGCTTTTCAAAATAGCCGCGCATAGCGGTCTGAATTTCTTCATCCGTAAATTCTTTGTTCATATCCACCTGATCGGCAAAAACTTCAACGGATACAATCTTGATCGATTCACCGGGCACAACATTTAACTTAACGGTATCTCCCCGATCAACATCTCTAGTGACCACAGCTTCATCCGTAATTTCCATAACCTTTAGATGTCTGACCTTATCAAGGTCTACGTCAAACACATCCACCGTGCCGGTCATTTTGGCTCTTTGCTTAAGATATTCTTCAACACTGATGTCGGTCTCAGCACCTACACCAGAAACATTTAACAGAATAAATAAAATTAAAAACACAACTCTCATGATAAATCCTTTCTTTGACATTCACTCGTTCTTTATAAAAACAAATCCGCGTTCGCGATTATTCGCCGGGTCAACCGACCGGGAAGTCATCTTGGAGACTTCCTCTTCACTGCATTCATCTGCGTATTTTACTTCCAGCCGCCATGTCGGTTTGGAGCGGTTGTACACTTTCGAAACAGCTTCTTGTCCTAAATAACACCCTTTCGTAAAAGATGTAAACCTCTCAACGCTCACATTTAAGACCATTTCATTACGATAGTCAAGTCCTTGTTGCGGCAAATTATGATCCAAGCGAAAGGAGATAAATTCTGCATCGCTCACCGTTGCCTCTAAATTGTTTTGACTGATCACAAGCTTACCTTCCGGCTGTGCGATGCAAAACTCATCTTCACCAATGGAATGTTCATTATCAAGATCAAAATAGGCCGCATAGTCGGTCTCTTCTATTGTTGAACCGCTTAACATAAGATACCTTTGGACATGATTGAGAAGGTCCTCGACAAATTCTTTCTCGACACAAAGCAACATTTGATCTTCACTGACACGCACCTGATCAAAGGTAGCCACAATCCGTCCGTGAATACTGAGAAAAGCATTATGCGGTGCGTCTAATGTATTAGCTGTAATACCGGGAAGGAATTTATCAATATTATTAGATACAGACAAAACCGTTTTGGACGTTTTGTAAATGCGCATGGGGGTATTATAAGGGAAAATATGTGAAAGGCACGTGAAAAATTGTGGTCTGTTGTCTGTGGTCAGTGATCTATACAAAAATACAGACCACAGAACACGGAACACAGACCACTAAATACGATTCATCTCCAATCGCGCAAGGGGATCACGGGCAGGGCCAAGCTCAAGAGGATCGCCGCCGGCCTGATCGATCGGCGCATTATCGGTGTCTGCCAAACCGATTAAGAGCGGTAGATTTTTGATAGGAGAAACATTGATGATAACCGGAATAAGTCCCGGCGCATTTTGAATCTGCTGAAGCAGGGCCGGATCCACCGGCGCCATCTGAAAACCGCGTCCTTCCTTTTCAATAGTCGTTGTCGCCATCGTCGGATTTAAATCAATCCCCCCTTTTTCCAAAGAAGCATTATCTCCCACAACTATTTTTGCTGAAATTTTTGTACCTGCCTCCTCTAAACGCTTTGCTATTCTCTTAATATGAAAAGGACCTACCCTAATCACCGACCCTTTTGGCATATCCAATATTCTGTCAACTATATATCTTTCACGAAGAAGCTCCCACTTCCACTCAGGCTCATTTTCATCTGTTATCTCTAGCTCCTGTATATCTTCAAGGCTTGGATCTTTTTTAGCTCTTTCTTGAAATGATTTAGATGCCAGTCTTTTATATTCTTCGTTTTCAAGCGGATAAATTGATTCTCCTTTTATATATCCGTCTCTGTATAAACGCATTGTCTCATCAGCCATTGTTATTTCAATATCTCTTACCATTTTTCTATATTTTTTAGGCCAAACCTTTTTAAATTCCCGTTCCATACGATCAATATTCCCTGCCACATTTCTCAGTGTCTGTGACAATGTTGATTGTGCAAGCTCTACTCCAAAACCTTTAATATCATTTCGGTGTTGCTTAAACCAAGTTTGATAACGCCTAAGGAATCGAATAAGATCTTTATTCTCTTGCAATAAACTTTCCATTCTTTGTTTAAAGTCACCCGCCTGTAACTGCCCGGCTAAATATAAAGAATAATTGTTCTCAAATTCCTCCATAGATTTACCGGAAAAATGTTTTTGGCCCAAAACCAAATAATCTGCTGAGCCTATCACCTCCTGAAAGCTTTGATTAACAAAATCCGATATTTTAATCTCATCAATACCCGCGGCATCAAATAACTTTTCCATCAACTGATAATATGTCATCTCTCGTTGAAGCTCTCCACGAATAGGCTTTTGAACAACAACATAATTAACAGATTTAACTACCTCAGCTACTTGTTGATCCAGATCTTTGTCTTCAGAAAACTGTCGAAGAATAACAACCTTTGGTCTTTTTTCCTGATCCATTTCTTCAATATCAAATAATAACCCAACACCTTTATGATCATAATTAGCAACAACCACATCATATGGTTGTTGTTCTATACTTTCTTGTGCCTGCCCACGGACATCAGTAAGCTCAAGTACCGCATTCGGAAAACTCTTTCGTAAAATATACTGTTCCTGCCAAGTACGATCATCAGAACCATCATCTAAAATTAATGCACGATTAAGAACCGGCTTTGGCTGATACTCAGCTAAAAATTGATCAATGAATTGGTTCAAAGACTCCTCATCAAATACCGCCGCATCGTCCGACGTTGCGGCTTGTGCAAGCGCTGCCCGGTCGCTGGATGCGTACTGCTCTTGTCCGGCATAACTGATATAAAGCGGTTTGGTTACATCGCCGAAGTTTCGAGCAATCGTTTCTAAATCTTCTTTTACATATGACGTATCTTTAGTGATCAATGGTCGGCCGATTTTTCGCACCAATTCAATAGAGTCCGATGATGATACCATAACAACATCCAAATACGAAAATCTCCCATCTGCTTTCATCTTGCCAATCAACCGCTCTCCACTATTATATCCATCAGGGGGCATTTGTTGATCCGTTAAAACCAAACCAAATTCATCAGGGTTTTGATCCAACAGCTCCCAAGCCTCAGCGCCAGTCTTGACACGGACAACTTCAAAATTTAACTTTTCAAACACCTTTTTATATTGTTCGACATAAAACGAATCATCCTCCGCAATTAATATTTTCCGTGGACGCGGCTTGACCGCCTTCTTATCAGACTTCACAACAATGTTTAAAAACTTATGCGAATCTTCTTCTAAACCATGACCCTCTATTATCTCAATTAATTTGGGTGGAAAATCAGATGACACCAACAGCTCGACCATAGTGCCATCTTCTGAATTATTATATCCAAGAGTTGGTATGCTTTCTGTGTCAACCTCATCTTGTACGGTCTTTTCTCCAATATTCCAGCGGCGGGAATAAGAATACGCATGTTCATAACTAATCTTACTAACCGAAAGCTCTACTTCCGTTTTCTCAAAACTAGGTAGCTTAAATTCTGTTCCTCTGACTCTGGTATCTAATCGTAAAACCAGATTATCTTCGGTCTCAGATAAATAATATAAATCCAGCGATTCCCTATCGCCATAATAAGTATCATTTTGAATCCGCAAACGTTCACGCCCATTTAGTTCTTTATCGGATTCAATTCCCCACTTTCTACGCTCAGAAAAACCACGTTCAAAACCCAAATCTCCCAGTTTATGTCGTAAAATAAACCAATCTTTCATCTTTGATAAATCTGTGTGATAGGCCTTGCCATTATGTATCAATGGATCACCAAAGACGCCTTGTAAAATTTCTTCGGTATTAACTCCAACTATTTTAAATTGTTTAAATTCGTCACTAATTCTTATTTCCAGACGGTCATTTTCATCATTCCATACGCTGGTGTTCACAACGGCTGGGTTGGAAATCCAATGCGCTTGATATAATGTTCCTAGTGTTATTTCTTGTAGGAATTTCTGACGTTCATCTTCCGCCGAAATATACAAATAATGGTCGCCATCATTTGACTTATATATTTCAAAAGTATACCCGCCATTAGTAATCGTCGTCGATGTTGTCTCAACACTCTCAATACGCTGTAATTTATCCAACCGCCCTAAAAGATCTTCAAACATATTAATTTTTTTCTCTACATCTTCTGTTATTCCCTTAGGATCACCCGATGCTTTGGCTTGTTTCGTCACCGCCGCCGCATCACCCGGCGTTGCGGCCTCGTCAAGCACTGCATAATCTGCAGCGGCCTCTGCTAACGTTTTTCCATAATTTTCATTTTTTAAAAGAATTTCAATAAGATCAAGAACAGCTTCCTGCTCGGATACTTCAGTACGGCGCAACTTTTCATAAGAAGAGTTGTGGTTCATCAAATATATTAGTTTGGTACGCGAAAAATCGAGACTCGTACCAGATGAAATTTTGTCTTGCATGATTGAAACATAATTATACATTTTTTTGATTAACCACTTGTTTGAAAAATAGCGAATACCGATGAAGTTGGCAATAATAAATGCTTTTGCTTGTCTGTCATCTATTTTATATTCTTGTTCAGCTATTTCGTGTTTAGAATAGTAATCATTTTGAGTCTTCACCATCCAATCGACCGTTTGTTGTAAAGTTGCCTTGCCTCTAAAATAACTGATAATCGGGTTTCCTACCTCCCGAAAAATTCGAGGTGCAAGTTTAGCACCAAGCAAACTTTCCACATTGCCATACATTACTCCAAACCATTTTTTTATACTTTCTTCCGTGATTCTTTTTTTAGTATTAAAGAATAACTCTATCGGTGTCATCGCCGCCGCATCACCCGGCGCTTCGGCTGCCTTGAGTACCGCATAATCCTCCAAAGCTTCGCTTAATACTTTCGCGACCTTTGCTTTAGTTTCCTTAGAAATATTCTTATGAACAACAACCTCCGGGCTGCCTGAAAAATAAAATGTCGCAACTGGATCCGTGCCATCTTCCTCCACTTTCCTAAATAAAGAAAATGTTTCATTAGTTAATTCTGATATATATAAATGCCCATTTTCATCTTGATCTGTATATCTTTGCTCCACTGCTTCCCAAAAATCGTTATCAGAAACCGCCTCCTCCCATTTTTGAGAGGCTTCTTGGTTACTAAATACTATTAAAAAAGTATCCTTGTAATAAGTACCGCTAATCTTTTGCTTCAAACTAATTACCTGCGGCGTCACCGCCGCCTGATCATACAGTTTTTCCTCTGATATAGATGTTAGCAGTAATTTATTAAATATTTCCTGACTACGGAACTCTAAGATACTGCGAAAAACCTCCTCTAACCTGCTCTTACCCCAAACAAATTTAGCATCAATTTCATTGGCAGAAGAAGCAAGCCCTTCTCCACGATCAATAATATAGACCTGTGAACTAAATTGATCGCTTTTCCTGTGAAAAAACGCCATAGAGGAAATAATGTCGCGTAAAGTTACCCCTCCCGAACCAATCTCTACTATATAAGTAGTGGGTTTAACCAAATGAGACATATTCTCCGTACCATCTGCATTTAACGGCTCAAAATCAGGTAACTCTCTATAAAACTTTACCTCTTGACGGTCAGGATTTATTTCAAACGATATAAGACTTTCCAAAAATGTCCCTGTTACGTTATGTATTATTTCATATTTATTAATACCCTCGTTGAGTAATGACACAACCGCTTCCACGTTTATCTCTTGATCTAGAAAATCCGTCTGCAATGGATTTTTTGATTCAGAAAAAAATGTACTTATATCATCTGTGAGATGCTCTAAAAGAAAATCTACAATTTCGCTTTGTACATTGCTATATTGAGACACCTTAAGCTCTCTATTAAATAAAAAGCGTAATACCCGGAACAAATCACGCTCTGATTTAATTTTTCTAGGATCAATAACCACATTAACAACATTAACGAACTCGTTAGAAGATCTTCGGTCGTATCGTGTTGCACGATGGGTTCTAAAGTGATTTCCTTCATTAATTTCAAGTATTACCTCTCCGTGAGGGGTCTCTACAGCTACTCCGTCTCCATATTTTTTTAAAAATTCCGCAACCTCTACTAATGGCTTTGTGTATGTCCCTTGTATAATTTCTCTAACCCAAAATTCTTCATCATAAGAAAGCTCATTAAAGTCGGCTTTTATTTCTCGTCTATCTTCATTTATTGCTTGCATCAGTTGTTTTTTATGTGGATGCTTGCCTCTGACGTTTTTGACTTTCTTTTCTGCTTCTCCTGTAATATATGACAAAAATTCTTCCGGCGTTGTTCCTTGAAAACCATCCAGAGTTATTTTAAACGTATGGGTATAAGATCCGTATCTACTATGCCCTTTTCTAAACTGGGCCAAAAGTTCACCCGCTTTAGTTGTAAGTTGATATTCTTGTTCTGCACCCTCGCTGGAATCACTATTTCGATCAAAAGCTTCTGGAATATATAGAATGTTACCCTCATCATCAATTTTTATTTTATGCCAATTATTAGTGGTAAAAGGCCCTGCTTTATTACCAAATAACTCAATAAAAAGTTCTGCCATTCTGATTTTTTGGCGTTTATCTGTAAAGTTTTGTTCAATATCTTCCCACGTTTGACCGTTAGACTCTTCTTTCAAAAGGGCATATAATTTTTCCCGTTTATCTTTTGGTAATGAATCAAACATGCGTTTTTGTTTAGAAAATGCTATTCCCAAGTCATACAAATTGTAAATAATACTTAATAAACTCGTTTCTGCTGTAATAGGCACATGATGCGTCCAATGCTCCCTACCATAATGTATATTATAAGGTGGTGTTTGCAAAACAAGACCTACTGTATGAGTTTTACCATTTAGCTTATGTTCAGCCAAAAGCCCGTTAATCGCTTCCATCAAAAACTTTAATGTTTCACGAGATAATTGTTTTTTGGGTTTAATCGCCGTCGCATCCCCCGGTGCTGCAGTTTCTTGCGTCACCGCCGCCGCATCACCCGGCGTTTCGGCTTCGGTAATCGCTGCACGATCACTTGATGAAAAACCATTAAGTGTTAAAAGAGGTTTTTTATAGTCGTCCCAATTTTTAAACAGTCTTTGCATTTCCTGGTCAACATTATGAAGGACTACACTTGTCCAAGAAAGAATTGGTCTATTAGGATGCTCTCCCGCAAGTTTTACAAAACTGAGGGCTCGCGTTTGAAGAACAACGACATCAAGCGTAGAAAAACCCGGATGGTCTTTCATGTCCGCCAATAGTTTTTCCCTTCCATAATATTGTCTATATTCTTCCTCTATACGTGGTTCATCATCAATCACAACAAGTCCAAATTGACCCAAATCTTCTTGTAAAATCGGAAGCGCCTCGATACTTGTTACCTCCTGAACCGCAAAACCGTTATTCCTCATCCATGCAACGTAAGGCAAATCTTCATGTGCTTCATCATTTCTACGCACAACTAAGATTTGACGCGGCCGCGGCTTAAACGCCGCGGCATCAATATCACTTAAAATCTTATGTAACAAATCCCTTTCTTTGAAACTTAATGCTGAAGGCAGACGCTCTGTCAAAGATTCACCATCTGGTGTTACAACCGTAATCATATCCTCAAAAAATTTACCGTTTACCGCCGATCTTGTCCGTTCAAATCCAAATTCTTCATCTTTTTCATCAACCACTCTATAGGTTTTACCAGCTTCCATACGCGAAGTCTCTTTTCTCAATACGGCATCAGCCAAAATAATCGGATCGTCTGAAGACAATTGATCAATAGAAACCGCAGAAAAAGTCGGCCCCTCAAAGGACACATCTTCATCAAAATTATCAACAAGAAAAATCGTCATTGTAACCTTAACCTCCTCAGAATCTTCACGCACAAAAACATACTTCTCTCCACCTTCATTATAGCCAACATATTCTATGCCGGGCTTCATAATTGTGGCGTATTTCTCCAACTCCCGCTTTGCTTCCTTTGCACGCTCAGCAATAGAACCGGCAGACCTTTCCTGCTTTGTAACAAAAACAATGTCTAATGTCTCATGATCTATTCTAAAAATGTCTTCGCCACGTTGAAAAATTTGTCCTAATTTAAATTCTGAAATCTTAGCTCCACCGAAGAAGTTTATTTGCTTTAAAATATCTTGATAGCTAGATTTTTTAGTAAAATAGTCAAAGAGGCTTCCAACCGTAATATCCTCCAAACCAAAAAGAACAACAAGAATAGCAGACACAATTGCTGCTTTAGCATCATCATAGCTAAGATAATCATTATGCAGTGCCAATGCGTCTGCCGCTTCATACATCGTTGCATCACTTTTTAACAAAGAATCTAAGTGGTTTAGTAAATTTTCGGGAAGACCTATTTCTTTGTCTAAATGCTCCCCTATTAATTTAATCAAATTAATAATGCGTGGTATATCATTTATATCCATCTCTAACATCGCCGCCGCATCGGCCGGCGTTGCGGCTTCATCTGTATCTTTACCATCTTTTAATTGTGATTCAATATAGGAAGAGACTCCCGGACTATGCTTATAATGCCTTAATAATTCTTTGATATAAGAAGGTAAGCTTGCTGAAGAAAAATCTTTTATCATAACTTTTGCATTTCGATTAACTTTTTCTATATTTGATATTACTTTATCATCAACATCAGAAGAATGAACTATAACTAAATCTGATTTTTTAGCCTCGTCTAAAACATCAAAATGTTTCAATACTCCAACTGCCGATCTGCCATCTAAATCTTCAAAAACATCACCTGAAGAAAGTCGAAAATCAGAAAGAGTCACATCAAATTTATCTTCTCGATCTGAAATTGATTTTGCCTCATTGACGCTAGAAGCAGCCGCAATTTCGACATTATCAAAAAATAGTAGTATCATCTCCTTTAGTTGTGATAATTGTATTGGATCATCTTCAATCAATAATAATCGGTTTAATGTTTTCTTATTTTCTTGCACCGCGGCATCATCCGGCGTTTCGGCTTTGGGCAAGACTGCGTCATCGCCTAGTAATTTTTGAACCTTATAAGTAAGACTGGTAACATCCTCAAACCTATAAACTTGCTTTTCTACTATCCCGACAGCATCTCCTCCTAATAAATCATGCAATACATGTCTAATGTGTTTTTTGTCAAATTGAGCTAATTCTGGATGCTCTGAAACAATTATTGCAATCGAAGCTGAAGTGATGCTGGAGCTTCTCTTTTTTGATATTTGATGTTTTCTCTTTAATTTTTGTGTAATAATGCGATCTACATGTGTAGCGATAGATTGCACAATTTCATCGGTAATGGCCGCTGTGTCAACATTATCATCAGAGTCATGAATAACATCCTCCAGCGCCTGTAAAATGATATTTATTGGAATTTTTTGACCATCCACGCCGCCCGATGATAAAAATTTGTTCTTAATAGCATTGAAGACAAGGCTTCGTGCTTTGGCATTGTCTTTTATGTGCCGCCTTATAATAGATGATATCTCCCCTAACCAAAACGTTTCATCATCCTCATATTCTTGGAAGTTGGCTTGCAGTGGCGCTATTAGCCCGGACACATCTGTCTTCACCACCGCCGAATCAGAAACTGCGGCTGTCAGCTGCTCAATAATTTGATTACGTGTTTGTTCTGGGATTGTACGATAACGGCGCGCATCAACATTTACCCAAGATTCCGAACCCCTAAAATTTTCCTTTAACTCCAACTGTACAAAAGAAGAAGATGGTGCTGCTCTTTTGATCGCGCGGTATTTACCAAGCTCATAGAGCTTAAATAATTCCATCGCGTCAAAAACCTTTTTGGGAACATCCTCCGTAAATGATGCTTCGTCAGTAGATGGTCCGAGGTTTGCAGCAAATTGATGGGCATTGATCGATGCCGCATCAAAGCCTTGTGCTAATGCTTGCTGTTTGCCAATTAATGCGGCTTTATCGGCCGGGTTAAGAAGCGCACCACCGGAGAAGTATTTGCGCGGAATAGTGGACTGGGTTTGCGGGTCGTATTCTTCTTCTATGTAGTTATAAACACCCTTTTTGAACGCTTCAACGTAGCGGTCATAGATGCTTTGAATGACTTCAGGATCATTGGTGTTTTGCCCTTCGGTTTTATACTTGTTCACAAAGGCTTGACCGAGTAGAGAATCTTTGAGCGCCGTCTTGTACCAACTGGCTAATATGACCGTGTTATAGATTTGGCGAAGGTTGGCGAAGGTTTCGCCTTCGTTGACCTCGCGTTCAAGTTCGGGGATGATGATTTCGCGAATTACTTGTGTGGTCTGTTGTCTGTGTTCTGTGGTCGTGTTTTTTGGCTGATCACGGACCACGGACCACGGACCACCTTTTTGCTGCGCTAGATAATCCTTTTCTAACATCACCTTAAGCTTACTCCCAACAACAAACGCCCCTTTTTCATGTTCATAAATGTCCGCGGTCTCAGGCACGATCCAAACCTTATTAAATGTGTTCATTGGTATATCGGTAGTCCCGAACTTGGCTTGGGCCTTCTCCTTAACACGCTTCCAAAATTTTTGACCCAGTTCATCTTCGGGATACATCAGAGACGACATCAGCTGCTTAAGCATATAATCAAGCGCCAGCACATCGCGGCCCATCTCGGTTTGACCAAACTTTTCCGGAATAATGCGGTCTTTTTCATACGGGGATAAGTTCACCCACATTTCGGTCTCTTCGATTGCAAGGGCAGCAATAAAATATTTAATCAGCTTAGTGGCTTCCTGGTTGTAGGCTTCGCCCTCAAGACCGGAATCGCCTTTTTCAATGATAAAATCAAAACGTAAAGGATTGTCGGGATGGATATTAATACCAAGCATCTGGACCGGTTTAAAAGCGGCTGTGGTGTGAAGCATCGAGCCGACCGGCAGATTGGCAATCATTTGCGGCAGGCCTTGTGCGCCAACGGAAGACGGTAATGTTAAATTGGATACAAAAAATATGGCGGTAAGTAATATACAGCCGCACTTAGTCACTATGCTGTTTCTTCTCATATGATCCCCAATGATTTAAATCGATTAAATATTTACTCCGTGGCTGTATATATTAGAGAAGTATAAAATATTTATTAATTTCGTCAATGACCCTGTCCGGGTGTGTCCTGGAGTGGGCAGGTTTCGGGATCGTTTTTCGATTTCGAGGCTCGTATCGTTTCTCAAAAATTAGTGTCAGAACTCGGCAACCATTTGATATTAAATAATTTAAAAATAAATTAGATACGTTTAAAGTAATGTTAATGTTAATTAATGTGTAAATAGTTGTAAGTGGTGAATTTACCGAGTTCTGACACTAATTTATGGCCTGCAGTTCGAAAATGAGGTGAAGATCATCACCCAAGAGGTTCTGGCCGGCTTCATCCTGCACATTGTGCGTTACGCCAAGTTCCGTGCGTTTAACGGTTCCGCTAAGGGCGACAACGGCCTTGCGACGGGCAATGTTGACATCATTTGTAAATCCTAAAAACATATATTGCATTGTAATCAATTTTTTCTGACCCTTGGCAAGCGTTTCAAATTCAATGGTATCTTCCATGATTTTTTTAGATTTCATAATGACTTTCGGATGATTACCCGTGTCAAAAAAGCCTTCTTTTTTGAGCATTGCGTCACGTTTTTCATTAAAGGTATCAACTGAATCCATATTAAGCTCAAGCTTAATGCTTTTGAGCTTGCCTTTTTTCTCGTCAATATCAACCTCACCGGAAAAATCACGAATAAATCCCGAGCTAAAGCCAACCGCATGATCCAAACGAAAAGTCGCCGTTGAGATATAAGGATTGATGCGATATTTATCGGCCTGGGCACTTGTCGCGCTTGCGCAGATTAATGAAAGGATAAGAAAAGTGATAAGTTTTTTCATAATATTAACCGTTGAGTAATGTAGAAATGTAGTAAGGTTGTAATGTAGTAGGCAGTGCCGTGAAAGAACACGACATTACTACATTACTACATTACCACATTACTATATTACTACAGCTCCAACAACATCCTTGCATGATGTGTTTGGCCTTTTTTATCGATCGCTGTTAGATTGAGAATCCACTCACTGCTTCCGCGCAGTGTCTCCGGTGGAATGCGTGTCACCCAATCGTGATCGGCTTCTTTGCTAAACGGTCCGGCGATTGGTTTCAATTTCTTAGCGTGCTTGCCCTTACCAACATTAACGGTGAAGTCCTTCAAGTCTCCCCGGACGGTGGCAAACACATCGATCGATTCCAGCTTTTTCTTTTTATCATAATTTTTGCGAACATCTGTTATCTTCATAATCAACCCGTCTGCTTTGCTAGCTGAAAGCGCCGCCCGCGCATCAAGTAACCCTGCGCCATGCTTATCATCCCAACCTTCATCGCCCATATCTTGCGCTGTTGTCACAAGAATATCTTCAATTTTGTCCGCTGTTAAAGTCGGATTATTGGCCAGCATAAGCGATGCGGTGGCTGCCACCATCGGTGTTGAGAATGATGTTCCGGATTGACGGAAGTATTGTTTTAAAATTTCATCTTTAATACGGCGTTTATGGAATGAATCGACCGAACGCAGAGATAAAATCTCTTCGCCCGGTGCAACGATCGCATTGTTCGGCCCGATACTGGCAATGGTCGAACGCAGACCGCTGTGATCGATGGCTGACACCGTAAACGCGTTAGCCTCTTTCGCCGGCGAAACATCGCCTAAATACTCGCCGGTATTGCCGCTGGCCACAGCGACGAACACACCCATATCCCGTGCGTAATTAAGCGCCGAGCGCACCATCTCTGAGTCACCCTTACCACCGATACTGATATTAATAATTTGCGCGCCGTGATTAACCGCATAGTTAATCGCCTGGTAAACATGCAGACTGTTTGTCATTCCCTCCTCATCGGCAACCTTAATCGGCATGATGACCGCCCCCGGATTAATCCCGGCGATACCACGTTTATTATTTCTCTTCGCCGCAATGATACCGGCGACGTGAGTTCCATGACCTTTTTTATCGGTTAGGTCATTATTGTTATCAATAAAGTTCCAGCCATGAATATCATCAACAAGTCCGTTTTCATCATCGTCGATACCATTGCCCGGTGTTTCACCCGGATTAGTCCAGACATACTCCGGACCGTCTTTGTGGGCAAAATCAAAACCGGAATCGATGACCGCAACGAGTACATTTTTCTTCGCACCATCATAAATGTTCCAAGCCGAATTCGGATCATCCATCGGCAAATAACCAATACGTTTGATACCCCATTGATCAGCCACTTTCAGTTTTTTCTCCTCGGCCGTTTTGCCTCCCATGCGCAATCCGCCTGGCAACTTCGGTCCTTTCGTACTGCTGCCTAAAAGACCAAGTAGTTTCTTTGTCTTTTTCTTCTCTACTTTATAGAACTGATCGTTAGGACTAAAGGCTGTTGCCTCTTCCTTCTTACCTAGAACAAGATCTTCCACTTTGCGTTTGGCAACAGCAATCGCTTTTTGACGCAGTTGATCGACCATGCCTTTAAGGCCGCCTTTTTGAATGGAGCGAATCTTATCACTCATCGACTGCGCCTTTTGAATCGCATTCATAATTGCGTTCGGGTCACTATCAAGCATCTCTTTAAAAATCGTTTGCACCGGATTACCGGCGGCATCCATCACCATAAGCGCCTTTTCTCCGTCGACAGTACCGCACGCAACCGCCGGAGCATCAGCCACCATTTCTTTCATTGGATCCTGGCCGAATTCGCCTGCTGCAGCCGGTGGCACTTGGGCGGCTTTTGGTTCATCACCTTTTTTCTTTTTCTTAGCTTCTTTGGCTGCTTTTTTGGCTAACTTCTCTTTGGTCTTTTCATCCGCCGCTAATTGCGGGGTCTGCTCAGGAAGATCTAACTCTTGATCGGCAAAATTATTTTCAAAACAGTCATCTCTGAATTTGTTTTTCTTATCTTCTAAACCTTGTTGAAGTAACCCCGAGAGTTGATCAATATTCATCCCGCCACCGAGAATACCCAACGGATCAAGACCCATGCCGCCGAGCATACTCTTAACGGCCTGCATACCCGAACCGCTTGATGTTGCCAGTTGCATCACCGATGAAACATTCATGGACTTGCCGGCAAGCTCTTTGAGTTTATCAAGTTTCTTATTAAGAACAACATAACCGATCGGGGTTTCAATCACATAAATATAGTATTCAATCTCAATTTTGGTCGGGCGCATACACTGAACGCATTGGAAAGAACCATTGCTCGGACCACCCATCTCGCTAAAGTCTACCTGTATTCTTCTACCCGGAATACAGATTTCATCCGGGTAACATTCCATACAGCCGGAATATTGCCCGTACTTCTCACAACTCTCCGGATAATCACAGCGATAGCAAAGCGGCGCATTACCGACGGAAGACGCCAGCGTATACAGCGGCCAACATTTACCGCCACTGGCCGTGCATTCGCCGCACTGGCTGCCATTCATAAGCGGCGGATCACAGCGTTTTTCACGGCATCTATGACACCCTAGAAAATCAAAACATTCTTCGGCATTTGTACACGTTCCATGACATGATCCCGGGCTATACCCTGAAGGACATTGTTCTACTCCCGTTGTCGATCCAGTTGTAATAGACGTGTCCGTCTGTCCCGTCCATGACGTCGTGTTGCCTGATTCAAAATCATCGGTAAATATTTGATTTGGATCGCCAAGGCTAATGAAATCTTCTTGTGGTTGGCTTGTCATATTCATACGGCACGTATGACAAGGAATCTCGGTCGCTGCCATTAAACATTCTTCATTGCTTTGGCATGTATCATTGACACCACATTGACCGGATGATGCCCCTGGAGGGCATATAGACTCATTTAGCTGACAAGCATGACATAGGCGTCCACCCATGTTCGCTTGATGACATGTTTGATTGGATGGACAAGCATACGGATTACAACCACCCGGCATATAGCCGTCGGTACACGTATTACCTGTATCTCTCTGGCAACGATAACAAGGTGTATCATAATCATCACGGCCGGCCGCCACACACTTACCTCCTGACTGCAAACATCGTGAGCAATCATCAAATGTCATCAGATCACGATCAATACAATTTTGTTTTTCCCGGCAGGTATGACAATGTTCACCCGCCGGCACACAAATTTCTCCATGACAATCACCCGGGCAAGGACCAACACCTAAACCATCTGTACACTTAGGATCTTCGGTAATTGTTTTGGCCGTACACCAATGGCATTTAACACCGCCGTCATAGTTAAACTCCTCGCATTTCGTGGTAGAATCACATGTCCCCGGACAACCGCCATCTTGTTGCTGCATATAATAACAACTTGTTGACTTTTTCTTCTCAACACACTTTGAACATTCTTCATCGCCAACTGTTTTAACAATCTCACATTCCCATCCTTCTTCACTCTCACATTGAATTTGACACGAAATACTATCCATTAAGTCATGCGTAGCACATGTTTCTGTTTCCTTTTGAACACATTGATGACACCCTTTACCCGCCGGCACGCACTCTTCATTGCTGTCACATGAATGGCCATCACATTCCCCATATCTAAAACCTTGTTCGTTACATGTGTACTTTGAAACACATTCATAGCATTGTTCATTACCCAACTTTTTAACCGGCTTACATTCATACCCTGGTTCACTTTCGCATTGAATATTACATGAAATTGAATCAAGTAAATCGTGATCTGCACACGTATCTCCCATACCAATAGGATAGCAATTGTGACATTTAACTCCACCGGCTAAATCGATTGGGGAACAATTAAACCCTTCATCACAAGTTCCAGGGCATGCGCCTGGTTTTAAATTTTCACTCTCACACGTTTTTGGTTCTTCTTCGCCGGTTTCAATACATTTAAAACAGCCGCTTTCCTCCACACATTTTTGATGACTCGCGCAGGTATAGTCGTGACACTTTCCTTCGGTAAATCCGGTTTTACAATCAGGTGTTCTTGGCGCGCACATATGACAGTTCTGACCAGCCTGTACACATTCTTCATCATCTTTACAACTATGTCCGTCACAAGCGCCTTCAAGCAACCCGTCTTTACACTCATATTCTTCTTCCGGTTTTTCTTCACATTCGTGACATTGCACACCTTCGATCTTACGCGGATTGCAAATTTCCTCGTCGGAACAAGCCCCCGGACAACCACCCTTATAAAGTTCAGCCTTCTCGCAAGGATCATCTTCTTCCTCCTCTTCCAATTCAAAACACTCATGACATACTTGCCCCTTTACCTTACTTTCCTCACACCCTTCATCCGCATCACAAATACCATGACAGCCACCGCTGTACATTTCTGCGCTTTCACAATGATTTGGCGGCGGCGGTTTATCTTTACAAGAGTAACACTCCCCTTGCTGAATACATTCTTGTTGGCTTGTACAACTATACTCATTGCACTTACCATAATCCGTGCCATCAGGACATTTTGGTTTTTTCTTTAGACACACATGACAAAAATCACCAACGGTTTTACACTCTTCATCATCTTTACACATATGCCCGTCACAAACACCATCAAGCAAACCATCCGTACACTTCGGCTTTTCTTCTATATATTGACCACACTCATAACAAACAAGATCACTGCGCATTATAGTGGAAGAACGACGGTCGCCGGTATTGCGATCAATATGGACCGCATGACAATTATCAATCGGTCGGCAATCCGAATTACATCCCGGCGTTGGATACAAGCCCTTTTCGAGGCACGGATTCGGTTGATCATTAATGTATTCACACGTATGACATTCATACGCACGATCGCCATGCACTTCATTGGCCTGAATACACATTTCCGCAATCGTACACGAACCATTGTTATCGCAATTGCCCGGCCACCCATGGTGACATTCATCTAAATCATCTACGCCCGGCACACATTGCCAACACCACAGTTGAAATCCTTTATCCGGTTTCCCGTCATTATTTTTATCCCAATCCGCAATTGGCGGCACTTGCCCAGGCGGCCCGCCGTTTTGACGATTTTCTTCATTGTCATTCCACTCTTTGCGTTCTTCGTTCGAAATCTTGCCATCACCATCTTTATCCATCGCCTCTTCAACCGCATCACGCATCTCCTCCGGCATGTCTTCCATCAACTCTTCGGTTCGTTGCTCTTCAAACTCCCGACGCTCATCATCGCTGACAACACCATCGCCATCTTCATCCATTTCGTAATGATTCTTTTCTTTAAACCCTGTGACATTTCCAGCTCCATCCGTTTCAACAATATAATCCGACCAATCAGATGGGCCCGGATCATTCGGATCGCCATTCCATCCAACCGGATTGCCATCTTTATCTTGCGGCATTTCCCGTCCGGCAGGATTTTTACCTTCGTACATATTTTCAAACATCTTTTTCTCGTCCGCCGAACCATTCTTCATCACATCACGGGCAAATTTATTAAATGCGTCTTTTCCTGCCGCCTTAGCATTCTGATATTTGTATCCAAACGTTTCCGCGGCCGTCGACTTGCCGCCCGTACCGTGCACAAATTCACCGCCAAGATTCGCGGACACACTTGTCGCGCTGATCAAAAATGCGAATAAACTAATTGTTAGTATGTGCTGTCTCATAAACTTTCGTTAAATAGCTGACCAACGCGTGGTTGGCCAATGTTCCCACTTGGATTAAATTTCACATCTTGCGCTGAACTGACGCCTAATTTTTTTAAATCAATATCGCCCCCATGCACATCAATAATCTTTTGCCATTCTTCAGCCGCGAACAAATCTTTAAACTGCTGATTGCCGACACTGTTATACCCTTCAACAAATGCTTTGTCTGGCGCTTGGATACGGTGTTGCATTTTACGGGCCGCGCCCGGACTCTTCATCGGCACAATTCCACCCGGATCAATCACAACCACACGAATATCATCTGTGCCTGGAATTTTTTCAAAGCCATAATTATCCGGTTTAGCGTCGAGCCATGCATAGCCTCGATTATTTAAATCTGTCACCGCTTTGTTTAAGGCTTGGGCTTGTTTTTCTGTTAATTGTCCGCCTTGTTTGGCAATCATACTTTTCGCCGTTCCGTTTTGTGCCTTCTCAACGATTTCAACCACATGATTGTTTAAATGTGAGCCCGGTTGATTCTGTACAACCTTGCGATCAACCTGGCGTACAATACGAATACTGTCTGTTTGTTGAGCCACATCTTCTACAACCTTGCGTCCAAATTGATCTAACTTTGCTGCTTCGGCCACATCACCCATCGTATCCGTTACGCGAATCACTTGCTGCGGATTAGCGGCATCGACATACACAGAACTTGTTGAACCTGAACCCAAATGATCTCCTGTTTTTAACTCAACTTGCTTACCTGTATTATCAACAAAATTTAAATTCGAATTAGACTGCGCGTGCGTCGAAACTTTAGGCTGTCCTTGCACCGGTTTTGCCGGTATCTTTACCCCATCAAAATCAGGTAATGTCGACGCTGCCGGCGTCGGCGGTGCTTTTGCCGCACCGGTTCCACTGGATAATCCTTTTTTAGCCGGTGGATCCGGATAATCAAACTTGATACCCATTTCTTCTTCATAGAATTTCTTCATATCCGCGTGCGTTTCTAAACGCTTCGGCGGACGTCCATCCGGGAAGAAGATTGTTGCCGGTGGATCCGGCGGTTTATTCGGCACATATTTTGGATCCGGAACCCAATCGTCTTGCGCACCATGCTGAATATATTTTTTGTCCGGATCGATCGCTTCATTAAGCTGCTTTCTTAACGCAGCCCCATCTTCCAGAGGCGATCCCCCTGGACGCATCGCGTCCCCGCTACCGTAAGAAACTTTACCGGCAGCCTTGCCATCAGCTCCCGCTTTATACACACCATGTAAATCATAATCACCGTGAATGCCTTTAAAGACTTTTCCTGTCTCCGGATCTTTAAATCCAATTACCCCGTTATCTTGCACAAAGTAACCATTCTTCTTCATTTTGTCGCCGTAATTATTCCACTCTTTAATCGCTTTACGACGATTTTCTTTAAGCCATTTAAGTTTTTTCGTATCGCCCGCGAGTGCCGCTTCAGAAATCGCATCATCCCAATACTTCGCTTGTGTTGGATGTGTCGGATCGACAACGAGTCCCTGATTACTCTTTGGTCCAACTTTGGCTGTCTTTGCTTTGGATGTGACCGGCTTTGGCATGAAGTCCGGATTATTCATATGACGAACCGAATCCGGGTTACCGTCACGGACTATAAGGAAGGCATCATGCTCTTGCGCAAACTTATGCATATTCTCAGCATGATCTTTTCTAAATCCATTTTCTTCTTCAAGTTTCTTAGCCGTATCAGCATCAAGCTTTTCTTTAGCTGTTCCTTTTTTCTCAAGTGGCTTGGTATTATCAAGTTCTTTGGCAACCTTTGGCGGCGCATTTGGTTCTTTTGGTGTTGCTTTTGGACCATCGGCTTTGGCCGCATTATCCGCCGCGCCTGCTCCTCGACGGGAACCTGCCCCTGTGCCTGCAGGAGTCTTATCCGGTGTCTTTGGCGGAACAAGGTCATCGACATTCGGTGTTTTTGGCGGCTTTGGCGGCCCGGTTGGGACCTTCGGTCCTTTAAGCTCTGTCGGCAAACGAAGCACACTACGGACTCTTGATACGCCTTTAATCGCTGTACTTAGCACTTTATCGCCGACAACTAATTCTCCGACAACCTGGCCACTAACTTGTGATCCAGTCTTATCATAATCATTAGAACGCATTAACTTCTTAGTTTGTTTAGCAAGTGCCTTATCGATGGCTTGCGCTAATTTTTCAAGACCATCCAAATTCACATTGCCGTCAACCACACCTAAAATTTTCTGTAGTGTTTTGGTTGCATCGGAACCAAAAATACCACCATCTTCAAAACCAAGCGCCATGGCTGCTTGTTCGCCAAGCAGATCAAGTGTTCCCACACCTAAATCAATCAATCCTTTAATCGCTTTACCCACACCTTGCACAACCCCAACCGAATACCAGAACGCTTTCTTCGTCGAGACACGCGGATCGGTGATCGTTCTTACAACTTCATCCCCTAATGTTTCCAGGAAGAAATCGGATGTATCTTTAACCGCACCCATTTTCTTTGAACCATTAGCGATTTGAGAAGCACTGTTGGCAATACGTTGTTGATCTTCGCGAGAGAGCGGGAAGCCGCGATCAATTTCTCTTTGCTTATCAGAAAGATTGGCTTCAATTTCCTCCATTTCCTTCATCTTTTGATCAAGAACTTTAATCACATCGGCAGCACCTTTCGGCGGGCAATTATTGTCGACGGCTTTCTGCATATGTCTGCGCAATTTAACAAGTTTATTGCGCTCATGCCTAATATTGGCTGCACTTTCCCCCATGCTCTTAAATAAAGACTCCGCTTCATTAATCGGCCCCACATCAAGCTCGCCATTATCTTGTGTCATGCGTTTAATATCTTTTTTCAGATTACGTTCACGACGATCATAAATCGCATTCCATTCTTTTTGCCCACGATTTAAATTCTCAAGTTCTGTCTGCGCTCGCTCAGCTTTCTTACCACCACGATTAATTGTCTTTTGCAGATCAGCGCGCTGCTTTTCAAATTCCTTGTTACTAATTTGACGTGATTGCTTAAGATGCGCTAAATCTCTCTCTGCCTCATACATTTGATCAGTGCGTTCAGCGGCCGCTGCTTTTTTAAGATTCGGATCTGCCTGGTAAGCTGCGCGCTGAACTTCGCGACGTAAAGGCGCTAAACTGCGGCCAAAACTTGCTTCTTGGCGTGCCAAATTCGTTTTAGCATCTTTATACGCTACATTAGCCCGCTCCATTACTTTTTTCGCTGCATTCATCTCATTTTCAAGGCGCGTTGTATACCCGCCAAGGCCTGGCTTTGACTTCCAAAGTGCTTTTTTCTTCTTATAGTCAGCCGCGGCCGCATTGGCTTGCTTACCATAAGACTCAACTTTGGCTCTTTGCTTAGTTAATTGTTTATTAATCGGCCCGGCTTTTTTCTTAAATTTCTCAACAGCTTCCTTAAGTATTTTCGTCCATTTTTGTTGACGTTTAATATCATTTGGATGTTCTTGTGGTAATACATCCGCATTTTTAAGCGCCTTAGATACTTCTTCACACGGATCTTTTTTCTCTTCCTTCTTATCTGGCTGACGCGCATCAGATGTTAATGGTGTGCCCGGTGATCCCGGTCCACCCGGATGCCCTGGATGATCCGGTTTAGGAGGAAGACCTCCACCGCCGCCGCGGGTGCGCGTGCCACCGCCTTTACCGCCTTCTTTACCACCCTCTTTGCCACCTTCGCCGCCGCCTTTTTTACCATCATCATCATCTTTTTTGCCGTCGTCACCACCCATGGTCATAAGCACTTCCACGCAATATCCTGGATCAGCACACATACGCAGACAATCATCTTCAAAATCATAGCCCCAATTCAAATCTTCACAGCTCGGCGGTGGCGGCGGCGTCACACATTCATAACAATGAATATATTCATCCGTGCCATCCCACTCTTGTTCGCGGTACTTACCCTTATAGACACACGTGCCATTCCAACATCCGAGTTTACAATTGGTATACGTCGTTGTGCCGTCCTTTACTTTTTGCCAACACATGTCAGGACGTTTTTTACAGTTTGTACATTTGAGTTTGGTGCGGTCAGGCGCGACCGCATCATAAGGTGTGACGCAATAAAAGAGAGGATCTTTATGGCATACGCCGCCCGGCTCACACCAATTGGCTGGATAATCCAACGCGCCGATATCTTTACAAGTTTGACCGCCGCCTTGCTGGCACGCAAAACAGTTAACACCGTTGACTGTTGTTTTGTACGAACAAACTGTATTACAGCTGAGCGAACATTCTTTATAATCACGTGTCATGCCTTTTGGTTCAGCAGACTTACATGGGTCAGGTCCCTCATCGGATTTACCGCTGATTAAATCACCAAAGTCACGTTGGAAATTGCTTTTGGTCGGCTGATCGGTAATCCCTTTAATACCCTTTTGACCAGTGCCCGGGGCTAGTTCACGCACAACACCTTTGGTTGGTCCCGCAGCAGTAGCTTGCGGTGCATCACGCAACCCTTTTGTAAATCCCGGATCATTTAGTCCACTTTTAATCGGACCGCCATCACGCGGTGCGCGTAGTCCATCTTCTTTACCACAATTTGGATCTTCCTTATATGTAAATTGAAACTTGGCAATGGCATTAGATGCATTGTTAAAAGCAGCCGCGCAATTATTCATGCAATCAACGCCCCAACCTAAAGCATCACCGCCTTTTTTAAATACTCTATCTACCGAGCCTTTAGCGCCAGAAGCACCTTTAACTGATCGGCTCAAACATGAGCTAAACTTATCATTCGCAGCTGCTAATTGATCATTGTATTTTTTTTCAGCGGCTTTACGCTTTTCCTCGGCTTTTTTCTTGGCTGCATCTAAACGCTTTTTAATCGCATTCCGCCCCTCGCGGATCTTATCGGCTTGATCTAAAAGTTTCTTTGGTTCTTTTTGCGCTTTCTCTATATTCTTCGCAAGTGCACTTTCATCTTTTTCTAATTTTGAAATATTTTTCTCACGCTCAAGCTTCTCCATATCCGCACGCGCTTGAGACATTTTATTCATCGCGTCGGTTTCGATGTGTGTTTGACCGCCTCCGCTGATGCCGGATTTGCGGCGATCGGCGCGTATTTCACTTAACAGTTTTTTCGCATTGTCATATGTGCGTTGGGCTTTGCGGTAGGCTTCCAGATCTGGATTTTTCTGATCCATTTTCTTTTGCATATCGCGTTTAGAATCAATTGTTTCAAGTGCTTTTTTGGTGAGCTCGTCGGTCTTTTTGTAACTTTCTTTAAGCTCATCTTGAACCTTGCCAACTTCTGTATCAATCGCATCCATTGCCTTTTTATAGTCTGCACTGGCCCGATCAAGAGCCGCTTCGTAAGCTTTATGGCAACCCGCACTTTCTTTTTGGCCGCAATCAATGGCCAGCTCATGCACTTTAGACCGCGCGTCCCAAATTTGCTTGCGTAACCCCTCAATAAGTGCGATACCACCATCGATGTAATTTTTGTGCTGCTCCCACTGAGCTTTCCACTTATCTTGCTCTTGTACTTCCTGATGCATTCCTTTA
Organism: Candidatus Omnitrophota bacterium; assembly: GCA_028280285.1. Taxonomy (GTDB): domain Bacteria; phylum Omnitrophota; class Gorgyraeia; order Zapsychrales; family Zapsychraceae; genus JANQNA01. Next base: position 1,043 of record JANQMA010000050.1, on the reverse strand, counting down.
ATGCGCTCAGTACGATTAGCAATATCTTTTTTAGCGACATAGTTAAGTGCTTGAAATGTTGCTTTAAGCCCGCCTTTGCGTGGATCTTTTTCCATACCTGAAAGACCAATACCAGTCGCAAGATTTGCTTCATCATTACCTGATGTCGCCATAACCGTTCCCGTTCGTCCCGTCTTTTCAAGGGCGTCCCCATAATCACCTTTTTTGACAGAATCACCAATATCGAGGAAGTTTGCCGTTGCAAAAAGTTTTTCAGAGAAGTTTTGGCCATATTTGGCCCACCATTGAAGATTGGTTAAATCTTCGGCATGTGATTTCATACGATCTGCTGAAAATGCGTGACGGCGTGCATTTTCTTTCGCGTACTTTTCAGCATTTTTAAGACAAGACCATGTGGCACTCATCCATTCGCTTAAACCATCCAGAATGTTATACAGTTCGTGCACTGATGCGCAATCAAGTTTTTTACACTCTTCTTCTTTAACGTTGGCTAAAAGCGTATTGATACGATTGATAATCGCCTGGTGGGTTGCTTTGATGCGATTAATGGATTGGAGCGGGTTACTCCCGAGTTTTGTATCCGGAATATAAAAATCTGTGTTGGAAACTATTTTTTTGGATGCAAACGCATCTGTGGGGGAAACTATGAAAAAAAGAAAAAAGAGAGATATGACTACTTTTTGAAGAGTATTCATAAAATTAGGTGAAAGGTTAGAGGTTAAAGATAAAAGATGTAAGGTTCTACTTTCACCTTTCACCCTTCACCTTTAACCCAACGAGCCCTTACAATAGTATATTTCGCCGGGATTGTCAATTAAAAAAGGGATGTAAGGTGTTGGAAGGATTAAAGATTGGATTGTAACAAAAAATGCGTAGGGGGCGCTCGTGAGCGCCCCTAATTTATCACATAAAAAATAGTGCAAGGCACTATTTTTTATAGGGCGGATCACGATCCGCCCCTTGTATATTGTCACAATTCGGGTAACCGTTTACAATAGTGAATAAGTAAAGGATGGTTACCAATGAGCAATACATTAACCCGT
>JANQMA010000035.1 GCA_028280285.1 Candidatus Omnitrophota bacterium | reverse complement strand
GCCGTCTTTATTGATTGTTAGTGGAGTTGTTGGAATCGCGTTGATTGGAATCGGTTATTTAGCGTATCGTATGTTGAAACGTTCGTCGGGCGCTGTGCCAATCGCGGGTGTTGATGAAATTCAACGCGCAAAAATGGAGTTTCTCGCCCAGCAAAATAAACAGACCGGATCAGTTCAGCCTCAGATGGCTGCGCCGGCGCCGGTCAATTATCAGGAAACAGCGGTTCTTAAAGATCAGATTATGACACTTACCGATGAGAACACCAAATTACGTAATGAGGTGACTGTGCTTCAAAAAGAAAAAGCGGATTTATCTTCCACCAAAGAAAAACTGCAAGAGTCGGCGGCTATTATAGATGAGCTTAAGACGGACAATGAAAAACTTAAAACCGATATTATGGAGCAGACACGCAAATGCAGCGAACTAAATAAGAGTATTGAAAGAATCAGCCAAGAGCTTCAGGTGGCCCAAACGCAAGAGACGCTCGGGGTTGAGGTCTGGGAAAAAGAAGTAGCGGCGCTCAAGGCGGAAAAAGAGGACTTGTTAAGAGCCAAAGAAGAGCTTGAGAATCTTAAACGCTCTAATGTTGCCTTGGAGGATAAAGATAATAAAATTGTCGCGCGCTATAATCGTTTAGCCGAGCGTTTTGTGCTGCTAAGACGTAAGGTTGCTGAACAAAAACAGTCGCAAGACGATCTTGTCGGTAAACTTCAATATGAAAACGAACTTCTGTTGGGGAAAATTAAACTTTTGGAAGAGGAGCGTAGGGCTTTAGATGATGAATTGAAGGATGCACGACAGAAAGCCGGCAAGACTTTTGGGTTTGAAAATCTCGCAGAGGTTCAGGTTCAACAAAATGAGCTGTTATCACAAAATACAGTTTTGCAAACAGACTATGACAAATTAAAAGAGTTAAACGAGCATTTGCTTGAAAAAGAAAAAATCCTTCAGTATGAGTTGACCAAAAGCAGAGCTCATTCGCTGGGTCTAGAAAAAGTTTGCGAAGGATTGACTGAGCAAATCGATAGTTTGAATTTATGAACGAAAAAGCAAAAATTGACTTAATATTTGCCTCCGACATCATGAGTGAACATGTGATAACCGTTAATCAGGATGCCTCGGTCGGGGAAGTGGCGCATATTATGCTGCGCGAGAAAATCAGCGGTTATCCGGTTGTTGATGGGGATGGTCAAATCGTGGGGATTGTGACCATGACGGATATGTATAAACTTCTTGATCGTATGGTGGCCGACAGCCGGGCTATGCCTGAGGGGACGACCATTGGGAACTTGCCGCATCAGATTGAGGTCGCCAAGGAAAACCCGATCAATGCCATTATGATCCGCGATATCAAAACCATTACACCTGAAACATCTTTAACCGATATCATCGATGATGTCGTCGACCGGCGGATTCACACATTCCCTGTTGTACGGGATCAAAAATTAGTCGGCATTATCGGCCGCCATGACGTTATTAATGCGGTCTTCCGCTACGGGTAAAGGATAGCACTTTCATTTGAAAACAAGAGGTTATTTGTTATAATGCTCCCCATGCAAGCCAGACAACTGCTTTTTTTGATTTTTCTATGTGCTTCCTTATCTTCTTGTGCCCGCCTGATAGATGCGCCGAAAGTTATTCTGGGAACATCGACCGCTGCTTTAGAAGAGCTGCGATATGATGCTATTGTGGGTGTCTATCGGTGCGACTATGATGAGTGTTATCAAGCGATTTTAGATATGGCGCGTTTAGATGAGAAAATGCGCGGAGTCAATGAGGAAGGTTATTTTAATATCTTTCAGCATGATCCGGTCAAAGGGATCATTGTTGTAATGGGTATTCCAGGGAATGTCGATACCACGGAAGTAGGTATATTTCTGACAATGCTTGAGAGTCGTGATATCAAAATAGAAATTTCCTCCAAAAGCTCTTCAGCTAAAAGGAAAGTTGCAAGAGTTATATTTCAGGCGTTAAATTTAAAGTTTGAAGAAGTATAAAATCTTAGAAAGGCGAGCAGACTTATGCGAAGCAGAAAAGCCTGTCCCGACACACAAATTATTTGCACATTAGGTCCGGCGAGTTCGACCGAAGATGTGTTGAAAAAAATGGCGACAAGAGGGGCGAATGTCGTCCGTCTTAATTTTTCTCATGGAGACCATAAAACGCATCAAGCGCGCATTGATCAGGTCCGTCGTATTAATAAAAAGCACGGGTTTAATGTCAAAATTTTGGGGGATTTGGCCGGATATCGTATTCGGCTTGGCAAATTAAAGAAAAATATTCCGATCGAAAATAACCAAATTCTCTATTTGGCTCGAGAAGAAGATATTCATAAAGAATCTTCCAAAGAGCAGATTCCTTTTGATTATGAGGATGATGTCAGAAAAATAACAAAAAACTCCGATGTGTTTATCGACGACGGACGGTTGACGCTGAAAGTCATTGGCCATGGTGGCAAGCGACTTAAAGTTAAGGTTATCCAGGGAGGCGTGCTTAAATCCCGTAAGGGTGTTAATATCCCACAGCTTAAGTTGTCGTCGAATATTATGACGGATCAGGATGCCGGAGACCTTCAGTTTTTAATAAAGAACAAAGTTGATTTTGTCGCGCAGTCATTTGTGCGTAATAAAAAAGATATCCAACGCGTGATGGAGATTGTCGAACCGGTCAAACCGCGTATTCGCGTTATTGCTAAAATTGAAAGCCATGAGGGAGTGAAGAATGTGGACGATATTTTGGATAATTGCGATGGGGTGATGGTCGCGCGCGGAGATCTTGGAGTAACGATGCCCCTCTATAAAATTCCTATTGTTCAGAAGTATCTCATCCGCCGGTGCAATCGAAAAAAGAAAATTGCAATCACGGCGACACAAATGCTTGAAAGTATGATCTCAGAAGGCCGGCCGACAAGAGCAGAGGTCTCTGACATTGCTAATGCCATTTTTGATGGCACGCATTATATTATGCTTTCCGGCGAGACAGCGATCGGCAAATACCCGTCACGGTGTGTGCAGGTTATGAGTCATATCATCGACTACACCGAACGTTACCAGGATTCAAAAATTTAAATGATTGAAAACGAATTATTATTTCTCGGCCTCTTAAAAGACGGGCCCAAACATGGATATGAAATTAAAAGGCTCATCGCGGATGAGCCTTTTCAGTTTATTGGACTTAAGGTCAAGTCTATTTATTATCCACTCAAAAAAATGGAAAAAAATGGCCTCATTAAAAAACAAACCGGTCGTGACGGAAAGTTTCCTGAAAAATATGTCTATAGTTTAACGGGAAAAGGAAAAAAGGCGTTTGATGGGCTTATTACAAACAGTCTACTTTCGATTGAACGGCCATTTTTTGACATCGATTTGTCCTTGTATTTTCTGCAGTATGTGGATCCAAAAGTCGCCAAAAGACAACTACGTGGGCGTATTATGTATTTAAAGAAGATTAAACAAAATATCCTCAAGATTCAAGAGCGCATAAGTGTGGGTGAGTCTCATATGCAGGCGATTATGGAGCATAATGCCGATCTTGTTGAGGCAGAGATCAAATCCACCACCAAACTGACTGAATCTTTACATTGATAATACTATCGATCCCGCCTAGCTATTAAAAATCCCTTTAAAATAAAATAAATAATATTGGTATTAAATATATAGATATCTATAATGTATCTATAAAGGATTAATATGAGTATACTCTCTATTCAAAAAATTACTCAGTTTGTTTTAGGGTTGGCAATCATTGCATTATTGGCTTTAAACGGCTATTTATGGTCGCGTGAGGTGGGCAGTGCCAGTGCATTTATTCATAATGTGCGTATTTTGCCACAAAAAGGTGTGGGTATTGAGGCCATCGAGTGGCCCAAGCCGCAGTTTTTGGTGCAATGCACACAGTTGAGAAATTTGTTTTCCAGAAAAGATAAGGCCACGAGTCCTGCTGAAGTGCAGGGGCCAGGTGCTGTGGGTGAAGCGGCGTCGGCTTTTACGGAGCTTCCCGGTCACTTACGTGTTGTCGCCGTTATACAAGGAGAGCATTTAGAGGTAGTTGTTGAGGACACTCAGAAAAATGCTGCTTTTTTTCTGAAAGAAGGTCTTCAACAGGATGAGCTTAAGCTTATTGAAGTGACTGAAGAGTATATTTATTTAGAATATCAGACTAATGTTTATAAAATCGAGGCGGTTCAACCATGAGTATTTGGCGTATTAAAATAATGATCCTCGTTTTTTCAGTTCTAATCCTTAATGGGTTCTTGTTTAGCGGTGCGCAAGCGGATGATATGCTCGCCCAAAGGTTGGATTTGGCCGAACAAGAGCTGCTTTTACGTGAATACCAAAACAATCAAAAGATAATCGGCGAATTAACAGGGGAGGGACCACTTGTTGCGGCCCAACCATTAAAAGATCTGCCGCAAGCGATTTTAAAAACTTATCAAGATGATAATCAGAAAATAGAGCCGGTCAAGCCGCTTGAAGTAGTTCGTGCTCCCAAAAAAGTTTTTAAAAAGATCTCGCCTGCATTAGATAGTATTCAGCGTGAACGAAAAGTCTTAAATATCCTTGAGCTACGCGATATGGATATTAAAGATGTGCTCAAACTTATTTCTTCCAAAACAGGTTTGAATATTGTCGCCGGCAACTCTGTTAGCGGTCGTGTGACGGTTTATCTGAAGGATGTGGAGGTCTTTGATGCACTGCGTATTATTTTAGATGCCAATGATCTGGCTTTTGCCGAGGATAATGGAATTATCCGTGTTATGCCTGCCGCAGAATACGAGGCCTTTTATGGTCGGAAATTTGGTCAACAAATCGAAACAGAAGTTATTGCCCTCAAAGGGTTGAAGGCAACTGATGTTGTTGCGCTCCTCGAAAGAATGAAAAGTTCGGTCGGTAAAATCGTTGCGGATACAAAGCTCAATACCATTATGATTTCTGATATTCCGTCTAAACTTGAGATGATGCGTGAGTACCTTTCCTACATTGACCAGCCTCTCAGGTATAAAGCCTATGATCTGCGTTTTGTTCAAGTTGAATCGGTGGCAGGGCAGCTGCAGAATTTTCTAACGCCGGGCTTAGGTGTGGTGACTCATGACGTGCGTTCAAACAAAGTATTTGTTAAGGACATTGAAGATGTGATTGATGAAATTACGGTTTTTATTGAAGAGATTGATGTTCCGCGCGCCACGGAGGTTTTTGCATTAAGCTATGCAAAGGCCGAAGATATTGCGCTTACTGTTGAGAAGGTCCTAACGCAAGGCATTGGGCAGGTTGAATATGACACGCGTTCTAATCAAGTGATTGTAATGGACACATTACCGAAACTCAATGAAATATCGGAAATGATTTTTTTGCTTGATGATCGTGAGGGAGAAGTTCTCGTTGAAGCAAAAATTCTTCAGGTGACCCTTACAGATGAATTTAGAATGGGTGTTGACTGGGAAACATTATTTGTTGATGAACATAACTTGGGTTTAAAAAGCGCCTTTAGCAATGTCAGCGCAACACCAGAGGTCGGTCAGTTTGGACGGTTTAAGGTCGGTGTTTTGGATACAGACGAGTATACCTTTGCCCTCGAGGCATTATCGGATCGGGGTAATACGCGTGTGCTATCCAACCCGCGTATTGCGGTTGTTAATAATGAAGAGGCTAAAATTCTTGTCGGAACAAACCGGCCTTATGTCACCTCATCGACCACATTAACCGATGGTAATGCGACAACAGCCGAGGCGATTAATTATGTGGATGTCGGTGTTAAACTTTTTGTAACGCCGCAAATTCATAACGATGATTATATCACCATGAAAATTAAGCCTGAGGTTAGTTCGGCACCGAGTGATTTGGAAACCAGCCAAGGAAACTTTATCCCTATTGTTGAAACTTCTGAAGTCGAGACAACTGTGCGTGTCAAAGATGGTGTGACGATTGTCATTGGTGGTTTGATTAAAGAAGAAGAATCAGATAACAGAAAGCAAGTACCTGTCTTAGGTAGTATTCCGGTTGTGGGTAGGGCATTTCGCAGCGAAGATAAAACTACAGAAAAGACAGAAATTGTTATCTTTTTGACGCCCCGCATTATTTCAGGAGATCTGTATGAATACACGCAAACGGTTGATTTTTAGAGGGAAGCACAATGCCAAAAAGATCCAGACGTATTGGCGAAATTTTAGTCGCACATAATTTAATTACTCAAGATCAACTGCAATTTGCTTTAGAAGAGCAAAAAAAAACCAAAGAATATTTAGGTTTAATTATTCTCCGTTTAGGTTATGTTACCCGCGAAGAAGTAGATGCTGTCATTGCTGAGCAGCTGGAAGTTGATTATTGCCGACTCAAAGATAAAGATATTCCCGCTGAGGTCATTGCCAAAATTCCTGCCAAGATTGTTAATCATTATCATGTTATGCCCGTTTCTATAGACCGCGAAATTTTGGTTGTGGCTATGGTCAATCCTTTGGATATTAATGTGATTGATGACCTTGAGATGCTGGTTAAGATGCAAATACATTCGGTCTATAGTAATAGTAAGGATATTGAAGAGGCCATTCATAAATATTATGGCTTAGGAGCAGAAACGATTGAGACGATGATGGGCGCCTCTTCGGCACCGGCATTGGCTAAATTCAAAGAAGCAGAAAGGATTGATGAAATTGGCTCCGAAGCTTCCATAGGGGCATTTCTTAATAAAATTATTTTACGTGCCTATGAAGATCAAGCGACCGATATTCATATTGAACCTTTTGAAGATGAATTAAATATCCGTTACCGCATTGACGGGATTCTTTATGAGGCGCAGGTGCCGTCGGATTTAAAGCATTTTCGTGATGCACTTAACTCGCGGATCAAAGTTATGGCCAATCTCGATATTGCCGAAAAACGCCTGCCGCAGGATGGGCGTGTTAAGGTGCGTGTGGGCGATACTGATTTGGATTTACGTGTGGCGTTTATACCGACGCCTTATGGTCAGGGGGTTGTGATTCGTATTTTAAATTCACTTAAACTGCTCAACTTATCTGAACTGGGCCTTTCGGATGACGATCAAAGTGTTTTAACGGAATTTATCAATAAACCTAATGGTGTTATCTTTGTCACAGGCCCGACGGGAAGCGGAAAGACAACGACATTATATGGATGCCTTTCTCAGCTAAATACGCAAGAACGTAAATTAATTACCATTGAAGATCCTGTGGAGTATCAATTGCGTGGGATTACGCAGATTCAGATTAACCCATCTATAGGTCTTAGCTTTGCAATGGGCTTAAGATCTATGCTGCGTTTTGATCCGGATGTTATGATGGTCGGTGAGGTGCGTGATATTGAGACGGCACGCATTACAATGCAAGCCTCCTTAACAGGACATTTGGTTTTTTCTACACTGCATACTAATGATGCCGCCGGTGGAGTGGCGCGTCTGATTGATATGGGGGTTGAGCCTTATTTAATTACAAGTGCGGTTGAATGTTTTATCGCACAGCGTCTCATTCGTTGTATTTGTTCTTATTGTAAGCAACCGGCGGAAATTACGGATGATGTTTTAAGTGATTTAGGGATAAGTCGTGAGGAGCTTGGCGAAGCAAAAATATTTGAAGGGACCGGCTGTGAACATTGCCGTCAGACCGGGTATCTCGGTCGGCAGGCGATTTATGAATTTTTGGTGATGAGTGAGCCTGTTAAAAAAATTATTTTAGCCGGGGCCTCATCGGGGGAAATCAAAGCCAAGGCCGTTGAGGGCGGGATGAGCACATTAATGGATCAGGGATTGCAAGCGGTTTTGCGTGGCGTGACAACGATGAAAGAAGTGTTGCGTGTTGTTAAAGAGGATGCCTAGCGATGAAGAAGTATTACTACAAGGCCAAGAAAGGACCGAACGCTTTTATTAAAGGAGTTATTGATGCGGCTTCAGAAAGCGAGGCGGTTAATAAAATTGTCGAAAGCGGGTATGCACCGATTCAGGTGTCTGCGCATGAGGCTAATATATCCAATGCCGTTAATTTTTCTCAGATCAATTTTTCTTTGCGGCGTTCTGTTTCCAAAAAAGCTGTTTGTTTTTTTACGCGTCAGATGAGCGATATGTTTAATGCAGGAGTTTCTTTAATCCGGGCATTGGAAGTTATGATTAAGCAAACTAAGGATGCGGCTATGCTGCGTATCACAGAAGATCTGTATCAGAATGTTAAAATGGGCGACAGTTTTTCAGGGGCTTTGAGCAAACACACGGATGTTTTTTCACCGCTGTATATCAATTTGATAAAATCAGGAGAATTGAGCGGGCAGCTGGGGCCTGTTATGCAGCGTTTGTATGCCTTTTTGGATGCGGATATTCGTCTGCGCAGCCGTGTTATGATGAGTATGCTTTATCCCAGTTTTATTTTGTTTGTTGGTGTGATGAGTATATTTATTATGCTCACCTTTGTTTTGCCTAACCTGGCGGTTGTTTTTGAAGATTCTGATATGCCGTTGCCTTTATCGACCAGGATTGTCCTTGGGGCCAGTTATTTTTTACAAGGGTATTGGTGGGCCATCGTTATCATTATGTCGGTTGTATGCGCTTATGGGTACCGGTTTAACCGTTCTGCCGAAGGGCGGGCTTGGATTGATCAAAAAATTTTAGCTGTTCCGCTGCTCAATGAGTTTATTAAGCAAGTTGAAATAGGGCGCGCATCACGGACTATTGCTACTCTTCTTGATGGCGGGGTGCCGCTGGTTGATGCGCTTAATTCGGCCGTCGATGTTTTAGGTAATGTTGTTATCAAAGAACAGATGCTGCAAATATCTCAGGAAGTTAAAAATGGCGTCGATGTTTCATCAGCCTTTGAATCGACTATTTTAGACCAAGCCTATGCGGCCGTCATGATTCGTACCGGAGAGGAGTCAGGACAGCTCGCTCAATCATTTTATAAATTAGCAGGTATGTGTGAACAGCAGGTTGCCGAAGTAACTGAAATTGTTGTCAATGTCATGGGATGGGTTGTGCTTATGTTTGTGGTGGCCGTTATCGGAGGTATAGTTATATCAATGTTGCTGCCGATTTTTCAGATGAATTTGATTATTCAATAAGCAGGGTGCGTGTGATAAGAAATAAGGGATTTACTCTTTTAGAAGTTATTTTAACTTTTGTTATTTTGACAATTATTATCGGTATTGCTATTCCTAACTTTAGCCGCAGCTTTTACGGTTTTTCTTTGACACAAAAGGTAAGGCAATTAACTTATTTGATGAACTATGCGCAAATGCAGGCGATCAAAAAGAAAAAAATCTATGCATTGGATTTCGATGGATATCGCACCTTTCAATTAAAGGAATCGGATCCGCAAGGTTTGGGGAATAAGGAAGTGTATGGTGTGGTTAAAAGCCGTTTTGCGCGGCCATTAGTATTTCCGGACAATGTTGATGTTAAATGTGATCAAACACGTGTTGAGTTTTATCCCAATGGGACCATTATGCCGGTTACGATGCACATAAAGAACAATAAGCAATCATTGACAATTTCAACCAGACATCAACGTAATGTTGTGCATCTTATGGAAAGTAAGTGATGAAAATAAGGGATCAACAAGGAGGGGTGCTTTTAGAGGTGCTGATCGCGGTTGTGGTTATGGCCTTTTCTTTAACGCTTGTGGTTCAATCATTGGTTCAGGCATACCGTGGGATACTTAAGACCGATCAACTTTTAGTAGGGTTGATTGTCGGGCAAAATAAACTGGTTGAGGTATTGCATGACGATGCGCTGCTTAAAGAAGGGAATTTTGACCCTCCTTTTGAACAATACCGGTATGACATCGAATCAAGGAGATTGTTGGCAAAGCTTGTTAATCACAAATTACAAATATTTTTTGGAAATACAGATGATTCCAAAGAGTTTTTGGAAGTAAGTTTGTATCAGATGCACCATGAGGATGAGGTGCATGAGTAATAGGCGCGCATTTACGCTCTTGGAACTTCTTTTAGCGCTAACCGTTTTTGGGATTATAGCATCATCTTTATTTGCTGTTTTTCATAATGGTATGCGGATTCAAAAACGCGTCGATGCCATCAATTTTTTTAATCGTGAGGTGATGTGGGCTTTGGATCAATTTCAATATGATATAGAAAATGCCGTTGATTATGATTTTTCAGGGACATTGTCATTGGAAGAAGAGTTGCCGTTTAAGGGGCAAAATGACACGATTTCTTTAATAACCATAACTGACCGGAAACTTGAAGTGATTTCCTATTTTTTAGCTGATCCTAAGCAAAGCCAAACGTTTGTCACTGTATTCAATCCTGACGGCCCTCAAGATTCTGTAACGAGCGAGGACACAACGCAACTACTTATACGTAAACGCCAACCTTTGCGCGATTATCTCAGTGGGGATGATTTAAATATTGAGGAAGAGATTCTCTCCCGGCGTATAAAATCGGAGGGGCTTACATTTTCTTTTTTAAGGTATATGGATGCTCAGTCAACTGACGGGCAGGATGTTATAGAGGAGGGACAATCAAAGTGGGTTTCCATATGGGAAGATGCCGAGATGCCGTATATTGTCCGTATGAATTTTGATTATGTTCCGCGTACGGAAGAAGAGAAGGCTATTGAAATTTCACGTTTAGCCGTTATAACCGAGGCACAGAGTCTTAATTAAAGTATTGTACATATGGGCACTGCATGGCGTAAACAGAATGAATCGGGTTTGATTTTGATTAGCGTTTTATGGGTTGTTGCGATTTTATCTTTGATTGCTATAGGTCTTTCTCAGCGTTTGAGTGTTGATTTGGAGTTGGTGAAATACAAACTGGGAAATTTTCGTGCAGGGTATGCGGCGAAATCGGCTGTGCCTTATGTTTTTAATCTGCTGGTGGATGAGCAGAGGGGTGAAAAAATCGATTTTCAAAGTCCTTGTGGCCATTTCATGGATGAGGATGAACAAAAGAGGCTATTAGACAATGTGGATGTGAGTGATCACGCAGCATTCAGCCTGGTTTATGATCAGGAAACTTCAGGATTTGCTCTTTGGGATGAGCGGGCAAGAGTAAACCTTAATGCTATAAAGAGCAACAATCATCTGATTTTTGCGCGGTTATTGGAAATAGTCAGTGATATCGACGAGGATACGGCAGAGGAAATGGCGTTGGCTGTTTTGGATTGGGTGGATCGCGATAATCAAACATCAGCTACCGTGGATGCCGAAGGAGCGGAGCAGGCTGAGTATGATAAAGAGTCGCGCCCAGTTAAGGTGAAAAACAGGCCTTTGGATTCGATTTTTGAATTGTCGATGGTGGCGGGGTTTTCTGATGAGATTGTGACGGCCATAGAGCCTTTTGTCACAGTATTTCCGAAATACGAACAGCAAACGCCGGGATTTAATATTAATATGGTCCGGCCCGAGCTGCTTAAGGCTATCGCGCTTTCTTTTCCAAAGACGGATGAACAAACAGTTGATGCGGTCATCGATATGCTTGTGCAATACCGTTTAGGTGTGGATGAAACACTATGTACTGAGGATGACCGGGTTATTGTGGACTCAGGGAACAATGTTGAGGATCAGCTTAATATTTTAGACCGGTTGTCATCGAGCGAAGAGGCTATTTATCGCAACTTAACAACATTTCATATTGCACAAGATCCACTCTATATAAAAATACTTGCTTTGGGAAAGGACACGCAGTTTGATATAGAGCAGTACAGGGAAATAATCGTTAAAACAGAGGATAATACCGTTGTTTTTGATAGAATTTTTGAGTAAACATGGCATATAAATACACAACAGTAATTGAATTTAACGATACCGACATGTATGTTCTTCGGCTGCAGCATCGTGGTTCAAAGCATGTGATTCAAAAGTTCGATGCCGTCCCGACTACGTCTTCTAATGAAAAAGATGCGACGGCTCTTTTGGCAAGGTTGGTTAATGTTAAATCCTTAAATGCGAAAACGCATCGTGTTATTGTTTTGCTGCCACGACGACAAGTTTTATTCCGTTATTTAGTGCTCCCATCAAAAAATCCTAGGGAAATCAGCAGAATGGTCTCTTTGCAGTTAGGAAATTTGATTCCTTATTCTATCGATGAGGTTATTTGTCATCATAATATTATTAATTTGCAGGAGGACGGCTATTCAAAGGTATTGTGTCTGTGTGTAGAAAAAAAGGCTTCCATGCGGTGTTTACGCGTGCTTAAGGGGCTGGGTATTGAGCCATCAATGCTTACGCTTGGTGCGCTGGGTTTTTCACACTACCTTAATTATCCCCAAGTTTCTTTGTCCGACACAAATCTATTTATTAATTGCGACACTAAGGTTATTGATTTGGTGTTTTATCATGCCGGTAAGCTGGCCTATGCACGGGCGCTCCGTTTTGGCTTTAGCAATGATAAACAGACGATAGAGATGTTGATTAATCAATTGGAGCTAACCATAACAAGTTTTCAAAAAGAGGCGATTGATGCACAACGCATTAATTATTTTCTCATCGGTGACGGAGATCAATTACACACAACCAAAGAGGCTCTCGATGTCTGGGCGAGCAGTTCTTCTCAAATTTTAGATGTGTCGACAATGCCCAGTGTGCAGATAAAATCTAAAGCTCTTGAAGGAGGGATCAATCCCGCTCTTCCAGTCAGTTGTATTGGCGCAGCCGCGGTAACCGACGATAAACTGTTAAATTTTATCCCCGAAAATATTCTTACCTTAACAAGGCGCCGCCGCCAAGTACGGGCCTGGGTGAGAATTGCGGTCATGTTTTTGGGAATATGCGTATTAGGGTTTTCAGGGTTTTATGCACAGATATCTAAAAAAAAGCAGTATTTAACAGAATTAAAAGAACAGTTTTCAGTTGCTCAGAATAAGGTCAAAGATATGCAAGGAATTAAGCAGCGCGTTTCTTTTGTTCAGAACAAGTTAGATGAGACGACATTTATCGCTGATGTGATGCATGATTTTCATAATTTTTTTCCGGAAAAATCCACACTCACATTATTCAATATTACACGAAAAAAGTCATTGGTTATCCAAGGGTTTACTTTTGGAGCTGATGATGTCAGTGCATTGCAAAAAAGTATGGTTGATTCGCCCTTTTTTACTAATGTGACATTGGATTTTGTTAATTCTCGTAAAACAAGGGACGGCAATGCCACGTATTTTCAAATCAGTAGCCAATTAAAGGGAAAGGCAGGAGATTAGCCAGTTAGCATGAATTTTTCCAAGAGAGAACAAATATTATTTGGTGGTGTTATTGTCTGTGTGGTCTGTTTTCTCACTATGCAGTTCGGTATTAACCCTGTCCTAAATTCTGCCAATAGTCTGGATGATAATATACAGTCTTATGAGGCCCGACTCGTCAAATTATTGAGTGCGTCTAAGGTGTCCAAAGAGGTTGACCGCATTTATGAGGATATGGCCCGTGAGCTTGTTCAACAGCAAAGTGACAGCCAGACTGTATCCACATTTATTGCCAATGTCCAAAACGAGGCCCGCAAAAGGAATATACAGGTCCTTAATTTAAAGCCACAACGTCCAACGGCAAAAGACAATTTTGCCCATTTTTCCCTGGATTTGACTATTTCAGGCCAATGGTGCGATATTCTTGAATGGGCGCGAACGCTTCAATCCTCTCCTTATTGGGCGGCTTTTGACCGATTTCGGCTCGAATCCGCTTCCGCTGCCAGAAATATCCTCAAAGGCAGTGTTTCATTGCAATACTTTAGGCTGAAAAACGATTAAATTTTCCTCCTTTGTTCTTGATGGCGAGTTGAAAAAGGCCTATGTAAGGCTTTTTTTTTGCGAGCGCTTTCCAGAAAACCCATAAGTTATTTAATTTTAATATGTTACATTCTATTAAAATTTTAGAAAGACAGGTGGCTAACCTTTTTTTATCATTAACACGTGTTATACTTCCACTGACTATAACACATAGCCCTGGGGAGAGCGTGTGAATAAGGTGACAATTAAATGGGAAGTACAATATATCTATACATGCACCGTATTTTTGTATCATTTTGCCGGAAAGGAGTGTGTCTTCTTCTAGCTTCTTTACTAGCAGTCCCGCCGTATTTTCTCTTACAAGCTTCACCAATATATGCTCAATCCGTTAATCCTATCGTTAAAGTTGAGGGGTATGTTCTCTATGAGGATTTTCTTCAAGACAGCACATATAATCGTTATGTTATAAAAGGGGTCCAGTATGAGCCGGTTCCTGTTGGGCGCCATATAGGTGACACGGGCTGGACTTTAGGAGATATTAGAGAAGATAATATTTATCACGATGCAGATATTCTGAATCGTGATTTTTTATTAATTAGTGAAATGAACGCTAATACGATTTGGATTCCGTATGGGGATAATGATGGGACAAGCGCTAATTATATCACCCAGACCACCCTAGATTTAGCACAGTCATATGGGCTAAAGGTTATAGCCGGGTTTCAGATCGGTGCTCTTGGAGAATTGACATGCCAACAATTCTCATCATCTTATACGTCTTTCATTGATTTAAAAGATGCATCGGTCCGGTCCGCGATTGTTGAGAGATTTAGGACTTATGTCAATACATGGAAGGATCATAATTCCATTTTATTTTGGGCTATCGGCCGAGGTGAGGATATCCAGTTAAACCCTAATGATCAGGACCAAATCAATGCATGGTACACCCTTTTGGAAGAAATGGCTCAAGAGGTTGATTCTCATCCCGTCGCAGTTGTTATAGGCGATATCAGTTCTATTGATGATACTAAAGCGCCTTCGGTTGATATTTGGGGATTAAGCGCTGTCAGTGCGGTTGGACGCAACGTCTCTCAGCCAATATTCAATAATGATCCTTTTTTGCAAGAACTTTTGGAAGAATTGGGCCAGGAGATTGATCTTGGAATCGATACGGGTGGTCCAGGTTCTTTTGAGGCGTTATTTAATGACTATATAGAGAAGACAGCAAAGCCGTTATGGATATCTGAATTTGGTGTTGATGCATGGTTTACCGTAGATGAGACAAATCCAAGCCTCGGGTATAAGGATACAGATACCCAAGGGCAATCAGTTTCTAGCCAGTGGACGGAAATTCAAACAAACCTGGATGTTAGTATCGGAGGAACAGTTAAAACGTTTGTTGATAATGCGAGTGCCAGTACGCAGGATTTTTGTCAGGGTGTGCATGCCACATGTAATAACACACAAGATCATTATGGGTATGGAGAGATTGACACAACATGCCCGTCGGATAATATTGCTGAATACACACCTAATCAGCCGGATTCTTTTAACAATCTTGAATGGTGGGGACTCGCAGAAGCGGAGCAGGGCAGTTCTCTTGATGTATTAACTCTTCGTGCAGCTTACTACACAATACAAGCCAATTATGAAAATATAACGAACGAAGGAGAAGTGGTGCAAGAAGAGGATCCTGGTCCCGGGGGTGAGAACCCGGTATGTGGTGACGGTGTGATTAATCCTGGAGAAATGTGTGATGACGGTGCGTTAAATGGTCAGGAATGCACACCGGCCTATGACGGCAATTGCCAATATTGTATGGCGAATTGTTTTATCGGAATTCTCGACGGTGCATTTTGCGGTGATGGATCAGTTAACGGATCTGAAGAATGCGATGATGGTAATTTAACCGATGGCGACGGGTGTTCGGCGACGTGTGCTGTTGAGGTTATTGATCCGCCCGAAGAAGGTGTGGTTAATGCAACAAGTTGTTCACAAGAGGATGTTCAAGGAGCAATCGATCAAGCACAGGACGGCGATACGATTATGGTGCCGGCAGGAACATGTACATGGACGCAAACAGTACTAGCAGATCTTACTACTCCGCCACGTTCATTAACTATCCAGGGTGCAGGCGTAGATCAGACAACAATAATTGATGAGGTTGTTCGATCAGGAACTAATGGAACTTTGATCCATGTTGATACACCGGCAGATATTTCATTCCGATTAACAGGATTTACATTTACGAGTGGTACGACGCCTCTAGCTAGCAACTTTAAAGGAGCTGTTCGTATTACCGGTGATTCTCATACTGTGCGCATTGATAATAATGCTTTCACATTTAATCAAAACGGATTTAGGGGCGTGGCTAATAATATATTACTTGAGGGGTACATTCTAGGTGTTATTGATCATAATACGTTTGATGTGGCCGATGCTGCTCTCGTTGATATTCATCATGACGCATGGGGTGGAGCTTCCAACGGGGATGGATCTTGGGCAGAACCTCTTGCTTTGGGTACGGCCAAGGCGATATATATAGAAGACAATGTGATTTATAGTTCCTCTGGTCATGGGGATGCTGTTGTCGATGGTTTTGCGGGGGCTCGTTATGTCGTGCGCAATAATACAATTACCGACTCCCATGTTGCTAATCACGGAACAGAGGCTGATCAATCGCGTGGTGTCTTTAGTTATGAGATTTATGACAATACAATGACACTCTCTGAAGGTCAGTATCCGAATGCTTTTCGTTCCCGGGGTGGGACAGGCGTTATGTTTAATAATACGCTTCACGGAACTTTTAAAAAGGTTGCTGTTCTGAGTAATTTTCGCAATTGGGATACTTTCTTTAATACATGGGGACCGGCTGATGGGGCCAATCCTTATGATAATAATGATGGGATTATCTATGATTCCGGTGTTTATAGCGGAGCAGCCGTTCTAGACGGAACTCTAGTGGTTTCCGGTGCCAACTGGACCGACAATGAGTGGGCCGGATATTCTCTACGTCGTATCAAAGCTTCACCATTGACTCTTCAAGACCTTTACGATTCTGAAGAGTTGCGTAATATGCTCAAAAGAGGTAATAGGCCGCCGGCGGCTGATTTACTTTTAAGTGAGTTAGGTGTGACGACAGATCAGGTTGACAATTTGTCCGATGAACAGATTGTTGCCGGGTTAAATGCGCTCGCTTCAATGAGTGATCTTTATACAAAAGTTGATTATGCGTTTCCACCTTCGGTCGACGTCAAAGCATTAATTGACCGGGCGGAACAGTCTGAAATATTAACAGATCAAGAACTTATGCGTATGAATGTGGGCATCTTATTGGCCGCTGATTATGGGACATGGCGACGTGTGTTGCGCGGAAGCTGGGGAGGACAAATTGATTCCAATACAGCCGATACAATTATTATTAGAGGACCTACAAGAGATTATGATCGTCCTTGGAACTCCGGTGATCTATTTGAAATTACAAAAATGAATACGGCTCTTGATCAGGTTGGGCGTTCCACAGGTGATATGTTGAACCGCGACCCTTTGAGTGCAACATGGCCAAATCAAGCGCTAGAGCCTTTTTATGCATGGGGTAATACACGCGATGGTGTTTCATTTAATGAAATGCAAACGGATAATCCGGGCATAATTCAAAAAAATCGGGATTACTACGAGGATATTGCTCGTCCAGGTTATACGCCTTATGTTTATCCGCATCCGTTAGTAAGTGGGGAGGAACCTCCGCCGGATCCTGATCCAGTCTGTGGAGATGGTAATGTGGACAGTGGCGAACAGTGTGATGATGGATCAAATAATGGTGTAGCGTGTACGGCAGATTACGGATCAAGTTGCGGATATTGCTCAACGACATGTAACACAGAGACTATTCAAGGTGATTTTTGTGGCGATGGAACAATGAATGGAGACGAGGAATGTGATGATGGGAATGATAATGGCCAGTCATGCAATCCTGTCTATGGTACATTATGTAACTCTTGTTCTTCAAGTTGTGAAATTGTCACAGAGTTGGGCGGTGTTTGTGGCGATGGAACACTGAATGGTCCGGAAGAGTGTGATGATGGTAATTTAACGGACGATGATGGCTGTTCAGCACAATGCTTACAAGAAACTACGCCAGGTAATTTTCCTGTTGATTTGCAGGGTGCGGCTCCAGAAAGTCAAGATGTCGTCATGGTTGTCAATAAACCATCTGAGGTAGGCAGTGATGCTACATTATCCATGATGGTGTATGATCCGGATTTTGTTGATGAAGGAAACCTTTATGTTAATGGTAACGGTCCAGTTGCATTATTCGGTAATCAGGCCCACGGAACGCTCGACAGACAAACCGTAGAAATTAACATGATCATTCCATCTAGCTGGTGGGTTGATGGGGATAACACATTAAGATTTGAGCATATTCGTACATTTGGGTATCGGATTGATAGTGCGCAAGTTAATTTTGAGGTTGTCAGTACGCCGGTATGTGGTGATGGGACAATTAATGGAAGTGAAGAGTGTGATGATGGCTCATCTAACGGCCAGGCATGTACTCCTGATTATGGGTCAAGTTGTGATTACTGTTCAGCGACATGTACTACAGAAACAGCTGTTGGTGGCAGCTGTGGGGATACTATTATTAATGGTAGTGAAGAATGTGATGACGGATCAAGCAATGGACAAACGTGTTCACCGGATTATGGATCAAGCTGTGGGTATTGTACTGCAAGTTGTACGGTCGAAACGGTGCAAGGAGATTTCTGTGGAGACGGAACGGTTAATGGAACAGAAGAATGTGATGACGGTAATTTAACGGATGGTGACGGATGTTCGGCGACATGTGTCACAGAAGTGGTTGATCCAGATCCAGTTTGTGGCGATGGAACGGTTAATGGAATAGAAGAATGCGATGACGGATCAAGTAATGGAGAAGTATGCTCAGCAGATTATGGATCAAGTTGTAATTATTGTTCGGCAACGTGTACAACGGAGGTGGTTTCCGGT
>JANQMA010000013.1 GCA_028280285.1 Candidatus Omnitrophota bacterium | reverse complement strand
TTATGGTTGGTTTACCTTTGTTAATCTCGAAGGCGATTTAAATGTTGATAATTGGACTTTGGAATTAACAAATGATGAACTGCCGACAGGTGCAGTTCCTGAGCCGGCGACCATGGCGCTTTTTGGCACAGGTTTACTAGGCGCTGCTCTGCGACGTAAATTTATTGGATAATTCACGTATTATTTAACATAAAAAAACCTCACATTGTGTTGCAATGTGAGGTTTTTTTATGAAGTAATGTTTATTTGCCGTATCCCGACCCCTTGTGATCATATCCGGAGCCTTTAGCATCAAGCGATTTGCCGGTTAAAGGGCAAGTTTTTGAGCCTGATTTGGAGGGGCATTTACTGCAGTCGCTTTTGCCAGCGCATTTGCCGCAACAATCTTTGCTCATCTTTGCTTTAACGGCTAGGTCATACGCTTTTTTACGCTGTTCTTTATTAAGAGTCTTTTGAAAGCTTGCAATCGCATTGACATACTCTTTGGCAATTTTATTTTTGGTGTCATATTTTTTGTCGATTAATTTGTTAACCGCAGCGGTGTCGATCATGTCCGACCACATTTCCGCCTTAAGGTCAACTTTCGTGACATCGACTTCGGCCTTGAGCATAATCATCTTTTTGATGGCCGAACGCTTGGCTTCTTTGATTTGATCAATCTGTTTTTCGGTAAGCTCCAGATATTCTTTGTGTTTCCAAAGCATCTTGGCTTTTTTCTTAAGCTTGCTGATTTTGCATTTCTTTTCGCATTTCTTGTACTTGTCGTGATGCCCGCCGGCTTCAGCCAGGGCAGGCGTCATCAAGGCGAAGGTGCTGAGCATTAGTGTGGCTATGAGTAGTTTTTTCATTGTAATCTCCTTTCGGTTATGAGATAGTTGGATTGTACATTTAAGTAAACAAAAATACAAGAGCGATTATTCATTTGCTTAGACACATAAGATCATGAAAAAGTTTCACTTTATTTTATTTTTTCTTTTTGTTTTCATGGCTCATGAGGCGCACGCCTGCCGGTTTTGGTGTGCCATCGGTGATAAGGTGCCGGCCCGCTTTGTCAACAGTCAGCTTTTGGAGGCGCCAAACTCACTTAAGCAGCTTGGTGAAGAATACCAGGATGGATGGGCTGTCGGGTATTATAGTAAAAAAGAGCCGTTTATTGCGCGGGGCGCTGAGACCTCTTTAACCGATCTTAACTATGATCAAGCCGTGCGTGAAACAGCCGCGGTCGAGGCAGATATCATTATTGGGCACTTGCGCCGCGCCTCTTCCGGGTGTGTGGAAGGTGTTCCCAACCCGCATCCCTTTATAAGAGAGAAAATGGGCAAAACATGGATTTTTGGACACAATGGGGGTATGAAGAAACAAATACTGATCGATCTTATTGGGGAGGAGTATTTAACCAAAAATAAACCAGAGGTGTGTGACCACGCCCCGCCCAAGAGCTGGATAGATTCCGAACTCTATTTTATTTATCTGCTTAAAATGATTGAGCAATCACGCGGGGATGTTGAGCAAGGCATTAATGCGGCCTTAAGCCAATTATACGCAATACTAGGAGAAGGCAGGCGTTATCTCAATTTCTTTTTAAGTGATGGGATGAGTATTTGGGCGTTTCGCAAAGGCACAAGCCTTTATTATTTGATGGATGATAAGCTTGATATTGCAGCGGTCACATCAACCGTTCCGGATGATAAATATAACTGGGTGGAGTTTCCCAATAATACTTTGGCTAGGCTTCAAAAAGGACGGCGGATTTCTTTTTATAAACCCATTGCTGTTGAATCGATGGAAATGCCTAAAAGGTTGCTTGAAGATCAAGGAGAAGACGCCTTATCAACGAGTGGAACTCAAGACCCAACGATGCTTGATACCATGATTCATTTGTATGAAACGCGGAATTAAATAGAGTGTTCGGTGTTCTAGCTAAGTAAAACTATAATTTGTGTTCGGTGTTCGTTCATAAATGAACACTGAACACCGTTTATCATTTCCTGCGATAGAACACAGAACACTGATTATCAATGCTTGATCAAATTAATACATTAAAACGTTTCATCGACCAATCCAAACAAATCGTCGTCTTTACCGGCGCCGGGATATCAACCGAAAGCGGGATCAGTGATTTTCGTTCACAAGGCGGAATTTGGGAGCGGTTTCAACCGGTAACCATTCAAGAATTTTTGGCTGATGAAGTAAAGCGTAAACTTTATTGGGAGCGCAAGCTCGCTTTATTCGAGGAAAACAAAGACGCCAAACCCAATGCCGGACACAAAGCCATTGTTGAATTGGAGAAACAAGGCAAGCTCCGCGCGCTTATCACCCAAAACATCGATGGACTGCATCAAATGGCGGGAAGCGCACCGGATAAAACCCTTGAAATTCATGGCACAAGCCGTGAGGTGATCTGTTTGACATGCGGCGATATTAAGTCGTGGGAATATGCGTATGAAAGAATTAAAGGCGGAGATACAATTCCCCTTTGTGAAAAGTGCGACGGGTTTTTAAAACCAAATACGGTTTCTTTTGGTCAACGGCTTGATCCTGATGTCTTGGATCAATGCTTTATGCATGCCTGCGAATGCGATTTTATGCTGGTGCTGGGATCAAGTTTGCTTGTTGAGCCGGCAGCATCGATTCCACGAGAGGCCAAGCGTCATGGGGCGCTTTTAGCGATCATCACAAACTCAGAAACACCGCTTGATCATCTCGCGGATTTGAAAATCGAAGGATCGATTGGTGAGACGATGGGTAAGGTAATAATGAATGGTAGTTGGTAATTGGTAAATGGTAATTAGCGTTCCAATTACTAATTACCAAATACCAATTACGATCAAAATACTACTTGCATTGTATAACGAACAATTTATAATTCAAAAGGACTACAGAGGAGATAAAGATGAAAAATAACACAAAGGGATTCACCCTTGTTGAAATATTATTGGTTGTCATTATCATTGGTGTTTTGGCAGCCATGGTTGTGCCGAATTTGGCCGGCAAGGGCGAGAAGGCCCGTATATCTGCGGCCAGGGCAGACATCGAAGCCAATCTTTCCGTTGCGCTTGATATGTACGAACTGGATGTTGGTCAGTATCCCACAACTAATGAAGGGTTAAAGGCCTTGCTGGTTAAGCCTTCCGGTGCGGGAGGATGGGATGGGCCCTATCTTAAAAAGAAGGCTCTTCCTCGTGATCCCTGGCAAAGAGAATATGTCTATGTTGCCCCGGGCGTCCAAAATACCGAGTCGTATGACTTGTCTTCTTTAGGATCTGATGGCGTTCAAAGTAAGGATGATATTGTCAATTGGTTTGTTGAGTAGCAGAAAGAGTTTGTGGAACAGAAGCTTTGTTAAGAATCGCTAAGGCTTCCTCGCGCGTGCCGAAACCTTTAAAGACCATGCCGCCGTTCGGCCCCTTATAATAAGTAAACCATGTTTGAAGAATTGATAGAGTGCCGGGGAAACCACGATCTAATTCCTCGAGGGAATTAAGATTGGCGAAAACTGAATCAGGCATGGCGGCAATCAATTTGTCATCTTGTTCATTATCATCGAGAAGTTTTAAAACGCCAAGCAGTTTGGCCGGAATAATATCTCCGCGTTTGGCGGGTGCGCCGATCACAAGAATGTCGAGCGGATCACCATCACCGCCTTGATCTTCAGCAAGCAAAGTTTGAGGTACCATGCCGTAATTACCGGGGTAGCCAAGGTATTGAATAATGCGTGGTTTGCCGTTTTTATGTTCTAGCGCGATTGTTTGTGTGTCTTTGGACAGCTCCCATTTTTCATTGGTGCCCGCCGGTATTTCAATGAGGGCGTTCACAGAGCCGTCTGGATTTAAAGGAGAATACTCAGATGAAAGATTTTGGGCATGGGCAAAGAAGCAAATGCCGATAGTAAAGAGAAGTAGATTGAGTGAAATCTTTTGCATGAAACATATTTAACATAATAATGGTTGGATTGAAATAAAAAAATGAAATCACAAGCAATGATAACATTAATTTTTACAGGAATGCTTATCCTGAGTACATCAAATATCTTGGCCGATACTTTTCGGATGAAGTCGGGGGAAGACATCCATGCTTATGTCGTAAAAGAAAAAGACAATTATTTTAAGGCAAGTTTTTCGGAATATCTAACACCTCCTTTTATTTTTATCAGTAAGGATGAGATTTCCCAGCGCATACCAGAAGGGCAAGAAACCTTTGATCCGGAGCCAAAAGAAGATGCTCTTGTGCCCATTATCCCTCAAAGGAACGTCGGGCCTTCGGAATTAACAATAGGTAAAGCGCTCCTCGAAATTGTTGATATCGATCAGGAGCTGGATCTTTTTTTAGAACAGTTTATCGTGCTTTTAGAAGAGGCTCAAAAAACACGCGATCATGAAAAAACATTAACCCTGCTGCTTGAGGTGATGCACTACATTGAAGAGGCCAAAAACAAAGTGGCCGGCATTAAGCCCATAGCTTTGACCGAAGATCTTGTCGCGACAATGCTGGGCTATTATGAGCATTTGCTGGCCTATCATAGTATTTTAATGAAACGTATATTAGCCGATGATCCTGAGATCTATGATGAGGAATTAAATAAGGCGCATATAACACTTCAGCTCTGGGATGAAACCTTTGATCAGCAATTGACGGATTTAATTGCCCAGCATGACTTAATACCAGAATCTGACTATGTGTCGAGTCCACAAGAGCCGGCCGGTCAAGAAAATTTCTCCAATCGTGAAATGCGGGAAGAGTATTATTTTTTGATTAATCAGGTAAAGGATTTAGTCGAGGTTAATGAGGCTTTACAGAAACAGACGCGTGAATTGCTTGAGAGAAATGAAGATTTACATAAACTACTGCAAAATAATGATTTAGGTAATGATAAATCTGAATAAATAAAAAATCTGCACTATTCACACACCTTTTGCAGCTTTGTCACATAAAGTTCACATTAAATATATATCATAGAGATAAATAATAACCGGTTATTAGATATCTCTATGGACAGCAGGACTCGCACAACTTTCCTAACAACTTTTTTGGCAATATTTTTTGCTGTGTTTACAGCGAATGCCCATGCCAACGTTGTTGTCAATGAAATCACTACATCAAACACAATTTTTTTTGATGCAGATGGAGATTCTTCCGATTGGATCGAGCTTTATAACAATGGCTCAACCCCTGTTGATCTAGCAGGTTGGGGGCTGGCTGATGATGACGGGTCAATTGGCCACTGGGTTTTCCCAAGTTATATCATTCAACCAGGTGAATACCTGGTTGTTTTTGCATCTAACAAAGATAGAACAGATCCGCCGCCACCGAATTTCCATACAAATTTTAGACTTTCCGATGATGACGACGCTGTTATTTTAACGGACCCGTTTGGACAGATTGTCAGCAGAATTGATTATGACGCCATTCCACGTAACTTATCATTCGGTAAGCATACAACAGGAGAGCACCTTTTGTTCCGTGAGCCTACACCAGGAGCGGCTAACGGAGCACCAATGGTTTCCCGGCCGCAGTTTTCACAAGGCGGTGGATTTTATGATTCCAACATAACAGTTAGTCTTTCAACAAACACTTTAGGTGCCGAAATTTTTTACACGCTTGACGGAACAGCTCCTACCACAAATTCTCAAAAATATAACGGACCGATTACTGTGACAAAGACAACCACTATCCGCGCGATCGCCTCTAGAGGCGGCTATGCCAATAGTGGACCGGCCGGGCAGACTTATTTCATCAATTTTGATGCCAAGGGACTGCCTGTTCTTGCGATTACAACGGAATATGACAATTTATGGGATCCTGGGATCGGTATTTTCCCAGGAAGTGGGGATACGCCAGATACTTCACCGAATTTACAAAGAAAACAGCGTCGTCCGATGCATGTCGAATACTTTAATGCTGAAGGGGTGCAAGTCTTTTCTCAAGATGCGGAAATTCAAGTTATTGGGGCCAGCTCACGTAATGAGTGGATGCGTCCGTTTAAGATCTCCGCGAATGAAGATGTTGATCCGATGCATTCGCATTTTGTCGGAGAGGTCTTAAATAAGCCGATTACAAAGTATCGTCACTATCAGGTGCGTAACAATAATCAAGATAGTGTCAAAACCACCAAGCCTGAGCCGCTTTTTAAACCGACTTTGGGTATTCGTAATACGCTTATGGCGGAATTATGCCGTACGGATGAAGATTTTGAAATGCGGTTTGATGGCGGGGCAATCCTTGTTGTAATCAATGGATTTAATTTTGGTATGGTTAATATAAGTGAAAAGCGTGATAACTCAACGATTGAAGCGAATCATCCGGAAGTTGATGATGATGATGTGGACATGATTGTTTTGCGGGATAATGATTTTGAGGATGTGTTTGTACGGAGTGATAACACAGCCGTTTTCGGAAATTTTTATGATCTTGGTCAGGCGGAATATGAAGAAGTGAGTGAAAGCGCTATTGAAGCTGGCGGACGAAAAGGTTTGGATGACTTTTTTGCCTTAATTGATTTTATGCAAGCAAACAACCTGAACAATCAATCAAATTACAATTATGTTAAACAGCGTCTTCATTTAAAGAGTTTTCTTTCCGGTATGGTGGCCCAAATTATTGCCGGAAATATTGATTTTGCAACAAACAATTTGGCGTTTTGGCGCGATGCCCCAAAAGGGGAGACACCGGGACCATTTCATACCTATAATTATGATTTTGATTCAGCTTTTGGATTAGCCGATTCGATTATGCATATCGATTCGTTAAGTATTCTCAATCACAATTCCAAATTGCTTGCGCCGCTTCTTCAGAATATAGAATTTAAAAATGCCTTTATTCGCAAATTTGATGCGCTTTTAAACGGGACGTTTAGTTCCGATAATGCTATTGCCTTTGTGCGTCAAACCGAGCAAAAAATCGCGCCGTGGGTTTCTTATCATCTTAATCTATGGGCTGCTGGATTGCTTACAGAAGGTGATTGGCGCAGCAATGTTAATCATTTGGTTAGTTTTCTTCAAGACCGTCCGGCTGAAATGCGTGGTTATGTTGAAAGCTTTTTTAATTTAAGCGGTTCAAGTACGATTACTTTTCGTTCATTTCCTGAAGAAGGTGGAACGATACAACTAGATGCGGAAATATTTAAAGCTCAATTGGACGGGACGGGGCAATATTTTAACGATGTACCACTTAAGATTGCAGCTCAGAATAACCGCGGTTTTCGTTTTGTTAATTTCACAGTCGATTCAACCATTGTTGATAACCCGGTTCACACAATCTTTCCAAATAAAAATATTACCGTGACTGCTAATTTTGAAGAAGATGCTGCGGCACCTGCTGCGGAAATAGTGATCAATGAAATCGTCAATAGTGGCGATAAAAAAATGCTTGATGAGGATTTAGAAGAACAAGATTGGATTGAACTTTATAACACGACCACACAAACAATTGATTTGACGGACAGCTACATTACGGATAGTGAAGATAATCTAACCAAATGGAAGTTTCCAAGTGTTTCCATAGGTCCGGGAGAGTTTTTAATCCTTTATGCCTCGGGTAAAGATAAAAGGGATCCTTCAGGGAATTTGCATACAAGTTTTAAAATATCATCCGATGAGCCTGTCATCCTCGTTGAACGCAATGGTATAGATATTATTGATCAGATTACATTATCTGAAGTGCAAACTATTGCGAGTGACAATAGCGGTGGCCGTTTCCCAGATGGATCAACCATATTTAGATCATTTGATCAGGCGACACCGGGGGATTTTAATAAATATGTGGAGCCGGCCAAACCGGCTGAGATTCAAACACCAGCCGACAATTCGACTTTGAGCGGTTCAGAGCAAGTGTTTACATGGAGTGCAGAGAATAATGCCGAGGAATATCAACTCAATATTGGACGCAAATTTTCTATCTTTACAACGCGTGTATCGGCTGATTTTATTTTTTCAGGAGGGACAACCGATTTAAATATATTGGCCGCTGGTTTGCCGCAGGATGGTGCCAATGTTTTTGCCCGTTTGTGGACGAAAGTTAATGGTGAGTGGATAGGCGGTGATGTGAGGACATATCAGACACAAGTAGTGGTACAGGCCGAAGCAGAGCAAACAGATATAAGCGCAGATAATACGTCTGCTTCAGAGCCGGAAGAGTCAAGTGAAATGGGAACACCTATCGAAGAACAGATGCCTGAACCAACAGAGCAGACAGAAGAAACGGCTGCAGAGAACACCCAGGAAGATCAAACTGATCAATCACAATCATCGGATGATAGTGCATCTACTGATAATAACAGCGATATTGTGTTAGGAGGCGTGGTTAATGCGCAAGAAGATATTGTTGTAACAGAGATTGGATCACAATATTTAGAAATTGAAAATAATACGAATGCAATGATTGTGTTGAGCGATTATGCCGTTTTAGATCAAGATTCAAATTACTTTATATTTGAAGACATAGAAATTTTTCAAGGAACAACCATTAACTCGGGGCAAAAGAGGAGGGTCTTTGTTGACAGCGCAAGCACTGTTTTAACTGCCACAGATTTAACCATTATACTTAAATAATAATCCTGTTTTATTCAAATACTTTGTGTTTGAGTTTCCAAGGGTAGACAACTGTGATAACGACATCTTATGAAAATAAAAATTTTACAATATATCTTTATCGTACTGCTTGCAGGTGCCGCCGTATTTCCTTCCACAAGTTACGCGCAAATTTCCGATAATGACCTTTTGATTGAAAAATTAGTCGACAAAGGATATTTGTCCGAAATTGAGGCAACGATTTTAAAAGACAAAACCAAGCGTTATGTGGCCGAGCATATGGTTGAAGGAAGGCTCATTAGTCTTCCCCAATGGGTACAGCGCATTGAGCTTAAAGGAGACATTCGTCTTCGTACTCAATATGAAAAACGCAAAGGAATTGATGATAGCCGTCAGCGTGGACGTCTGCGTGCGCGTATAGGTCTGATTTCGCGCATTAATAAACATATCACCGGCGGCATTGGGATTACAACCGGCAGTGGTGATTCACGTTCAGGCAATGTGACTTTTACTGATAGCTTTGATAAAGCCGACATACGCCTTGATTATGGATTTTTGGAATACAAACCGTTTCCATGGGTGAAAGTGGTCGGTGGTAAATGGAAGGCAGACGATTATATATGGAAACCGACAACATTATTGTGGGACAGTGATATTAATCCGGAAGGTGGTGCTCTTCACCTTGAAAAAAATATAGGTAGAAAGGTGACGGTATTTGGTAATGCCGGCGGCCTGGCTATTGATGAACTGTCTGCTTCGACAGAAGATCCGATGCTTATCTATGGACAAGGGGGCGTTGGGGTTGAAATAAATGATTTTGATGCAAAGGTGGCGGGAACTTTCTATGAATTTCGTCATTTAAAAGGAAAGCGGCTCGACGACACAGCATGCAGCAACTCAGGTTTAACTCTATTCGGGACGAATTGTACCGGTAGTTTATCACACAACTTCAGGGTGTCGGGCGGTTCTGTTGAACTAGGTTATCGCAAAATGATACATGAGGAATTTAAACGTATCGCGATATTCGGCGACTGGTTTAGAAATGACGATGCGCCGGATAAAATCAACAAAGCCTGGTCAGTAGGGCTTAAATTTGGTAATCAAAAAGTTAAATACCTTGGCGACTGGCAGTTTACAGGCCAATACTCACACCTTGAACAAGATGCGTTTCCGGACATATTCCCTAATTCTAACCGCTATGAAGGTCAGACGGGAATTAAAGGCTATGATGGTAAGTTAACCATTGGTTTAGCGCCGAATGTCACGGCGAATCTTTCATACTACCATGCGAAAAAAATCAATTCCGACTCCTCCTTAGAGTTTCCTGAGCGAATTTATCAGGGAGACATTCAGGTCAAGTTTTAGTTTCACAGTATTTTCACATAATTGCCATACGGTTTTCATATAGGAAAATTATAGTTGAAGTGTAGAATCCGAAGACTGCGCGGTATTGGGGGAAAATACTGCCTGAAGAATTAAATTTCGATTTAATCATTTCAAAAAAGAAAAGGGAATTATTGTCATGAACGACAAAGTAAACCATGTAAAATCGATGATTAAACAGACCGTATTTATTTTAGCTTTTCTCCTTACCTTATCAACAAATGCAAACGCAGACATTGTGATTAATGAGATCATGGCCTCTAATAGTGGAACAATATCTTCTGATTATTTAGATCCATGCGGGGATCATTCCGACTGGATTGAACTTTATAATACCGGGGGTGTTGCCGTTAATTTACAAAATTGGGTGTTGGAGGATGCTGGTGGGGGAACCTACACGATTCCGTCTGGTCAAATTATTGGAGCAGGTCAAACAATGGGTGAAGATGGTAACTGGAAGGTTTTTTGGGCCAATGATCGAGACAATTGTTTAACAGGTGACTCCCTACCTTTTAAAATAAGTGCAAACGGAGATACGGTTATACTTAAAAATTCAGATGGGGATGAAGTTGACCGTATGACGACACTCCAAGCAGCAACCGATGAATCATACGGTCGTTCGCAGGATGGTGGTTCGCAACTTGTCCGAATGCCTACGCCCAGTATAAAAGCTTCTAACATCAGCACACAAACACCTCTGGTTCAAAACGCGCAATTTGTTAGAATCAACGAGGTAGTTTCATCTAATACAAATGGTCATGAGGCTGAGGACGGTAAGTTTTATGACTGGTTTGAGCTTTACAATGAACATGGCAGCATTACGGTTAACCTTAAAGGATTACGCGTAGCAGATAACAGTAAGCAGTGGGTCTTTCCGGATGTGGATATTGGTCCCAAGCAGCATTTGGTTGTATTTGCCTCAGATAAACACCCCACACAAATGAATGGCGGACTTCATACTAATTTTGAAATAACGGCAGAAGGAGAGACGCTAAAACTGTTAAATACGGATGGAACGCCTACAGTGGATGACTTTGTTGTTGAACGAATCCCCCCGAATACTTCCTGGGGCCGGCTTGATGATGTCGGTCAATTGGCCAATATTCAAACCCCGACACCGGGTGAGAAAAACCCAAGCACGCCAGGTGGTGGCGGAGCGAATCCGAACGCCGACCTTATCATTATCAACGAAATTAATATCGCCAATGAAAGCGGCCTGCGTGACTATGAAAATGACTACAATGATTGGGTGGAATTTTACAATACGAGTCCTGACAAAGATATTTCTATGGACGGTCTAAAGATTAGCGATGGCTCAAAAATATGGGCTTTCCCGGCTAATTCCGGCATTGAAATTAAAAGTCAAAAATATTTGGTTGTTTTCCTTTCCGGGGATAATGGGGTTTTTACCAATGCCCAAGGAAAGAAAGAAGCGCATACCAATTTCTCTATTAAAAAGAATGAGGGCGGAACGGTTATTTTTATGAATTCAGATGCTGGCAACACGATTATTGAAGCTGTTCCAGTTAGTCCAATGGCTGAGGACACTTCTTGGGGGCTTTCTTCTAATCATGATGGAGCCTTTAGATTATGGAATTCGCCGACACCTGATGACGCTAATCGCAACTTCAACGATTATCCTTCACGGGCAGAATTAACTAATATTGTGATCAATGAGGTCTCAAACAACAATAGTACCTTTCTGGACAGTGATGGGCAGAAAAATGACTGGATTGAAATTTATAATACCTCAGGTGGACAAGTTGAGTTAGAAGGGCTTTTATTTCAGGATGAACAAGGAACTTATTGGAGATTTCCGCAAAAGCTTTTAGGCGGACTTGAGCGTTTACTGATCTGGGCATCCGATAAAAATCGGATCGAAGGTAATGGAGAAGGTAATCAAGAATTTCATACTAATTTCGGACTTGCACTCGGAGGTGAACAACTAAAGCTTTTAAATGCTGATAAAACTCCTATTGGAGGGCCTATACCAATACCTGCCCTTAATCCGGATGAGTCTTATGGTCGCACATCGGATGGGGCTGTCTCGTTTCAAGTATTTACTAATGCGACACCAAGGGATCCCAATGAAGACAGCAGCGAAGATCCTCTCCCTGAAGCTAATCAGCTTGTGATAAATGAGCTTTCATCTGCTACCACGACAGGTGGTCACACGGATGAGAATAATATCCCTCAGGACTGGATCGAAATTTATAATAAAGGTCCTCTCAGCGTTGAATTAAAGGGGCTTAAACTGCGTGATGAAAAAGACGTATGGACATTTCCAATTCCCCACACCTTGGGTGCAGGTGAGTTTGTTCTTGTATTTGCTTCCAATCTTAACAGCGATTCACAGCCTTATCATACAAATTTTCAAATTAACAATGAAGGTGAGGTTATAGAGCTTCTAAACAGGAATAACGCCCCGATATCAACTATGCCAAAAGAATTTTTGTTGCCAAATCAGTCTTTTGGCAGTGTTTCGGATGGTTCACAAACACGTAAAAAGTTTGATTTGCCCGATACCACACCAGGTTTCAGTAATAGTGGCGGCGATATCGCTTATGGCGATGTCAATAATAATGGAACAATTAATGCGCTTGATGCGGCATTAACGGCGCAGCATACCGTTACATTCATTACGCTTGATCCGGATGCGCAAGTGCGTGCGGATGTAAGCGGTGACGGAAGAATCAATGCTCTGGATGCGGCGTTAATTGCACAATTTACAGTGACATTTATCGATAAATTTCCAGTGGAAGAATAAATAATATATGATTCGATCAAAGCTGTTATCAATCGAGGAAAATATAATGAAAAAAATATTCTTTGTTTTAATAATGATTGCCAGTTTGATTATTACGGCGGAAGCTTTGGCTTTCGATGGGGCAATATCCGGCGTATCTGGAAATCCAGGAGAAACGGTTGAAGTTTCGGTGACATATACCGGTGCAGGGGATATTACCGATGCCCTGGCAGGGATTGATACAGTTATTAATTTTGATTCCAGTGTGCTTACCTATGATAGTGTTTCGGCAGGAGCGGACACGGCTCAACTAGGCGTCACTGCTTTAATAGATACGAATGATGATAATAGATTAATTATCACACAGTTTGGATTTACTCCAATATCAATAAGTGGTAGCGGAGAGTCGGCAAAGGTTAAATTTACGATTAAAGCGAACGCCCCGGGAGGCGATACTCCGCTTAATTTTGGTTTATATGATTTTAGTGACACGCAAACAACAAGCGCAACAAATCTTACTAACGGAAAAGTTACGGTTACCGGGGTTAATCAAGATCCTGTTTTGGACCCAATTGACAATCAAAGTGTGGAGGCTGGACGCAGTTTGAACTTTACTATTAGTGCGACTGATCCGGATGAAGATGACTTAACGTTTAAGGCAGAAAATCTGCCAACCGGTGCGGAGTTTGATGTGGATACGCAAGTATTCGGCTGGACGCCGACCATTGATGATGTCGGAACGTATGATGTAACGTTTAGTGTTGATGATGGGAATGGCGGCACTGATTCTGAAACAATTACAATCACAGTCACTGAAAAACCAAACACTGATCCGGTGTTGGAAGCCATTGGCAATAAATCAGTACAAGTGGGAAATAATTTGAATTTCATTATTAATGCAACCGATGAAGATGAAGATAATTTGACTTTTTCTGCTGAAGATGCGCCTGCAGGGTCGAATTTTGATTCAACCACGCGCACATTTAGCTGGACGCCAACCATTAATGATATCGGTACACATGATGTAATATTTAGTGTTGACGATGGTAATGGTGGCACAGATTCTGAAACAATCACAATAACGGTGATAGGTAACCGGCCGCCGGTTCTCACGCCGGTTGGCAATAAATCAGTACAAACGGGGCGCTTATTAACTTTTATAGTAGATGCAACCGACCCAGATCTAGACCCGTTAAATATTACTGCCCAAAATCTACCGGAAGGCGCGACTTTTAACGAAGTTGCTCCAAGTACATTTAACTGGATGCCGGCCGTCGATCAAGCCGGTACCTTCATGGTTACCTTCAATGTAAGTGACGGAGAGTTGACTGATTCGGAAACGATCACCATCACTGTTACGGAGGGGTCTATAATTTCTGTAATTGAATCGCCAACAACGGCGATAGCGCTATCGAAAAAGAAACAGATCTTTACAATAACGGCATCGCCTGATGCAGAGCAATATTGGTTTGCGCTCGGGACAACTGAAGGCGGAACGGATTTACACTCTTTCGGTATTCCTGTCCAAAACGATGTGGAAACTATAGCAACACCTGAGCTTAGTGTGCCGTTGACAGGTAATTCTGTTTATGCGCAAGTGTGGACGCTCATTGATAATGTGTGGGAAACAACAGGTGCTGTTGAATACACGACACAGAATATTCCGGATGTGATCTCAGAAATACAAACACCGACATCTGGAACAACGCTATCGAACAAAAAACAAGCATTCACGATTACTGAATCGCCTGATGCATCAGAATACTGGTTTGCGCTCGGAACGGTTGCGGGCGGTACTGATCTGCAGTCGTTTAGTATGAAACTTGAAACACAAACACCTGAGGTTAAAATTCCATTAACCGGTAATCCTGTTTATGCGCAAGTGTGGACACTCATTGATGGTGTGTGGAAGACAACCGGCAGCGTTGAATATCAAACAGAAAATGTTCCGGACATTGTGGCTGAGATTAAGTCGCCGACCGCAGAAACGACATTGTCTGAGAAGAAACAAGTGTTCACAATCACCGAATCCCCTGATGCACGGCAATACTGGTTTGCTTTAGGGACAGTTGCGGGTGGAACTGATCTGCATTCGTTTAGCATGGGGCTTGAGACAGAAACACCTGCACTTAGAGTTCCATTAACCGGTAATCCCGTTTATGCCCAAGTATGGACACTCATCGATGGTGTGTGGAAGACAACCGGCTCTGTTGAATATCAAACAGAAAATCTTCCACCGGTTATATCGGAAATACAATCACCAACGCCCGGAACAACATTGACTGAAGAGAAACAAACCTTTACATTCAATGCGTCACCTGATGCAAAAAAATATTGGTTTGCGATCGGGACAGCAAAAAACGGAATCTATCTCCAAACCTTTGGTATAGAAGTAGAGGAGGGCGTTGAAACACAATCAACCCCTGAATTGAGTCTTCCAATAACAGGAGATCCATTATATGCTCAACTCTGGACGTTGATCGATGGAGCATGGGAGACAACGGGTACCGTTGAATATAAAACATCAACGACAGGAGTGTTTTTCAACAACCTGACTAATGTCCCGGCAATCAGTTCAAAGGGCTTGGAGTTAGACCCGGTTGAAGATGTGCAGGCAAGCTTTTCAGCGCAAGAAGAAACAATAACTGAAAATGAATTGATTAAGCAGTATAGTGCGACAGCAGCAGCGCAGATGATATTAGATTATCTGTGGTGGAATGCAGACGTTAATCCAGAAGGTCCGGTCATAGACGCAGAAGAAACATACAACAATCAAATCACTCTGTTCGATGAAGGACAATGGGAAAACTATACCGCCAACAGTGAACTTAATCGCCTAGACGCTAAGGGGCTAAAAGAAGTGCTTCAAATCTACGGCCCTGAGAGTGATTTATACAATTACAATTGGGTCATTACTGATCGCGCCTCCAAAGAAGAAGTATTAAGCGATATCGCTAATCTTCTAGCCACAGAAGTCGGTCAAGTAGAAGGGCATCCTGTGTATGTACCGGCGGCGGTTCCTGTTAAAGGAGGCTATGATCAGTGGGTGGTGGTAACGGGTGTCCGCGCAACAGATAATCCAAGTGAAGCAGAAAAGTATAAAATCAACGGCTTCTGGATCAATAATCCACAGGTTAAGGGGCCAGGAGAAAAAGTGTACGTGACAGCAAAGGAATTTGCTGATAACTATATTACAGCACTAACAGAAACAGCCATAGAAGATCCTCATTATGGTCGATACGTATCGATTGTAGATGCAGCTATTGAAGGAAGTCGCAGAGGATCTGTTGCTGAGTTAGAGACACAACTTGATACACCGATTAATATAGAGCAAGTATTTACGGAGGTGGAAGTTAATGGCAGTACACAGAGTGTGTATCGGCTCAATTACAGTATAACGGAAGCTAACAGGTTGGTTTCAGCAGCTCTTGCGGGAGTGTTGGATGAAGTGGTAGCATATGATGAAGGGTTAGCGGAAGTATTTAAGAGTGTCGGAGCGAAGTTGCCGGTGGTTGTTACAGATGCGAATGGCGACTACTATATAGTGCCGTTTACTGTGAAAGATGAGGCAACGGGTCAGAAGGGCGTGATTGCTGTTGCGGCGGTTGATGCCCAGAGTGGTGTATTAAAGGAAGTGACATGGAGTTTAGAGGCGGTTGATTATGAACCGATGGATCTTGAAACAGCGCTTCAATTAGTGAGTGATAAGATTGGAGTAAGTGAGTTAGGTGGGGTTGAAGCTGAGTTGATCAATACAGGGGAAGTATACTATCCAAGCTGGAGGGTGTACTTTAATGGTGAGACCCACATTGTTGATCACAACCATAATGTCACTACTGAAGAAAGTATTGAATAAAGTTGGGTTCGGGGGTAGGTTAGAAAATGAAACAGTTAATTGCATCTTTTAGTTTATTCTTCACATTATTGCTAAGCACAAATGCACTAGCCTTTGAGGGTGCGCTATCTAGTACTACAGCTGACCCTGGAGAGACGGTTGAGATCTCGGTCAACTATACCAACGCGGGAGGTATCACCGATGCCTTAGCAGGTATCGATACAGTGGTCACTTTTGACTCAAATGTGCTTACATTTGACAGTGCCGTGGCCGGGGCCGATACGGCTCAGTTAACTAATGTTACCGCCTTAGTTGACTCAAATAATGCTAACAGATTGATTGTTGTTCAATTTGGAACTCTTCCTGTATCAACCAACGGTAATGGTGAATCGCTTAAATTACGTTTTACGGTTAAGGCCAATGCACCGGGTGGAGATACACCGCTTGGTTTTGAATTATATGACTTTAGTGATACGACAACAACAAGTGCGACAAGCCGTACAGATGGAAAAATCACAATAACCGGGGGCTCGGTAAACCGACCGCCAGTATTAGCGGCGATTGGGGATAAAAGTGTTCAAGTAGGTGCCAATTTAAATTTTACTATCAGTGCAACCGACCCTGATGGAAACACATTGACTTATTCGGCCCAAAATACACCAACTGGCGCCGTCTTTAATCCAACGACAAGAATCTTTAATTGGACGCCAAGCATTAATGATATCGGGACACATGATGTAATTTTTAATGTTAATGATGGTGCTGGCGGCACAGATTCCGAGACGATTACGATTACGGTTACAGAAGCGGTTAATAATCCGCCGGTGTTGCAAACGATAGGCAATAAAAGTGTCCAGGCAGGCAATAATTTGAGTTTCCCTATTAATGCGATTGATCCGGACGCAGGGGATGTATTAACGTATTCTGCTGAAAACACACCGACGGGTGCTGCCTTTAATCCAACTACACGGACATTCAGTTGGACGCCAACGGCAGCTCAAATTGGCACACACGATATAACATTCAGCGTAACTGATGGCAAGGATACAGATTTTGAAATAGTCACGGTCACAGTTACTTCGGAGCCAAATAATCCGCCGGAGTTAGCAACTATAGGTAATAAAAATGTTCAGGCAGAAAATAATCTAAATTTTACTATCAGTGCAACCGATTTAGACGGAGATCCGCTTACCTATTCAGCAGACAATGCTCCTTCAGGCGCTGATTTTAACCCAAACACGCGAACATTTAATTGGACGCCGACTTCTAATCAAGCCGGTACCCATCAAGTAACCTTTAGTGTAACCGATGGTCAAGATACGGATTCGGAAACAATTACGATCACAGTTACTTCACAACAAAACAGGGCGCCTGTTTTGGCAGGTATTGGAAATAAAAATGTTGCAGCAGACAGCAGTTTAAATTTTACCATTAGCGCAACGGATCCTGATGGAGATACACTCAGCTATTCAGCCAATGGAATTCCGTCAGGGGCTGATTTTAATTCAAGCACGCGTACATTCAGCTGGACTCCTAGTTCAAATCAAATTGGTACACATGATGTGACATTCAATGTTAGTGATGGTGAGTTAACCGACTCTGAAACGATTACAATCACAGTTACAGGTGCCGGAGGCAATCTTCCGCCTATTCTGGAGCCGATAGGCGATAAGACGGCCAAGGCCGGTCAAACATTGTTTTTTACCATAAAAGCAACCGATCCTGATGGAAACGTTGTCATATACGGTTCAAACAATTTACCAGAGGGAGCTGTTTTGAATATATTCGGTGCCTTCTCTTGGCAGCCAACCGATGATCAAGTAGGTATACATGAAATTACGCTTATCGCCGGCGACATAGAGGGCGGTACGGATGAAGAGACGATTACTATAACTGTTATAGAGCGCGATGGCAATCTTCCGCCCCTCTTTGAGCCGATTGGCAATCAAGTAATTACTATAGGGGAAAGATTAACATTTACTGTTAAGGCTAATGATCCAGAGGGCAGCACAGTATTATACGGCGCACAAATGCCACAAGGCGCGGTTGTAAATTCATTTAGCGGATTTTTCTCTTGGCGGCCAACATTTGACCAGGAAGGTGTGCACGAAGTCACATTTGTTGCCTCCGATATTAATGGAGGAAGCTCTTCTCAAACAATAACGATCACTGTCAATGGACTCAACAGCCCGCCGGTACTTAACAATATACCAAACAAGACGGCCAGGGTTGGCGATAATGTTAATTTTGTTGTCAGTGCTACGGATGATGATGGCGACGTGCTAACATACTCAGCGCAAAATTTGCCTTCGGGTGCCGAATTTAATGCACAATCTAATCTGTTTAG
Organism: Candidatus Omnitrophota bacterium; assembly: GCA_028280285.1. GTDB lineage: Bacteria > Omnitrophota > Gorgyraeia > Zapsychrales > Zapsychraceae > JANQNA01. Next base: position 51,899 of record JANQMA010000013.1, on the reverse strand, counting down.
ATGGTTTCCAACGGCCAGTCAAATCGGTACACACAATGTAACGTTTAATGTAAGTGACGGTAATGGCGGTACAGATGCACAAATTGTTTCCATTACAGTCGAAGCGGTGCCGCAGCAGGCCCCGGTACTAGCACCCATTGGCAATAGGTCCGTTAATGCGAATCAAAATATGAGCTTTACGATAAGCGCGACTGATCCAAATGGAGATACGTTGACATACTCGGCACAAAATTTACCTCCTGGTGCCGAATTTACCCAAAGCAATAAAATGTTTAGATGGGTGCCTACGAATGCACACGCTGGTAATCATAGCGTCACATTTACTGTCAGCGACGGACAACTTACAGATTCAGAGACGATTACAATCACGGTGAATCCAGGTGCTGAGGCCTCCCAAATAACATCGCCATCACCAGGGACAACTTTAAGCTCTTCGCCTGTAACATTCAGTTGGACAAGTACATCAGGAGTGCAAAAGTATTGGTTTGCCATTGGGACAACGCCGGGTGGAACCGATATTTATTCCCAAAGTGCCGGTCTTCAGATCCAGGCAACAGTTGAGATTCCTTTAAACGGTAATCCGGTCTATGCGCAGGTCTGGACATTAATGAACGGTGTTTGGGAGACAGAAGGAACAATTCAATATAATACGGAGGTTGTATCGCAGATAACATCGCCTGAGCCGGGCTCGACGTTAAATAGTTCTCCTGTTACTTTTAATTGGAAACAGAAAAACAATGCCGCACAATATTGGTTTGCCATTGGGACAACGCCGGGTGGAACCGATATTTATTCCCAAAGTGCTGGTCTTCAGACCCAGGCAACAGTTGAGATTCCTCTAAACGGCAGTCCGGTCTATGCACAAGTCTGGTCGTTTGTGAATCAGGATTGGCTGAGCGATGGGGCGGTTCAGTACAATACGGAAAATAATCCTCAGATAACATCGCCTGAGCCGGGCTCGACGTTAAATAGTTCTCCTGTTACTTTTAGTTGGAAACAGAAAAACAATGCCGCACAATACTGGTTTGCCATTGGAACAACGCCGGGTGGAACCGATATTTATTCCCAAAGTGCTGGTCTTCAAACCCAGGCAACAGTTGAGATTCCTTTAAACGGTAATCCGGTCTATGCGCAAGTCTGGTCGTTTGTGAATCAGGATTGGCAGACGGATGGAGCGGTTCGATATGAGACAAGCACTGCACAAGGATTTACGAATAACCTCTCTAATGTGCCGGCAATCAGTTCAAAGGGCTTGGAGTTAGAGCCGGTTGAAGATGTGCAGGCAAGCTTTGCAGCGCAAGAAGAAACAATAACTGAAGATGAATTGATTAAGCAGTATAGTGCGACAGCAGCAGCGCAGATGATATTAGATTATCTATGGTGGAATGCAGACGTTAATCCAGAAGGTCCTGCAACAGATGCAGAAAAAGTTCATAACGATCAATTGGCCTTATTTGATTTCGGTCAGGTGGAAAACTACGCGGTTAATCAGACGCTTGACCGCCTGGATGCTCAGGGTCTATGGACCGTACTACAAAACCTTGATCCGGCATATACACCGTATAATTACGATTGGATAATTGCCAGCCGTACGTCTAAGCGAGAAGCTTTAAGCGACATTGCTAATCTTCTGGCAACAGAGATAGGTCAGGGTGAAGGTCATCCGGTGTATGTACCGGCGGCAGTGCCGGTTGGAGGAAGTTATGACAACTGGGTTGTGGTTACAGGTGTTCGTGCAACAGATAATCCAAGTGCGGCTGCAGAGTACGGCATTCATGGTTTCTGGATTATGAATCCACACGTTACAGGACTGGGCCAGCAAGCGTATGTCACAGCCGAGGAGTTTGCGGCGAACTATGTTGCTCCATTGACTGATGTCACACTCAATGATCCGAACCGGGGTCGCTATGTATCGTTGATTGATTCTGGGACTTTAGGAGGATACGGTACTGTGGTTGAGCAAACGGCTCAGCTAAGTTACGCCGTTGAAGACAGCGAAGAATTAATCCGTGCGGCTACTGATCGTGTAACGGGTGAGGTTGTCGCGTATGATGAACGATTAGCTGAACTACTTAAAGATGTTGAAGTTAATCTGCCGTTATTCGTTAAATCACAAACAGGTGATTACTACATTGTTTCCTTTACTCCTTCAGATGAAGCAGTAGATCAAAACGGCGTCATAGCTGTTGCGATTATTGATGCTTCTGCAGGAAAGTTGAGGGAAATCACATGGACGCAGGGGCCTGTCAATTACTTGCCGGTTAAGTCGGCTGATGCATTACAGATAGTTGCCGATCACCTTGGTGTAAATAATATCAATGGAGCTGAGGCCGAGTTGATTAATACAGGGGAAGTATACTATCCGAGCTGGAGGGTGTCCTTTAATGGTGAGACCCACATCGTCGATCATAACCATAATGTAACTACTGAAGAAAACAGTGAATAGAGCTTTCGTGAAAAAAATACTTTTCCTTAGTTTATTTTTCATTGCCTTGACGGCTAATGCCTTTGCTTATGATGGAGAGCTTTCGAGTGCGTCCGGTATGCCGGGTGATGAGATTACCATAACTCTTCAATTTTCGGATAATGACCTTGATGTCATCGGGATAGATACCAAGTTGTCTTGGGATAAAGATGTTTTGGAGTTTGTTTCTGTTGAGAATGGTTCCACGTTTCCTGACTTTGCCAGTAATTCTCATTCTCCTGAAGAAGGAGAAGTTATTGTAACGCAATTCAGCTTTTCCGCCGTGTCGGATGTATCTGGCGAGGCATTGGTTTTTACATTTAAAATCAAAAATACAGCACCCACGGGCACAACCCCTATTAATCTTCTTCAATTTGATTTAAGTGATCAGTCAGCAACGGCCAGTGTTGAAAACATAGTAAATGGTTCTGTGACGGTTGCCGGCGGTGGCGGTGGTAATGCGAGCCCTATTCTTGATTCCATCGGGAATAAAGAGATTGATGAAGAAAGCGAGTTGGCGTTTACGGTTAGTGCGAATGATCCTAATAATGATCCGTTAACTTTTTCAGCCGAGTTTTTGCCAATAGGCGCTGTTTTTGATGCAAATAGCAGGATGTTTTCTTGGACTCCGACTGACAATCAATCCGGCATCTATCAAGTTCTATTTAAAGTAAGTGATGGCCGCGGTGGCACAGACTCAGAAACAATTACCATTACGGTCAATGACAAGCCCAACAATCCACCGCAAATGGATGCTATAGGAAATAAAAATGTTGAGGCAGAAAGTAATCTAAGTTTTACTGTGACGGCCACAGACCCTGATAGTGATCCTTTATCATTTTCTTCACCGAGTCTGCCGATCGGCGCCAGCTTTAATACAACCACCAATACATTTTTCTGGACGCCGCTTGCATCCCAGGTCGGCACACATCAAGTGACATTTAATGTCAGCGACGGTGGCGGCGGCACGGACTCAGAGACAATTACTATAACGGTTACAGCAAAAGCTAACACTCAGCCGGTACTAAACTCAATCGGAGATAAGACGGTTGAGGAAGAAGGGCTTCTTAGGTTCACTGTTTCGGGGTCAGACGCTGACAGCGACCCGCTTTCTTTTTCGGCAACCAATCTTCCCGTCGGTGCAATTTTTGATACGGCCACGCGCATCTTTACCTGGACACCAACGACCACGCAATCCGGTGCATATGATGTAACCTTTACGGTGGATGATGGGCGTGACGGAACAGATTCAGAAACGATCACAATTACTGTCACTGATAAGTTTAGTAATACACCGCCTGTCTTAGGTGCGATTGGTAATAGGTCTGTTAATGAATCGGAAGTATTAAACTTCACTGTTAATGCAACGGATCTGGATGGGGATGATGTGATCATTGAAGCTTCAGGTCTTGTATCATGGATGAGTTTTGATGGTTCTAGCTTTTCGGCTACCCCTGGTTTTAATGATGCGGGTAGCTACAATGTTACGTTTACAGCGGATGATGGTAACGGCGGCACAGATGCAGAGACTATTGTCATAACGGTGAATAATACAAACCGTGCGCCGGTATTGGATACGATTGGCAATAAAAGTGTCGAAGAGGGCGGTAATTTGAGTTTTAATGTAACGACCTCTGACCCGGATGGCGATGGGGTTAGTATTTCAACAAATGCCCTTGAAGATTGGATGAGCTTTGATGGTACTTCTTTTGCGGCGAATCCTGACGTTGGCGATGAAGGTAATTATAGTGTTACGTTTACAGCGAGCGATGGGTCTCTCACTGATAGTGAAACAATTACAATCAGTGTAGGTAATGTTAACCGAGCGCCAATGCTCGATTCAATTGGTGATAAGAACGTTAATGAAGGTGCTTCACTTAATTTTACACTTAGTGGTTCTGATCCTGATGGAGATACTTTAATCTTTTCAGCCCAAGGTCTTGAGTCTTGGATGAGCTTTGTTGATAACACATTTATTGCCAATGCCCCGGAGCTCGATGAAGACAGCACATATCAAATCACTTTTACTGTCAGCGACGGAGAATTAGAAGATTTTGAGACAATTACCTTAACGGTTAAAAATATCGTTGTTAATGCGCCGCCTGTGATCGATGGGCCTGGTGATCAAACAATTAAAGTCGGTCAAACCTTGAGTTTTACTATCAGCGTTTTCGATGAAGATGGCGATAGTGTAGCTCTTGCGCTCAATAATCTGCCAGGCGATGCGTCTTTTGACGGCACAACCGGTCTTTTTGAATGGACGCCTAAGGAAGAAGATATCGGCAAGTACGAATTAACTATCACTGCCGATGACGGCAATGGCGGCACGGATACACAAAGTTTTTTCATTGAGGTTGAGTCAGAAGACTTTGTTCTTAATGCCGATAAGTTTCCGTATGTCCGGTCGCTTGATAACGGTACTGATCCGGTTGAAAAATTCAGCGGTCCGGCGGTGGCCAAGATGTTGATTCAATATATGTGGTGGAACCGGTTCGACCATCCAGATGGTCCGCCGGAATTGTTTGATGAGCAGCTCAGCAATCAGGAGCTATTATTTCAATTCGGCGAGCCGTTTAACTACGGCGTAAATGACGATTTAAATGCCCTTGATATGCGCGGGCTTTGGAAAGTGATTCAGAATCTCGATCCGGATTTTGTTCCTTATCATTACAACTTCGGCATGAAGTCACTTGCAACTCAAGAAGAAGCACTTAATGAAATTGCTAAATGGGTGTCTTATCCCGCTGGTGGCGGGAGCGACAATCCGTTTGGATCGGGTGTTGACGGTCATCCGGTGTATATTCCGGCAGCTGTGCCGTTTGGCGGGGACTATAATAACTGGGTTGTTGTCAAAGGGGTTCGGGCTACGGACGACCCTTTTACCGCCGAGGATTATGGTATTCACGGCTTTTGGATCAATGATCCAGCCCCGTCAGGTATTGGTGAAAATACATTTGTAACGGCCGAGCAGTTTGTCCAAAATTATTATTTGCCGTTGACTAAAATTGATCCAACAGAACAAAATTTCAACAAATTTGTTGCGGTTGTTGAGCCGCCCAAAACAGAAAATAAAGCGCGGGTTGTTAAAGCCAAACCTCGTTTTAAAAAGCGCATTGAAAATTTCCTACAACTTAAAACAATTGAGCTCGAAAATGGTTCAGAAAAAAATGTTTATGTGCGTGATCACATTGATGAAGATGCATTTGTTATTATTCAAGCGGCCGTGGATGGCATTGAAGAGCAATTGGTTCCATACGACGAAGACTTTGCGCAAATATTTAAAAACACTATTGCGCGCAAGCCGCTTTATGTCTCGTCGGAAAAAGGCGATTACTATCTGGTTGCGTTTGATAAGCCGTTGGATGAAGATAAGTTGAAGGAGCGTATGACACGAACAGTGACCGAATTTAAAGATGATGATTCTGATAGTGTAAAGCTGCGTAGCGGAGAAGAACGCAAAGAGAAAAAACAAATATTTAAAAAGCTAAGAAAAACATTAAAGAAAAGAACAGTTGTCATCGCCATTGTTGATGCCGATAGTGGTGCTTTTCGTGAAGTCACCTGGGTTCGCGAACCGATTAAATATTTGCCGGTTAATAAACGCAAAGCACTGCGTCTTTTATCAAAGTTATTGCAAAAAGATTTAACGCGCAAAGAACGAAGAGAATTTATTCGTACAATGATGCAAGGGGCTGAGCTGGAGTTGGTTTATATCGAGGGGAGCTTCTTTTATCCGGCGTGGAAGATTTACTACTATGGCCAAATATATTTGGTCGATCAAGAAGGTCATATAACCCATCCTAATCCTTAAGGTTTTAGGTGTTGGGTGTTAGGAGGCTGAAACCTAAAACCCATAACCTAAAACCTTTCAGAGTCGTATTATTTGTCCATATGTGTCCTGGCTTGTCCTGGTAAGTCTCGGGTAAAAGTGTGTTTTTTCACACGAAAGTCACACTACTTTCACACAATTATCATCTTACTTATATATATTATAAATAGTAGTAAAGGACTTTCTGGGGGCTGGGTTTAAGCATGTTATTCCAAAATCACAAAAAAAGTATTTCTTTTAAGGGGATTGTTTATATTTTGCTGCTTACCTTTGGTGTGCAGTCAATTATTGGCCCTGAGTATGCCCAGGCCCAAAGCCTTCCTGTTCCACAACCAGCGCATGTGTTAAAACTGCCTCCTGTCGGGGAAATGATGACTCAGTCTGCCCCGATGACACCGATGTTCATGCGTGGCGTGATCGTCCATCCGGAAAATCCTTTGGAGCTTGATTTTATTATTGATCATGGAGATACTAATTTTAATAATGATCAAGGCTTTCAAGCCGAAGCCAAAAAGTTAATCAAATACTTTCTTGCCTCACTAACCATTCCCGAAAACGAGTTATGGGTCAACCTTTCGCCCGATGAGCCTGATCGCATCATTGCCGATTCTTTTGGCGATACATTGATGGGGCGCGATGTGCTGGCTCAGGATTATGTCCTTAAGCAGATGACAGCCTCTTTGATGTATCCGGATGACACAACCGATTCGATTGGCGCCAAACTTTGGGAGCGTATCAACGAACGCATTCACGCTCAATACGGTGATCAAAATATGCCGGTCAATGCCTTTAATAAGGTGTGGATTGTCCCCGATAAAGCAACGATCTATGAGGACGGCACAAGCGCCTATGTGGTTGAATGCACGCTTAAGGCCATGCTGGAAGAAGATTATGTGGTCTCGGATAAAAATACCAATCATGCCCGGCTTAGCGATGAGCCGGCGGCATCCAACATTTCTGATATTGTCCGCGCAGTGATTATTCCGGAAATTGAGCATGAGATCAACCATGGCGAGGCATTCGCGTCATTAAGACAGATTGTTCATTCTTTGGTCCTTGCCGGCTGGTATAAGAAAAAGCTTAAGACGAGTTTATTAAGTCAGCTTTATGTGGATCGCGGCAAAACAGAAGGCGTTGATACAGAAGACAAGCAAATCAGCCGGAAGATTTATGATCACTACCTTGAAGGGTTTAAGCAAGGCGTCTTTGATTTGATCAGGGAAGAGTACAATCCGCAAAAACAGGAAATTGTGGCACGGAAATACTTCTCTGGCGGGCTTGATTTGCAGGCGCTGGCCAATCCTGCGTTTGGGGATACCAATGTCCGGATTGAAACGGATTTTGATAATTTGAATTGGGGGCAAAAATTTAGCTTTGCCCAAAGCGATGAAAATGTTTCGCGCGTCAACACCCGCCTGGTTGAGGTGACAAAAGATAATGGGGGCAAAAAAGGAACAGCATCGCTGGATATTAATACACAGGTGCGTATGAGTTGGCAAAGTAACGATGCACCTGAGAATAAAACTGCTGAAGAAAAATTTCAGGAAATCAAAAAGGCTGATCTAGATGTTGAGCCGATACAGGAAGTTATTGAAGTTACGGCGCCTGAAGAAAAAAACGAAGTTGATAATGCGGTTGTAGATAGGCCAAGAAAGGTAAAACGATTTGCATTAACACCTGCTTATCTTGTCGGAAGTGTGTTAGTTGCGCTAGCTAGTGCTTGGGGTGCGCTTTCTTTTATAGCTTACCCGCATAAGGCTATTACCAATCCACCTCAATATGAAGAAGTTGATATTTATGCGGAGCTTCTTGAGAAAAGACAAAAGTCGATTACTTTATACAATAATCTAACTTATGATGACTTTACAGAGGAGCAAACGGAATATTTTCAGTCGGCGATGGATGCTTTTCATCCAATGATTGCGCGTGACGAATCGGTATCAGATCTGACGGATCCTGTTGTGAAGAATGTTATTTCTAATCTTGCTTTTAGACAGGAGTATGCCAGAGGGGTTGACCCAAAGGCTTTACAAAAAACCGTGGAATTATTGCGGCGGCCTTCCAATGATCTTAGAAAGGCAGTCAAAGATGAAATGTGGGTATTTTCAGATAAATTGCTCAAAAATAAACCTGACAATGGCTTAAGTGACGAAGAAAGGTTAGAGAATTTTAAACGACTGACAAGGCAGCGCATAGCCGCTGAGGAGCAAAATATTAAAAACCAAAGTAGAACAGCTGCATTAAGAGACGGATTTGTATATAAAGCGATAAGTTCGATGTACTGGTTTGAAAACAGTTACGGGAGGTGGATGTCCAATAATACAGACGTGTTTTTTTTCAAAATAATTAAAACCCTTAAAGAAGATATAAGGGCAGGAACAGTTTCCGTTGTCATTGGAGCGTTAATTGTACTTTTTTTAGGGGCTTTTTATGTCAGATCTCGCCCGGTGGTTGAAGAAAAAAGTTGGCTTTATCGGTTTGTGTACGGGGCTTCTATACGCCTTACATTAGCAAATGCAACGCTTATGACAGCCTTTATTGTATTGGGCACCCCAAGCCTGGGGGAATTTCTTGTTCCACAGGATTCAAGGGATTTGAGTTTTGAAGAAAAGACAGGCAGGTACAAGGCGCGCCTTCCGCATGAGCTTGTTGAAAATCTCATTATTGAGGGGGCGGCGGATAATTTGTCAATGTCTGGATATCTTATCAATTTGGTTAATGTTCTGCAAAAAAATCAAACACTGGATAAACAAAAAGAAGGTGTGGAAGCTGTCGGGGTACAGCTTAAGTCTATTGTTGTTCCTGCACTTATGCCGCTTATGGAGTATCTAGCCGCTCAGAATATGATACTTGATACAGAGCTCAATGATATCTTCACCAATCTTACCCGATGGGAGTCCACGGCCGAGGAGCTGCAACAGTATGAACAGCAAACGGGCAAATCCGCAGTTGATTTAGAGACTGATACCGAATTAAGAGACTTTTTAAATGGCCTGGTTTATGAAATCTTGACGGATTATTATGGTTCACTTACCTATGAAGAAAGAAAGGCAGTTGCACTCCTTGCGTTACGAATGCGCGTCAATTCAATGGATATTCAAAGATTTGTCGATGTAATCCCTCAAGCTATAGAAGGTGATGTGGAAGATAAAGCGCGCTATTTTGAGGAGTTGGCGATTTGGCAAAAGGTTAAAAATCAATTTGCATTTCATGAAACGTTTTATAAAGAAAAGGGGTTTACAGAAGGTCATTATAACGGCATTGCTGATGGGTCCAAGACATTATTAGTTATTCCAGCCAATGCCGTTCAATATACAGCGGAAGTGTTTAACCGATTTGGGATTGAACGTATTGAATACATTTATCCTCAACGTGCAACAACACTCGCACAGCTGCAGGTTTTTAAGAAAAAAAATCAAATAAGCTCTCAAGATACTGTCTCCGGGCAATTACTTAGGATGATGGAATCGGAAAAGACTATTTTTATGATCGTGACAGGGGGGGCGACCGAGATACAAGGGATAATTGACCAGATTGATTTTGATAAAAAACAAAAAGGACAGGCTAATACTGAGTCGGAGGCTCAATCAAAAAAAACTGATCAAGATATAACTATTGCCACAATTGTAGAAGTACCTGAGCGCTCTCAACAATTACAATTAGTCAATATTTTACGCGATATCGATGAAAGTCTGCATGAGAAGCCGCCAACTAAGGATAATGCTATGCTATCTGCTTTAGCAACCTTATGGCAATGGCCCGGACGGCAATGGAAAAGGTTTCGTGATTGGAGAAGTAAAGTAAAAACAAACAAAAAATTTAACAAAATAAATGAACGCAACGAAGGGGATAGGAGTTGGGACTTAACCCTTGATTCGATACAAAGAATTACCATGATAGGTGTTGGCATTGCCGTTGCCATACTTATTGCCTATTTTTCTATTATCGGGTTGTATCGCGTTCCGCTTCCTGTTGCAGCGCAAGACAGTCTTTCCGGGATCCTCAGGTTTTATCGGCAATCCGATGTCAAGCGTGATGTTCTTGATAGAAGAAATACCTTTGCTTTTTATGTTTTAGAGGCTATCAAACAGCTGGGAGATAAAACGTTATTTACTTTAGTGCTTGAGTTCACTTTACATGAATCGCCTCGTGTGCGCAGAGAGGCTTTTAAAACAAATTATGTTTTGGCTGAGAAAGCGCCAAGAACCGACAATGAGGATCTTAATGATTATTTGTGGATGGCGAAGGAGTATTATTTTAAGAATACAGATGTCAAAAAAGAGGACATGCATGCTGCGTACCTTAAGGCGTACATAAGGCTTCCGGTTGAAGAGCGTAAAGCCCTTACTCGTCTTCACATGCATATTCAGCCTATGGGACTGACACCCATGATTGAAGATGTGACCACACTGTTACATAGCCTAGAGGCAAACAGTGAGCAAAGGATCAAAGAGTTTTATGCGGATATATTGGCGATTGCCAAAAGTGAGCCTGAACAGTTTAAAACAGATGGGGAATTATTGGCCTTTGTTTCTGTGTACCCGGACGCCAGCGGGGATCCTGTATTTCAAAGCTGGCTAAAGGCTAAAGCATATAATGAAGAGGTTTTTAAAAATACTGTGCCTACTATGATCACGGTGCTTCTTTTAAGTGGAGTTCTCGTTTGGGGTTATCGCAAGAGCTTTAGTGGTGCTGCCAAACGAAAATTTATTGAAAAAATTGAAGCGAATTATCCAAAAAAACTACCAAAAAAAATTATTGAGAATATTGTTAAAGCGAAAGATAAAAAAAGTAGGTGGCTGCTCAGTCTTCTTAAAACAATTAAAAAACTGCAAGATCAAAAGATTTTGGTTAATAGATATTTTAACCGTAAAAAAACAAAAGAGGACAACCTTGTGGCTAATATTAGGTCGCGAAGGGATAGATCGGCTCGTGTGGGTGTGAGAAGAACGGAGCTAAGAGAGCCTGTTTTAAGTGAACAGAGAGATGCGGAAGTCGAGAGGATATTACGCAGCATCAGGGGATTGTTTAAGAAAAAAGATCAAGATAATGATAAACTCATACGGGAAAAATTTGATGAATTAATCGATAAAAGAAGCGAAGAGCTTTGGAGTGTGGTTGACAGGAAAATTGACAATAAGACAAGTAGAGTCGAGACCGTTTATCAATATTTTGCCGATTATTTTACGCAAACGCCGGGCAAGTACAAAAATTATCATGAATCCTTTCGTCAGTCCAAAAGCCCACAGATAAGCAATTTAAATTGGCTTGTGCCGATTTATCGCAAGTATCTTTTGCCAAACGGAACAATTGCATTTTTTGATTTCGAAAAAATGATTTATACGCTTATGGCGGCCAGGGCCCTGGTTAATGTGGGCACCGAAGAGGCCGGGCGTCTATTGCTTGAAGTTTTTGACATTGAATCTCCGGATAGTCTCAAAAAAGAAGATTTTGAGGATGTTGAGGAAAGTGATTTAAAAAAAGTCCGACATATGCAGGAAGTGGCGTCCAAAATACCGTTTGAAAAAATGGGGCTTGCGAATTTCCGTTTAGATAAAGGGAAAACACGAGTCTTTTTATCGGAGCTGGCCGGGGATGACTTTTATTATATTTATGAGAACTTGATTATTTATATGTTCCAAAAACTGACAGAAGACGTTTTTATTAAGCTTCCTGAGCAGGGAGAAGATAAAGGAGACTATAAATATAATAAGAAGGAGCTTGAAAGCAGAGCTAATGAGCTCATCGGTGCTTCTGATGCTGCAGCAATAACAGGCTTGTTAAAAAGCGCAAAAAGTGGTGCGGTGGCCGCCAAGCTTGCTGTCGCGACGGCTGTAGCGGGAGGTTCGGCTCTTGAAGCGGCTCCAAGGGATTTGGAAATTTACCAGCAGAGAGAAGAAATAACAGATGTCGACAGCTTGATTGCACAAGATAATATCGAGGAGTATTTACGGACAAAAAATGATTCTAAAACGCTGAAAGAGTTAATTGAATTAGATAGATTATTTCAAGAAGCATATAAAGCGAATCCTGATGCGGCCAGAGAAAAAGGCAGGCAAGCGGCGATTGTTATGGTCAATGCCATGCGCGACCGGCCGCAATCTGCGGAGTATGCTGATGCCTGGCTTGAAAGATATACAGAGCTCTTTCCAAAAAATGATTTAGACGAAAGCATTGTCCGCGGACTGATTGATTTGCTTGGGGGGACAAATGAGACAATAAAAAGGATTGTGAGTAAATGGTTAGAACGCTCGCGTACTAAAAATACCAGCAGGCTTCTGATCGAAACCATTGAGAAAAGTAATAGTCCTTTTGCCGTTGCTCAGGCCTTAAGGATTTCAGGGCTTCGTAGTGAGTCGTTTTTATTTATAAAGGGTAAAAGAGCGGCTAATTTTGAGGGCATTGAACGGTTTTTGCTCAATAATAGAGCAGACAATGATATTGAGGTTGAGGCTGCATTCGACGCGCTTTTGTTTATGTCGAATGATTCCTATTGGATTTATGACCGAGATAGAAAAACATTATCTAGATATGCAACGGTTGCTACCTTATCGGACAGAGCTCATGAGCGTCTGCGTTTTGAACTCAATTTGCGCGGGGCAGATCTAGACCGCGAATCATTCATCTTTTCAGGGAGAGATTTTACGATTGACATAACCAGACCGATTGCTGCGCCAGGCCTTCCGAGCAATCCCTGGGTGCGGGTTGAAGGTGAATATGAGTTAGAACTCGATAATTTAAATTATGGGCTTGCCGTAAGCACTGCACGTTTATTGGCAAGGCCGGTACGTAAACCGGCGCGGGAATTGTTAGCCCGCATTGCAACGCTACATGAAAAGGTTCAGTATAGAATCGAGGCGGTGACGCGTCTGGCGTATGTACGTGGGGCGGTAGCCAAACAGGCTTTGATTGATGCGATGTGGGACTCCGATCCACTGGTTAGAGAAAGGGCCGCACAGGCCTACCGGCTTCATACGGAAAATGATTGGCGTTTATCACAAAAAGCACTGGTGAAAAAACACCGTGAATATAACCCAACTCTTTCTATGCGGGTCTTGCGTGGCACAACAAGCATAATTGAAAATGCTATTTATCAATTGGCGCAAGCTAGAGCTAAGGGGCTACAAGATAAAGAGAGCTTACTGTATCTTAATTCTTTTGGTCTGGCGTTAGACCGCATGGAGGATCAGACCTATTATTCGGCGCTTTTTAATGCGGGGGCGGAACATTTACTGGCAAGTTATATTTCAACCGAATTTATTGATCCAAGATCGGTTGGGTTTAAACTGTTTTACGATATCGTTTTTTCCGAGTTAGGGGTTAACAAAAGAAAATTGCTTGAGGCACGCAAGAGGATCAGAAGTCTTGATGCACGCAGTTTTAATCAGTTTATGGCATCGATGATGGCTGAACCGCCTCACGCAGATATGACAGAACGGCAAAAGCAAAGACGGATTGTCATGCTTCTTTCCTATACGCAAAATAACGATCCTGTTACACGTGATATTGCTCGTGGAGGGCTGAAGAGATACGGGTATCAACCAAAAGGCATTACTTTTGCTGACATCGCCTCCGGGGAGCTTTCCAATGTTGCGCATCATTTTAGCCAGTTAGGAGCTATGGGGGATGTTGATGCGCTTAATGTTTTGGCGGATGTATTTTTCGGCAGCGGTGCCAAAGATATTGAGTATGGCAAACAGCGCGAAACAGTTTTGACTTATATCCGTATTGCAAGATATGGAACAGCACAGATGCAGGCTATTCAGGCGCTTGGCCAGGTAAGACGCAAGCTTAATCAGGAGCCACCCACACGCGAAACAAACAGTCTTAAAGATCTCATTGACCGCGAATTTAAAAAAATGGGACAAGATGCATTCGATAAGCCGGCCAGAGACGCCATATATGATGCGTTTCAGTATAATTTAGCTCCTGTTGAGTTTGAAGGGACGCTTAAGGATGTTTCAGTAGAGGGGCGGACGATTGATTTAATCAACTGGATTGCGAATAAAATAGATGTTGAGGCTATAGAAAGAGGAGTCATAAAGGCATCCCAAACTAAAGGGCCTGAAGCAACCCCCCAACAAATCCGTTATATCAGAGCGCTGAGTCAGATGGCCAAAACAGCTAAAGATCAACGCCAGGATATTTATTCCTACATCATAGATTTATTGGAGCGATATGAGCGTCTAGGAGAACAAGCACTTAATAATGCTAATGTAGATGTTAGAAGAGAGTTACGTAAACAATTAGCTGTGCTTAATCCAGAATCACTGATTAATTTATATCCGACTCCTTTGGCGGGCGAGGAGTTGCTTAATATTGAAAGAGAGTTACGTATATCGGCCGATCTATGGAATACAATTGTGCGAGATGAAGATCGAAAAGAAACAATAGCGCGAAATTTTTTAAATGCAGATGATAAAGAGGTTAGTTTTGATCGTATGGTCAATGATGCATTTAAAAGTGGTGTTTTATCGGATGATTTAGTTGGCGCAACGCATAAAGATTTCCCATCATTTGTTCGTGAGGAGGTTTTTGGTCTTTTGGGGGCCATGGAAGGTAATCCGGCTAAAGAGGTGCTCAGTCGTAGAACAGCAGATGATACTGATCCTCGTGCGGATATACCGGCTGCCATTCTTATGGAAAAGGCATGGCTGGCTGATAATACACAAGAAGAACGAGATATGCTAGAAGCTGTGCATAAGGGAACGGAACATGAAAATGTCGAAGTACGCACCAAAATGTTCGATTTGATTCTGGGTTATGCTCAAAAGATTGTAAGGGAAATCGATGATTTAGAAAATGATTCAGATGCGCGTATATCAGGAGAGGCGGTAGTTAACAGGAAGGCTGCTTTATATCAAAAACTCAGGATATGGAATGATATCTTTTTTCCAAATGTTGGCCAAGCAGTGGAATACGAAGAAGAGGGCAATCAGGATATACGTTATAAAGCAACTTTAGGGATGACGCATTTTGAAAGAGGGGGCGGAGTGCGCAGGAGAGATACAATCCGCCAGGATGGCAATGTCGGAAAAGAAGGCGCCAATGTTAACCGCGACCGGCCGCATAGGCAAAGGATCGATAGGATTAGAGACTTAAATGAGTTAATTCTTCTTCATGTAAGATCAATTGATGATATTGCACAGATGATAAACCATCCTAATTATCAACTGCGCATGCTGGGGGTTGAGCTTATTAAACAACGTAAAGATTATAGATTCGATGTTTTGCCGGATGGAGTAAATATTATCGATACAAATTTGCTTAATAGCTTAGACTCTGAAACTAACCCCGAAATTTTTAGAGAGAAAATCGAGCTGCTTGTTAAAAGGGATGTTGATGCTAATGAATTATTAGATTATTTATTTAAAAGAACAGAGTCGCCTAATGATCTGGTTGCTGTTAGTGCGTTTGAGGCATTAATTTATATGTTGAACCCAGAAGAAAGAGACAGGGAGTCAAAAAGTTATGTTGAGCCGAACGATCCGCGTATTTTACACGCGTTTATTAAACCGTTTATCAACCAGGCGCCTAAGATTGTAAAACAGGCCGCGATTCTTGGGCCGAGGTATATGGACTTTAGCAATCCTCCTGTCAGAATTGACCTATTTCTCGATAATGAAATTAAGCGTGACTTGCGGTTGCTTTTAACGAGAACAAGTGGTTATTCCGAGCATATAGAGGTCAACGGGATTACGTATGTTCCTGAAGTCGAGTTTGCTGCTGCCTTTGCTCCGTATGATTTTTCAAAGCCAGGGCAGCCGATTCCGGATTTTGAAAATTATCAGGCTACTGTTGATGATATTTTCTTACGTCTAGGAATCGAAGCTGAAGGCGATCCAAGGGAGCTGCTTAAGTCTGCTGATCCATTAGACCGAAGGATGGGGGCAACCATGCTTCAGGAGCAGGCGGATTCGGATTTGCCTAATTTTGATTATGAGCACGGTTTTGCGGCGTTAATTGAAGCGGCTAAAGCAGAAAATCTTTCTGACAATAAAAATGTGTGGGTTGAACGGGATATTTATCAGGCCTTGAAAAGTTTTAAGGTTACCTGGAAAGATCTTTATGAAAAACTTACTCTTGAAGAGTTCAGAGAGTTTGTGTCAAGCATGCTCCAGGTTATGAAAACGAACACGGATGATCGCAAGACAATCATATTGGACGCTTATTCCAAGGAACAAATTAAAATCAAATCCAGGCCGTATTATGAGCCATGGGTTGCCTCGTGGTGGCTTGATTTAACCGATGATTTTAAGCGGAGAGAAGCACTCTTGGAAAAAGACGGTATAGATATTATCAATCAAGTATTTGGCGATGTTGAAAGTTTGTTGAACATTGTTGATACTAATTCGCAAGATCCGAATATTACCTTTCAACAAAGCACAGAAGAGCAAACCATTTACATTCCGCTTAATGCACAGTTGGCAGCGTTACGTAGAGAAGCGCGTTTGGAACAAATGGCCGCACAGGCAGCAGAAGAATATGGGCAGGAAGCTGCTGATGAGGCGGCAATGCAAAAGCAAGAAGACGATCTTGGCGGGATTAACCTAAACCCTGATCTCTTTGAATGGCAAATCAAGCGTGATGGTAAGGGGGTGCCGCTGCCTTTACCACAGCAGCCGGCGGATATTTATCTTGATCTTAAAGGGTTTATTCCGGTGATTCAAAATATTACACCTGTTAATCTTCCGCAACTGCTGGGGCTTAATACACAAGATTTTAAACAGACGCCGATCCGCACAACAAAAGATGAAGTTTATGATGAGGAGGCTATTTATGAATTATTAGGATACAGATCCGAGGAGTATGAAGCCAATCATAAAATTAACCTTGCTACTAGAGAAAGTGAGATATCCGATGGGTATGCCGGGCTTACGGATTTCTAAACAAGTTTTATCTTTATTTATAGCCGGGGTATTTTTATTTGAAACCATATTCGCTTCTTATGCTGCGGCTCAAGAGGTATTTGTTCCTGCCCCCGGGGTTTTTGTTTCAGTCAGCCAACCGTATAATCCGCCTGTCTTAAATGGAATTATTATAAATCCAAACGAACCCTTTGCTTTTGATTTTATTCTTAATCTTGGGGATGAAAATCTTAAGCAGCTTGATGTTTCAAAAGAATCCGAACAGTTAATTAAATATTTTCTAGCCGCTTTAACTGTCCCCGAAGAAGAGCTCTGGGTTAACCTGTCGCCATATGAGGACGACAGGATTATAACCGAGACGCTTGAAGTAACCGAGTTTGGACGTAATATGTTGCTTCAAGATTATCTCTTAAAGCAATTAAGTGCGTCTTTAACTTACCCCGAAAGCGAATTAGGGCAAAAATTTTGGAACAAAGTCCGGCAAAGAGCTGAACAACAACACGGCTTGGCAGATATTCCATTAAATACGTACAACAAAATTTGGATCGTACCGGAGACAGCCAAGATTTATGAAGATAGGAATAAGGCTTTTATTACCTATAGCCATTTAAAGGTAATGACCGAAGAAGATTATTTTGCCTATTTTCATGCCCATGAAGATTATTCTACGCGTCATGATCCTTCCAAGTTAGACGCATCCAAAATTGCACAGATTTCAACAGATGTGATGAAAGATGTTATTTTGCCTATCATCGAAGAGGAGGTTAATCGCGGCAAACATTTCGCTGCATTACGTCAAATCTATCATTCGTTTATCTTAGCGGTTTGGTATAAAGACAAGCTTAAAAGTTCAATTTTAACCGCTAAATACGCTGACCAAAATAAGGTCCAAGGCTTAGAAAGCGGCGCGCCAAATTCCAAAGAAGAGGTTTACCAAAAGTATCTGCAAGCCTATCGCAAAGGCGTTTACGATTATATCAAAGAAGAGTACGACCCTGCTTCCCAACAAATCATGCCACGTAAATATTTCTCCGGTGGCATCGGCCTTTCTCACAGTACGTATGATTCGGCCGTCCTTGAGCCGGTCCAATTGTCGCGCAATATACTGAGCAATCAGTTTATGCGGGTTTCCGGGCGCTATCAGATGAAAAAAGATGAACGGAGTGATGATGCTGTTGTTATGCCGCCGCTTCCAGCCCATCGTGAAAAAATGGCGCGTAAATATGTCACATTGCGTAATGCCAACGGGCAATCATTGCATAAACCTCGCTTTAAACATCCACAAATGGAAGAGGATTTTAATCGCGTTATAAGTCAAGTTAGTCCTGGCGAAGCTCGCGAGGTGTTTATTTTTTCAGATGGGCATAGTTTGTATCGTCCTACCCGTGGTGTATTAAATCATGTGCGGCGTAACATATTGGAAGAAGATCAAAAAATGGCAAAGCAAGAAGGGAGTCTGCCAACAGAAGTTATTATGGATGGGGATAATATTACCATTCCGGATAACTACCCTTTAGATAAAATAACTGAGGATCCGGTAGAAAGAGCAAGGTTTGAAGAAAAAAGGGCGGAAACCATTTTTCGAAGCTTTCGCACATTACAAAAGTTGCATGTCATGGCTAATGATGAAGAAACACGTGATTTGCTCAAAGTACACTATAATCACGGCAACAAGGAACTTGATTTTATGTCGGCTGTCTTTAATAAGGAATTTAAACAACCTGAAAAAACGGAGAATGAAGAAGAATATAGAAACAAAATCAATCTTTTGGAAATTGCCCGGTTTATCTTAGATACGCATGAGTTTTCAACGGAGAGTGTGTATGGCGATTTGGCTAAACATGTTAATGAGCCGGATGACCGGATAGCCATTGAGAATGTTTTAAGAATTCAAAGAGAGTTGGCCGAAGAGCTTGGAAAATATAATTCACTGAATGAAATTCCTGATAGTTTTGTGAGTAAATTTAATGAGTGGTACAAAATGGCCTTACCTCTTGTTCAATTAAGGGAAGACGAAGAGGGGTATTCTCTTGAAGATATAGAAGTTAAATTTTATAAAAAACAATTTTCTCTTAAAGAGCGTCACAATTTAGCTTTATGGCATATGCGCAATAAATTATTGGGAAAACCTTTGCATGGGAAAAGTGCCTTTAATCCAAACGATATGCCCTGGATCGTGCCATATGAAATTGATGCTATTTTGGCTGAAGAAGGGGTGGCGGGCAAGCACGTCGGCCACAAGCATGGGCGCTATCCTTTTCATATTGATTACCGAATTTTTAATGGTGCTACCGATACGATTAAAAGAAAAGGGTATCGGGTTGTTAGTCCAGCGGATGGCGTCTACTTTCAAAAATATACAGACAAGGCGAAAAATAAAAAGTATGTAGAATTAACGGCGGATGAGCATGTTCAAGAGACGGAGAGAAATTTGGCGATTGACATTTTAAGAGACCGATTAAAACGGGCTAATGTTTATGAATCTGATATTTATGAATTAACGCAAGAACAGTTGCAGCAACGCAATAAATTGAATGAAGCCTTAAGCGAAGAGCAGCTTGTCGCTTTAAATGGTACAAGTAAGGTAAGAGGGCTGCTGAGGCAACTTAAAAAGGCTCGAAAAAGATACAATGATGCAATAGATGGTGCTTGGTCGTCCTTAGAAAAATCAAGTAAAAGGTTGCTTAAAGTAAAAAAACTTCAGGCGCAAATTGAAAAGATCTATATCGATGCCTATATTGGCGAAGATGTGCGTGCCACGCCTATTTCAGATATTTTTGAGCAAAAGACATTGTATGAGCTCTTAAGGGCGTTAGAGCTTAAAAATGTTCCTAATATTGTGATCGAAGGAAAGATTATTACTATTCGTCTCGATTTGAATGGTGTTGCGAAAAACGGGAAAATTGATGCTGATGCGCGTTTTATGGCTGCCTTACCCACAATTAAACAGGCACTGGAAGCCGGAGCCAAAGCTTTTGTTATTTCTCATAATGGGAGGCCTTTAGATGAAATTAATAAAGAGATGCGTGATTATTTGCCGATGTTGCAAAAGAGGCGGAAGGTATTAAATAAAAGAAAGACGGCGTTGGAAAATGAAAATATAAATCCTCAAAAAGCTGAAAACCACCGTACAAAGATATCAAAAGAAATGAAGGAAAAGGGAATTGAGAGTGCTCATTATGAATACGTATTGGGTGAAATAGAAAGAAATGAAAGATTGATTAAAGAGTTCGAATCTGAAGGATTCGAGGAGAAGCGACGCGTATATGATGAGATTAAAAAGAAATATTTTGAAAAATACACAAATAGGCCTATTGCTCCTTTTGCGCAAAAGGTGCTAAGTGAGTTGATGGGTAAAGAAGTAAAGGTTCATTTTTTCGAAGGCGTTCATGCACCATATCAAATAGCAGATTTCATGCATAATGAAATGCAAAATGGCGAGCTTGTTATGGGAGAAGATATACGTTTTATTGAGGAAGAGCAAATCTTAGAAAAATCTCTAGAGGAGTTTGAAAAAAATATATTAGAAGCCCGGGCAGCATTACCATCAGATATGCTTAATCTGGATAGAATAAAAATTTTCACTAACATATATGAAAATATTCTGCAAAGTAATTCTAATTTTGAGCATCAAATCAGATCGACGCAAAGTTTTGTTTTAGGAGCTTTTAACGATATCTACAGGTGGAATGAAAACATCCCTCGACATGTCAGGCATTTGGCGCCTTCAACATTTGAGAAATATATTGAATATTTTGACTCAAACGATCTTACTCAGCAATATCGTGCCCTTGTTCATTTTTTTACCGTTTATTATAAGGGGCTTGATAAATTAGAGGATGCCTATGATAAGCATATGGAGTTTCGTCGTAAACTGCTTCAACATTCTGTTTTACATGTTATAGATGCTATGGGAACGGCCCATCGGCGCGATGCTTCAATGGGCTTAGATGAGGACACCCCCGCTGTTATGGGTTATGTCATGGCCAAGGAAATGAAGGAAGCTGAGGAGCATATGAATGTTTTGGAGTTCGCTTGGTTAAATGGCAAAAGTGACAAGAGCATTAAAGAAAAATTGTTTCTAATGTATCAAAACTTGCGTTCTTTACCAACCATGAAATATCTTCCTCTAGGCGGGCAGCCGGCGATTATTTTATATAAAGCATTGGATGCTGTTGAAGGCTCAGCGCCATTTGTGCGCAATATCGATTTTAGGGTAAAAAACGAAGGTGATCGCGACAAATTTTTACAACACGCGATTGATGCTTTTATTAAAAATCCTGATGTCAGGAGTAAGTTAAATTTTCCGAAATCACTGGTATTTAAAGACAAGAAGATTGCGCCGAATGATTTAGTAGAAACAAGTTTTAGAATTGCCAGACCTAGCGAACAAGTCGAAAATAATTGGAAATTCCATATGGTTTCTCCTGAGGCTATTTGGGAGCATATAGAAAATATTAAGGATCTGAATTTCGGACTTCTTAATGGGCCTTCGGGGGTTAATAAGCGAGATCAAAAAAAGGAGTATATAGGTCTGAAGGGAGACAGCTTTTTGCCGGCTATGTATGTAAATGTGCCTCAAGCGGGAATCGATTTTTTTAATCGTGTGTTATTTGAAGAGTTCATAGCGAAAAATGGAGAGGTCGTGCCACCTTTCCCAAGAGACCGGATTAATGAAGAAATTGCAACGGGAAGGTTCGATACGCTTCTTATTGATAAGGTTCTTTTGTTTATGGATAGTCAAAAAGGCAAAAAAATCGCTATTATTGGCGGCGGCACAGTCGGTAGTGCGCGCAAGAATGGTTTAGATCGATTTTTTCAAATGGTGCAGACTGCAGGCGGGGCTATGATTCAATATATGTCCAAACAGCCTTTGCCAGCTTATGAGGAATTAATCAAGCGCAGATACTATCCGGCAACATATGCAGATTATTTGCACGATTATGAAATTACACACAAAGGGGGTATTTTAGAAAAAGCGACACTCGCGATCTACTTACAGCAGGATATGCTGGAAATTTTCAGACAAATGCGTATTTTGTGGGGGGAGTTTGATGATATTGTCGGAACGGATTTTGCTCTAAGTAAAATGGCTAATTTAGACTGGGTTATCAATAATATTAATCGTGGGCGATTTAACAGGCATCTGCGAAATGGAAAAAAACATTTTGGAAAAGGTGATGAGGAGGTTGCTGCGAAAGCACTAAGGCGGTTTATCAAAGCTGTTATCACGCCTAAAATGATAGAAGGGTTACCTGAAGATGTTACGAATAGTGAAGGGTTTCCTTCATTTAAAAAATCTTTTGAGGCGGCTAGTACGGATAGTGTGCGCGATTCGTTTGATTTAAGTGACGACCCGAGAACCCTTAAAAAGGTTTCAGATATTTTGGCTAAAATTGATTGGCTGAGTGGATTTATCGGGGAGCGATATGATCGTATGAGAGCCCTGACAATTGATGAAAGGACACGTCATGGTCTCATTCTTTCTCATGTGAACTTGGCAGATATTTTAA
The DNA here is from genome assembly GCA_028280285.1 of Candidatus Omnitrophota bacterium. Lineage (GTDB taxonomy): Bacteria > Omnitrophota > Gorgyraeia > Zapsychrales > Zapsychraceae > JANQNA01. Next base: position 29,225 of record JANQMA010000013.1, on the reverse strand, counting down.
GATCCACAAAAAATAAGATAGTACACACAAACAGAGATTTTGATTCTATGGAGTCACTTCTCGGTTCAGATGCTGTAGAGGAAATTGAAGTTAATATTCAAGATGAGGAAAAGTTAACAATTTTAACACACCCTAAACGATTTAGAGCGTCGTTGATCCAGGCGACAAGAAATGGTAAATTTGCTGTTGCTGCACAAAAGCTAAAAAAAATTAATGATGGTTTTGAAGAAACTGGAGAATATGTCAGTTTCAATGCCGTTTATCCTGATCGTGTCAAAAAACACGGAGGGAGTCATGTTAGAGGAAAGGTGCGTTTATCTGCCTCCTTTGATGAAAAAACAAGTGAAGTAGTTGTTAAGATTAAAGATAATGGAATCGGAATGGACACAGATGACATTGAGAATGTGTTGCATTATTCTTATAATAAAGAAACTGATTTTCAAGATGAGGATGGCAATTGGTATCGTGTTTCTTTTGGGCAGGCAACGGGCATGGGATTAGCAGCGCTTGATCTTGATGTGAGTAAAAATGGCGGAAAATTAAGTATTCAATCAGATAAAAATACTGGAACCGAAATAGAAATAAGATTACCACAAGTTACTGAAAAGGACCTACAAGATAGTCCATATCCTGAAATAGCTGTCCGTTCACCGACGAAGGCCCATAATGATGAGGCTACTATTTCAGATCTTAAACAAGGTGGTATTGACTTTAACCCTGATTTCCTTGAATTAGAGAGCCAAGGGGTTGGTGTTGATTTGGATTTTGCTATTGATCCGGCCCAGCTGCAAAGTATTGAAATCCCCGGCTTGATTCCACAAGTCCTTCAAATCACGCCTATCAATAACCTGCCGCAACTCTTGGGCCTCAATGACGGCCAAAAGAATCGTATGCATGTCAGACATGAAGAGTCACTTGAACAAGCTCTTATGCTATAATCCACGGCTCTAATCTTATCTTAATTTATATATATATTTCATTGTACTGCTATTAATGGGTATTATAATAATTTTACCTAATAATTACTAAATATAGATAATTTACGCCATTATCAGTGCTTGAAAACCAAGTCAAAAAACCCAAAAGTTATTTAAGATCAGCGCATATCCGCAAGACCTTAGTGATCGCCTTTTTGATTATTGTCATGGCCATGACGGCGGGTATTGCCGTTACCGCGTTATATCATTTCAAAATATTTCAGACTTATCGACAAATTACCCGCAATTTAGATATGCAGCATAGGATTTTAAATAGTGTTTCGGATACTATTTTGGCCTATTATTTTTCGGCTAAAAATATTCATAATGTGAATTTCCGCAATGAATACCGGCAAAAGACAAAGGAGCTTAAGGAGCTTCTTAGAAAACTGGAAGGGACGATTGTTGATTATAAAAGTAAAATGGCCTATCAGAAAACGAAAAAAACTGTCGATGATCTGATTGCTAAGTGTGATAAAGGAATTGAGGATGTGCAACAAGGCAGTTCGATTGCACTTTCTCAATACTATGAAGAGGCCAATCAGATTAAGCGCTCTGTAGAAGAAAGTGTTGAGGCTTTAATTGTCTCTGAGCTTAATCATGCCACAATGCTTCAAAAGACAATCGATAGCAATAATAGGTTGGCTTTGTTTATTGGAGTACCGCTTATTTTTTGTATTATTTTCGGCTGCATTATTTTTGCTGTGATTATGTCCGGGAAGATTACTCAACCGGTTGTTATGCTATCGGTTTTGGCGCATAAAATAGCCGACGGAGATCTTAAAATAGAAGTGGATAAATCGCTTCGTGATAGGCCTGATGAAATGGGAACGTTGGCAGAGTCTATTAGTAAAATGGTTTATACATTAAGATCGAAGATCATTCAGATTGAACAGGCCCATCACGATTTGCTTAAAAAAAACCGGCAGTTACAGATAGCGCAATCAAAATTGATTCAATCGGAGAAAATGGCATCCATCGGACAATTGGCCGCCGGGGTTGCGCATGAGATCAATAATCCAGTCGGATTTGTTTTTAACAATATTCAGATTTTAGAGGAGTATTGTCAAATTTTTAATGAAGTCCAACAAAAGACAATGGAATTAATACAACTGATTGAGGCTGATCAAATTTCTGAAGCCAAGACCCGGTTAAAAGAAATTAAAACATATATAAAGGAGACGAATTTTGATACAATCACAAAAGATATGAATGTATTGATTGATGAGACCAAGGTTGGGCTTGAGCGTGTTAAAAAGATTGTGCTCGATTTACGCGGATTTGCCCGGGAAGATAAAGGAGAAATGGAATATGTAGTGGTTAAAGAGGTTATTGAAGGAGTGCTTAGTCTTGTGACCAGTGAGGTGACAGGCAAGGCCGAACTTATTAAAAAATATAACACCACAAGTCCCGTTAAATGCAATGTCCAAAAGTTAGGACAGGTTATTTTAAATTTGTTGATCAATGCCTATCAAGCCATGAAAGAAAAAGGAAATATTATTATCGAAACTTTAGAGGATGAGCATGATGTGAGTATTCGTTTAAGTGATAACGGCATCGGTATTCCCAAAGATAAATTAGATAAGATTTTCGATCCTTTTTTTACCACAAAACCTGTTGGGGAGGGAACAGGATTGGGATTAAGTATCAGTTATGAAATCATTCAAAAACATGGAGGTGAATTGAGTGTAGAATCAGTGGAAGGAGAAGGTACAACATTTACAATCAAACTTCCAAAACAAACAAAAGTTTAGAGCTTTAACATATTTGAAAAAGAAAGGGCAAAAGATGTCAGACATAGTACATAAAATAAAAATCAATACACCAATGGAGAAAGTTTTTGATGCCGTTGCGACTACCGACGGTCTTAAAGGGTGGTGGACAGAAAACGTTGTGGGGGAAAGCTTGGAGGGGGAAACATTAACCTTTAAGTTTCCTGAAAGTGGTCCGGGTATGGAAGTTTTGGAGGTAACGCCTGAGTTTATCAAATGGAAATGTGTGGAAGGCCCAGAGGAATGGAAAGGTACTATTACGACCTTTGATTTGGAAGAAGCCGACGGTAAAACTGAAGTTTTGTTTGCACAATCAGGATGGGCGGAAGAATCTGATTTTTTTGCGCACTGCAATACAAAGTGGGCTGTTTTTATGCTCAGCCTCAAGGAATATTGTGAGACAGGTAAAGGTAAGGCCTTTCCCAATGATATCAGCATCGATGACTAATATGATTGCGCATGGATAATAATTATTGGAATTCTTTTTCCCGCAAATACACAGACAATGTTTTACAAATAGTCGAGCGAGATCTTAAAGAAGTTTTTAAAAAAGAATTAAATGCTCTGGCTAATCCACGCTTAAAGGTTGCCGATTTAGGGTGCGGACCGGGTAGCCTGCTGAAACATCTTGCCCCAAGGTTTAAAAAAGTTTATGCCGTCGATTTTGCTGAAGATCTTCTTAAATTAGCTCAGACGACCAATCCATTTTCCAATATAGAATATCTTTGTCATGATTTTCATACTAAAAAAGGATTTCCGTTTAAGGCCGATATCAGTTTCTGTGTTAATGCTTTAATCAACCCTGCTTATAAAAAGCGTCTGGCTATGTTGCGTTCAGTCAGGCGCGCGACTAAACCGTCAGGCAAAAGCATTTTTATTGTTCCTGCGTATGAGTCTATTATTTATGTTTATCAGGCGATGATAAGGGTTGATATGCGCTATGGCGCCAGTCGTACAAAGGGCGTTAAGGTAATGGATCGTTTATTTCAAAAGGATGTTTTTTCAGCTGTTGACGCTATAGTCAATATTGGCGGAACACCAACGAAGTGTTTTACGCGTGAGGAATTGGCGGTATTTTTGTCAGAAAATGGCTATAAAGTTATAGATATTAAAAAAATTGAGTACAGCTGGGAAGAGGAGGCCGATAATCCTCCGAAATGGCTTGGAAATCCGTATCCATGGGATTGGATGATAGTGGCGCAAAAAGTAGAAAAAAGATAGTTTTGGGTGTATTCTGGGCATTGTGTAAGTAAAAATTACCGCTAAGATAGAGAGCGAAGAAGAGGACAGAGGTCGGGCCTTCACGCGTTCTCATACCTGGCGGAATGTAATAGTGTGAAGGCCTATTTGTTTTATCTCACCCATAAATCGTTTTTCCAATTACCCCTCAAAAAATCTTTTCAAACATTTGCAAACGGCATAAAAGTGGTGTTAAATACGTATTAACCTAATTAATTCACGTGAGGTATTTTATGGCTCAGAAAATTTTAATTATTGATGATGAAAAAGACGTTTGCCAAACGCTTCAGGCATTTTTGACAAAAAACGGCTTTCATGTCAGTATGGCTAATGATGGGCTTAAAGGTCTTGAAGTGGCCGAAGCGGAAATCCCGGATCTAATTATTCTTGATATTAATATGCCAAACATGGGCGGCGTTGAGTTTTATGAAAAGATTTGTGATGATGAGCAACCGAAGTATCCCATATTTGTTTCAACCGGCAGGGCTGATATGGAGAAAATGTTTATGGAGCTTAATGTAGCCGGTTTTATTGCAAAACCTTATAGCCCGCAACAAATTTTAGATGAGATTAAGGCTGTTTTTCAAGACCGGGATGCAGGCAAGGTCAAAGTGGGGAAGGATGTCTTTATTGTTGAAAGTGATGCGAATGTGCTTGAAGATATTGAAGCGATGTTTAAAAACGACGGTTATGCCGTCCGTACTTCTGCTTCCGGAATAGAGGCGATAGAGGAGATGATAGGCCTTCAGCCGGATATAGCGCTTGTTGCGCTTAACCTCGATGATATTCCAGGAGATTTGCTGGTGTTGCGTCTTTATCAAATGGCCAAAACAGCTAAAATAAACTGCGTGCTTTATACGCCTGATAAGTCGTCCTTGCAAGCAAAACAAATTTTACAAACTGTTTCCCAAAAAACAAATGTCACAACTCTAATTGAATATATTAACCCGGCAGAGATTTTGAAAAGTGTCAATGAAGCCTTCCGCTTAGGCTGAAGTTGATTTCGTCTATTTGCCCTCATCTGGGATACAGAAGTGAATAAACAGCTCCAAACAAAATACTTAACAGAAATTAATTTAATAACGACTATCCGGCTACGTTTGGCGTTAATAGTTGCGATTGTTTTGTATCTTTCCTTTTTTGCTCTAGACTTTTTTATCTATGGCAATTATCCTCTGGCCCTATTTTTTATTATTCGTCTGGCGGTAACGGCAGGTTTATTGGCGATTTATTGTTTGACCTTACTTAGCAACTTTACGCGATATGCTGTGTGGCTTTGTATTTTTGTCGGTATTTTTACAGCCGGCGGTATTTGTCTGATGATCAATATAACGGAGGGTTCTGTTAGTCCTTATTATCAGGGTTTAAATCTGGTTGTTATAGGAATGTTCATGGCTAATAGTTTCCGCACCGGGTATAACATTGTCATCTATGTTGGGATTCTGGCGATGTATGTTATTGCAACGCTTTTGTCGCCGGCAACTGTGGACTTATTTTATTTGTTTCATGCATTATTTTTTCTCACCTCCACAATGATTTTTATGGCCATCATCGGCAATCTTTATGCTAATCAGTATGAAAAAGAGTTTGTGATACGTGAAAAGCTGCGTGAAAGCGAAGAGAAGCTTGAGCGATCTTATGAGGCTGCTAAAACGGAAGCCGAAATTGACGGGCTGACACAAACGTTTAATCGTAAACATTTTATTAAAAGACTGGAGCGAAGGATTACAAAATCAATATTTACCGATGAAGGGTTTTATTTCATCATATTTGATATTGATCATTTTAAAGACTTAAATGATACTTTAGGTCACACATTTGGAGATGCTGTTCTTAAAAAAATTATCAAGACAGTTAAACAATCTGTACGTGAAGGCACAGATATCGGACGTTACGGGGGTGATGAGTTTATGATGCTTTTTGGAGATGGAGAGCCTGAGCAAATCGTCAACCGCTTAATATCAATTTCTGATGTGATTAAAAATTTGAGTTTTGAACATGATGGAAAAAAAATCAAAGTTTCCGCTAGTTTTGGTGTTTCACAATTTGTTCCGGGCAAAAATATTAGCCCGAAAAAATTGATTAAAACAGCTGATGCGGCACTGCTTGAGGTTAAACAGACAGAAAAAGGCGGTATTTTATTTAAAGAGTGCTGAACAAAAAATTCCCCTAAATAGCCCGAGGAGTGGTAATATACCTTCCTGTTAAACGCCAATTTTCATTTATGACTGATATTAAAGAACTTAACAATATTGTAGCGACTTCTTTCGCCCATTTTGGGGAAACAAAACAGATCCAAATTGCCCGGCTGCTGTATGAAATCACCAAGCGCGACGGATTTAAGGCGAGGGATATTATTGATCAAATGCCAACTAGTGGCCTTAATTTTCATGATGTTAAAAAAGCCCTTGTCAGCAGGCGGTATCCCACACTAAGCAAAGTATATCCGGCCAAAGATTTTTATTTGGGTAAAGTGGATATTGACCCTGATTTAAAAGCCGATGTTTCCAAGCGCACTTTGTCTCCAGCCAACATCTATATTGAAAAAGAGGTTGAAACGAGTGATTTAGCCAAGCGTGTTAAACAACACTTTCCTCAGGCCAAAACACATGTGATCGATCAGTATAATCAGTTTATTCAAAATAAATCCTATTCTATTAAAGACTATAATAATCGTCTCGATCATTTTTATATTGTGCGTGAAAAATATGATTTTTTTAAAAATTGCCCATGTTCACCGCATACAGTTGCCTGCGGGCTGCACATTGTCAATTTGGGAAGTGGTTGTGCATTTGACTGCAGTTATTGTTATCTACAGGGTTTTATTAATGCCCCTGGAATTGTTTTACCGGGGAATATTGATGATTTCTTTGAGGAATTTAAAAAATACCGGCAAGATATTCGGATCGGAAGTGGGGAGTATAGCGATTCGCTTGTCTTTGATCATATCACAGAGTATTCTCCAAAGATTGTTGAGTTTTTCCGTGGTTATCCCCGTAGTCAGTTTGAATTTAAAACAAAAAGTGTGAATATAGATAACTTGTTTAAGGTCAAGGCGGCAGCGAATATTGTTATCGCCTGGAGTATTAACACATCACGAATAACCAACAGCATTGAACATTTTACGGCCAGTTTTGACGAGAGGATAGCGGCAGCGGTTAAATGCGCCCAGGCAGGGTATTCTGTTGGCTTTCATTTTGATCCGATTTTTCAATACGAAGGCGCTGAAAAGGAGTATAAACGTATTATAGATACGATCTATAAAAATATTTCTCCCAAAAGTATTGCCTGGCTCAGTTTGGGGACGCTGCGCATGACCAACAGTTTACGTAAAGCAATTGAAAACCGTTTTCCGGATAATACTATATTAGATGAAGAAATGATTTTGGGTCATGATCAAAAGATACGTTATGATCACCGTACCCGTTCAACTATCTATCAAAATATGACTAAATGGATTCGTCAGCACCACTCTGATGTCAAACTTTATTTATGCATGGAAGAAAAATCTTTGTGTAGCTCCTGCCAGACCTTCCCGTTTACAAAAAAATGAAAATACTAAAACCATTATTTTTTCTGTTTTTTATTTGGGGTGTTTTATTTATTGCGATTGAACTTTTTTGTGGTCTATTTGCCGGAAACAACTATTTCAAATTGGATATGGTTGATGAAAAAAGCGCAAAGCTGAGTTTCGGATATTTTGAGCCGAATCAACAAAAACGTCTTCTATTTCCCGGGCATAAACCGTATGAAGCGACGATCAATGATTTGGGTTTAAGAGATACAGGTGTTATAAGCTCGTTTAAGAATCCGGATGAATACAAGCAAAGAATTCTCTGCATAGGTGATTCCTTTACGTTTGGACTATTTGTTGATGATGATAAAACGTATCCTTATTTGCTTCAACAAGAATTAAATAGTACCGGTACGCTTGTGCTGAATGCCGGAATTGGAAATACGGGCATTAAAGATCATTGGTATTATTTAAAAGAAAAAGGCATTCAGCTTGATCCGCACATTGTTATTATAAACTTTTTTGGAAATGATTTAGACGATTTGCGCCGAGAGGTGCCTTTTTATGAAGAGATTAAAAATGATGCTCCTGAAAAGTGGTGGGTGAAATCTAATTTTTTCCGTTCTATTTTAGGACTATATGTGCAGTCTAAATATAACCGCTGGTTGAGTAAGATTGATGATCCCCGCGTTAAGAACATACTCAAAGAAGAGCACGGTACACTTGAAGATTCCCTTTATGCGTCATGGCATTATCATGCCTGTCAATCCATTAGGGATCCTTATGCAGATGATTTAGCGCCGTATTGGCAGGAGCATTTAGCCTATTTAGGGCAGATTCACCGGTATTTAAGTGATCGAGGTATTACAATGATTTATCTGATTCAGCCGGAGTTGGTTTCTGTCTTTGATCAACCACAAAACCGTCATGAAGACATCTTAATTAATTTCCTTGAGGTTAATCAAATTGCTTATATTAATCTGATCGAGGTATTTAAAGCACATAAAGACAATGTTTTAGAGCTTTATAATGGCCCGCCGCGTGACTTTCATTTGAATGAAAAAGGCAATAAGATTGTCGTGGCTGAGATTATGAAGTTTTTGGATCAAGCCCGCAAACCTTAATTTGACTTTCTATATATATCAGTTAAAATTGATGTTCATAATTTTAACATAGCTTTGATTAGTTGATAAAAAGCCTAAATAAAGATACATAATCAATGAATGAGAATATCCAATCGTTAAGTGCGTTAGACGGGCGTTATTGTGACAAAATAAAGGAATTAACGCCTATATTTTCCGAGTTTGGTCTGCATAAACGTCGTGTTTATGTGGAATGCCAGTGGCTGGTGTTTCTTTCCAAAGGGCTCAACTTATTTGAAGCGGCGGATGCAGATTATAAAAATATCTTATCTATTGCGGATAAATTTGATGGTGAAAGCGCAGCGGCCATTAAAGCCATCGAGGCAACAACCAATCATGATGTTAAGGCGGTTGAGTACTATATCAAGGAGCAGTTGGATGCATTAGGGCTTTCTTCGATTAAAGAGTGGGTTCATTTTGCCTGCACCTCCGAGGATATTAATAATTTGGCCTATTGTTTAATGATCCAAGAGGGGCGGGGGGTTGTTGTAAAGGAACTGGAGGCGCTTTTAATTAAATTAGAACAATTGGCCCATGATAATAAAAATATTGCCATGATGTCGCGCACGCATGGTCAGCCAGCGAGTCCAACAACCGTGGGTAAAGAATTTATCAATTTTGCCGCCCGTATAAACGATGAACTGATTCTTCTTAATGGTATAGCGGTTGAAGGTAAAATCAATGGAGCAACAGGTAACTTTAATGCGCATTTAGCTGCATATACGGATATTGACTGGCCTGCGCAGACACAAACTTTTCTCAAAGAATACCTAGGGCTTAAACAGCTTAAATACACCACACAGATCAATTCTTACAGCTATATCGCTCGCATACTGCACAGCCTTGTGCGGCTTTCTTCGATTATCATTGATTTGGATCGGGATATGTGGAACTACATATCTATCAATTATTTTAAACAGAAGCTTAAAAGTGGTGAAGTGGGTTCATCCACCATGCCACACAAGGTAAATCCGATTGATTTTGAGAATGCAGAAGGTAATCTGGGGTTGGCGATTGCACTTATGAATCATATGGCGGTTAAGCTGCTTAATTCGCGTATGCAAAGGGATTTGACAGACAGCACGGTTTTGCGAAATTTAGGCGCTGTGTTCGGATATGTTTTGCTTGGGGTTAAGTCGACGCTTAAAGGACTCAACAAAGTTGATATTAGTAAAGATGTTATAGCCAAAGAGTTAGAGGTTAATTGGGAGCTTCTGGCAGAGCCGGTTCAAACGGTTATGCGTGTTTACGGCGAAGAGAATCCTTATGAGAAACTTAAAGAATTGACACGGGGATCTAAAATAACTGCGTCTGAATTAGCGGTGTTTATTGATTCGCTTAAATGCGTTCCCGAAGATGTCAAAGAGACGATGAAACAATTGACTCCTGATGCCTATACTGGCGCTGCGGTCAAGCTCGTTGACCAGTATTTTAAAGAGAAGGCATAATCGTTATGTCTGTGGCGGATGTTCACTATACGTATGTTGACTCGAAAGAGCTTCTCGATCAATGTATTGCACGTATTGGCGCCGAGTCTGTGATCGCTCTTGATACCGAAGGGAGCAGCCTTTATTCGTACAAGGATAAAGTATGTCTTATCCAGTTAGCCACTTCACAAAATATTTTTATTATTGATCCTTTAGATGATTTAAATTGTCAGGATCTTTTTGCATGCCTCAAAGACAAGTTGCTTGTACTCCACGGGGCTGACTATGATTTGCGTATGCTTTATATCCATTACGGATTTGATCCGCAAGTAGGCGTATTTGACACCATGCTTGCTGCGGAATTATTAGGTAATACGGCCTTTAGTCTTGCCGCACTTCTCGAAGAATATTTCGATCAAACTATCTCTAAATCAAGTCAGAAATCCAATTGGGGTAAGCGTCCATTATCAGAAAAACAATTGTTGTACGCTGGGACAGATGTTGCGTATTTAATTGACTTACACCGCATGCTGAAAGAAAAGTTGAAAGAATTGGGGCGTGAGTCCTGGCATGAAGAGTGGTGTCAAAAAGTTGCCCGGTCGGTTAAAGTTCAAAAAAAACGGGAAGAAGTCTGGCGCATTAAAGGGTCAGGAGTTCTCGAACGTAAAGAGCTTAATTATTTAAAGCATCTATGGACATGGAGAGATCAGGAGGCGCGAAAACAGGATAAGCCGAGTTTTAAAATTATGTCGAATCAATTTCTTTTGCGATTTACTCAAATTGCCGTACAGTGTCGCTCTAAAATTATTCGACATGAGTTTAAAGTGCCTAAAAATGTGAAGCAGGATTATCATGTAAGCATTTTAAAGCAATTAGAAAAGGCAGCGCAAATGCCACAGGAAAAATGGCCGGAGAAAAAAACAGAGGAAAGGCCTGTCAGGGTTATTAGTAAAGAGTATTTTACTTTAGTTAAATCGCAGATAAATAAAAAGGCAAAAGATCTCGGCTTAAGGCCTTCTTTAATTGTTTCGAATAGCGATTTGACGATATTTCTTAAAATGCAAAAAAATTTAGGTTTTAAGGCGGCCTTTAAAAAGGTAGATTTAATGAGCTGGCAAAAAGATATTTTGAAGGAAGTGTTCGAGAGTATTGGGAGTTTTGAAGTAAAATTTGTGAATATTTAATTGACAATACTTTCTATTTTCGCGATACTGATAACAGATAAAACGCTGATACAGAATTATTTATGGAACGTTTGTTAAACAAGTTTGTTTTAGTTTTAGATGTGATCAATTTTCCCCGGCTGCTTTGCTTAGGCGACAAAGCGACTGGGGTTTTTGTTTGAACACAAGTACAATGATTAACAGAGGAGACGTCAAATGGCCAAAGGGAAAGTAAAATGGTTTAGCAATCCTAAAGGATATGGGTTTATTACCAATGAGGAAGGAAGTGATGTCTTTGTTCACTATTCCGCAATCCAAGGGGAAGGATACAAGTCGCTTGACGAAGGTCAGGATGTTGAATTTGAAGTTATTGATGGGCCAAAAGGCGATCAAGCACAAAACGTTGTGCGCATTTAGATAAGTTTTATCCAACCCCGGCTGCTTCGCTTTGTACAGCAAAGCGGCCGGGGTTTTTTATTCCGCAGCATAGAAAGGTACAGCATGCAATTGACTAATGATTTGGTTGTTTTAGACTTAGAGACCACCGGTACATGGGTTGAAAGGGACAAAATAATCGAGATCGCGCTTATCAAAGTCACACGTGACGGTCAGAGGCAAACATACGAAAAACGCGTTAATCCTCAAATATCAATCCCCAAAGACGTAACACTGTTAACAGGTATTACCGATGCGGATGTGCATGATGCGCCCGTTTTTAAGGATTTGGCCCAGGAAGTGATTGACTTTATCGGCGAGTCTGATTTGGCAGGGTTTAATTTAATCCGGTTTGATTTGCCGCTCCTGGAACGTGAATGCAATGAAGGGGGGCTGGAGTTTAAATGGCAAACGCATAAGGTGTTTGATGCACAAAAAATATATCATCTTAAAGAGCCGCGTGATTTAACAGCGGCTTACAAATTTTATTGTGATAAGAGATTGGAAAATGCCCATTCGGCCATGGCGGATACCGAGGCTACGCTTGATATTCTGACTCAACAAGTTGATCAATATATCGGAGCTGATGGAGGCCTGGATGATTTAGGTCAATTTAATTATAAGCCGTCTTCTGAATTTTATGATGATAATCGTAAATTCCGCTGGTGGAACAAAAAATTGTATGTCATGTTCGGTAAGTATGCGGGCAAATATAGTCTGCAAGAGTTGGTCAAAAAAGATAGAGGGTATTTAGAGTGGATTTTATCATCAAATTTTAGTGAAAAGGTTAAAGATTTAGTTGAAAATGCTTTAATAGGTAAATTTCCTGTCTTTGAAGAGGAAGATAAAAATAAGTAAGGAGGGTGGGCATGTCCGGACTTTTTACAAAAATTATTCAAGGTGAAATACCGTGCCATAAGATTTTAGAAGATGAGCGTTTTTTTGCTTTTTTGGATGTCAAACCAATTAACCCGGGCCACACATTAGTTATTCCTAAAAGAGAGATTGATTATATATTTGATAATGATGAGGAGACTTTAGGCGGCATATTGATTTTTGCTAAAAAAGTCGCCAAGGCTATTGATCAGGTAACCCCACAAAAAAGGGTAGGCCTTATGGTTGCCGGCTTAGAGGTGCCGCATACGCATATTCATTTAATCCCGATAAGCGGAATACCTGATTTAAATTTTGCCAATGCCAAAGAGGCCGGACAAGAAGAGCTTGCGGCCATGGCCGATCAGATTAAGGGCGCCTTAGAAGAGCATTGAAACCTAATAGATGATCTGTTAAGATTGAGTGAATTTTATCAATAATTGAGGAGGCGTGATGTCTGATTTAACTTCAAATAAACCTTCCGATTGGACGGATGAACAAAACAGCGTTTGGGATTCGATTGAAAAACATTGGGAACATCTCATCAGTAAACGTGTGGATGAGTTTATCAAGTATATCCACCCTGACTTTCTAGGGTTTGGCCACGAAAGTCCGATCAATATCGATCGCCCATGGCTTGAAAAATGGGTTGGGTTCTGGACCAAATCGACGGAGATTATCATTTGTGAACTTCGGCCGATTGCGATTGAAATTCATGATGATATTGCCATTGTGCAATATTTTATCTTTACGATCGAAAAAAATGTTGAAGGTGGGAAAAGAGTAATCCGCCGCTATACAATGACATGGAAAAAGAATGAAGCCCATTGGGTTGTTATTGGCAGTCACAACAACTTGGTTGATGAAACAATAAGAGGCTAATGTGACCTTGTCCGTTGAAAATAATCAACAAAAACCGCTTACCCTTCTTATCGCTGAAGATAATCCCGTTGATACGCGCCTTTTAGAATCCATGCTTAAAAACATGGCGCATATTGTTAAAGATTTGGATACGGCAGGCACTGTCTCTGAGGCCTTGCAGTTTATAGGGCAAAAATCTTATGATGCGATTATCCTTGATCTAAACCTGCCTGATAGTGCCGGGATTGATACGGTCACACAAATTTCGCGTATAGCTCCTGAGCTGCCTATTGTGGTTAATACAGGGGCGAATGAAGAAGAAATGGGGCTTAAGGCCGTTGCGGCGGGGGCTGAAGATTTTCTTGTTAAGGGAATGTATACAGCCTACATTCTCAGTAAAACTATTTACTATGCCATTGAGCGAAAAAGAATTGAAGCGGAATTAAAGAGCGCTTATACGGCTTTGCAAGAAGCGCAAGAGCATTTAATTGAGGCCGAAAAGATGAAGGTTGTTGGAGGCCTGGCTACAGGCATTGCCCATGAAGTTAAAAATCCGCTTTCCACTATTCTTTACGGGGTGACTTATTTATCGGACCATGTGAAGTCCGACAATAAAAATTTTGATACCGTGGTGAATAATATCAGAGAAGCAACACAGAGGGCGGATAATATCATTATGGATCTTTTAGATTTTGCGGCGCTCAAGGAGGTTGAAACAAAGCTCGTCAATATAAACGATTTGATCGATAAATCTTTAAGTTTAATTTCCTTCCAATTTGAAAAAAAACTTATTAAAATAAAGAAAGAATATACGAAGAATCTTCCAAATATCAGCGTTGATTCTAATCGTATTGATCAGGTCATTTTAAATGTTCTTTTAAATGCCGAACATGCCATTGATAAAAACGGCGCCATTGTGATTAAAACATTCGCCTCAACCATGGCTGAGGCAAAAAATACTTGCGGCACGTTTGATGGGCGCAATACGGATAATTCTCAGGCTGTAGTGATTATTCAGATTCAGGATGACGGATGCGGTATTGAGGCTGATAAATTAAAGCATATTTTTGAGCCGTTTTTTACGACCAAACGGGCCAAAGGCGGCGTTGGGCTTGGGCTTTCGGTTGTTAAGAATATAATGGACAGGCACGATGCTTTTATTAGTGCTAAAAATAACGACACGACAGGAGCAACAATCAGCCTAATTTTTAAAGCAAGTGAGGATCAATGAAAAAAATTCTTTTAATTGATGATGAAAAAAGCTTCACTGACATGTTAAAGCTTAATTTGGAAGCAACCGGCAAATATGAAGTTTTTGCTGTTAACAGTGCGACACTGGCCATCCAAGAAATTTTAAAAATACAACCGGATCTTATTCTCCTTGATGTCATTATGCCTGATTTAGAGGGTCCGGATATTGCGATTCAAATAAAAGATAACTCCGAAATAAAAAATATCCCTGTTATCTTTTTAACAGCGACAGTCAGGGCCGATGAGGTTGTCTCCCAAGGGGGGAAAATTGGCGGGCATGAATTTATTGCCAAGCCAAGCACGATTGAAAAACTTTCCGAGATTATCGACAGTCATTAATCCATTAATAGAAAACGAGCAAACACTATGAAGCCTACAACAAGTCCGTATATCCGTGTTTCAAAATCATATATTCATGGCATTGGCATTTATGCCAAGAAGAATATTAAAGAAGGAACCAAAATTATTGAATATGTTGGTGAGCGGATCACGAAAGCGGAATCTGATAGAAGGGCAGATATTCCTCTTGAGGAGAATAAAAAGAATCCTGAGCTGGGTGCAGTCTATATTTTTACATTAAATAAAAAACATGATATTGATGGGCATGTCAAATACAATACCGCCCGTTACATTAACCATTCTTGTGATCCTAATTGCGAATCAGACATTATTAAGGGAAAAATCTGGATTGTGGCTCTGCGTGACATCAAAAAAGGTGAGGAATTGAGCTACAATTACGGGTATGACCTCGATAGTTACGAGGATCACCCCTGCCACTGCGGGTCCTACAATTGTACAGGTTATATATTAGGGGAAGATTATTGGCCGGCCTTTAGGCGTAAATTGGCCAAAAACCAATATTAGGATTGTAAGTTGTTGCAAGACTAATATTTGTGATCCTTCCACGCCTTGCCCCTCGTGTAATCACATGTTATACTTTCTGTCCAATGTTAAACCTCACTTCTACAACAACTTTTGTGATATTGGGCCTTATGCTTGCCATCAACATGACGTATGTGCCTGCTGCAGAATCTTCCCGCGTCAATATCATTGCTGCTCTCAAGGAAGACAGTGAACGAATGTTTAAGGCCAATAAGGTGGATGAGTCTATTGATGCAATTGTTCAAGTGCTTGTTATCGATCCAGCCAATACAGATGCGCAAAATGCTCTAACTGAACTTCTCAAAGATCCTTCTGTGCCCGCTGATTACCAGATACTGCTTTATCAGTTCAGGGATTTGCTTACTGTCAATTCACTTCTGCAGTATGAAATAAAAACAATAGGTGAAAATATTGAGCTTTTGAAAAGGCGGCTTCTACATAAAGGGGTTGATCCGGAAGTGTTTAATCAAAAACTCAAAAATATTGAGTTTACCCAAATGGATCAATCAAAACCAAGTTACTTAGATGAACATGAGGGGATGCTTTTGGCCGACGTTAATGCCGTCCTTATGGAAAAAAATGACTATTTGGCGGATTTGAAAACCCAGCTTTTTGTTCAATATGGCGATATTCTCAATATCAAAAATAAGTATTTAAAACAAAAGTATGATTCGCCTCAGCGTATGGGGGGCGGTGCCTATGCAAAACGTTTTTATACAGAAGATGGCATTGATTTGTCTAAGCGCCAAACAATTGCCATTGTTAAAAGCAGAGACAATGAAGTGGCTGAGGCCAAAATGTTTGACGCATTAAAAAGTGAGATCAAGCAGGCTGAGGTTAAATATGATATGTTGCGCTCCATGGCAGATTCAAAAGATGAGCAAATCGACAGAATGCAGGGAGAAATTGTTGATTTAACTCTTGAGACTGCAGAAAGAGCTAGATCAATGGAGCAACAAGATTTAAAAATTGCGGCTTTGAAGAGCGAGCTAGAGGAGTTTACAGCCCGCTTTACCCTAGGCCAGGAAATCATCAAGGAAAAAACAGATGAAATTAATACTTTGCAAGATAGCTTATTGAAGGCCACGCAAGCTCATGATCTTGAAATAGAACGGATTGATACGCAATTAAAGCTCAGTCAAAAAATGGTTGAGCGTAAAGCCCTTGAGCTTAATGAGGTCGTGAATGCCCAAAAGGGGCGAAGTAGGACTTTATTCCAAAAAAGCGATGAGATTCTAAAGTTGCAGGGAGAGGTAGCGGAATATCGCGTTAAAATAGAAACGAAAGATATTGCCTTACGCCATTTGCAATCTGAGATTCGTGAACTCGAGGCATCGCGCAATACACCCACTCGGACGAAAAAGGCAGAGTTAAAAGAGAAAGGCGATGATATCAGTCAGTATGAAAAAAATATCAAGCGGTTAAAGACACAATTAGAAGAAAAGCGTGAATCTTTAGATCTTGAAATTTCTAAATATAATGAATTAGAAGTATCGTTTAAACAGTTGAAAACAAAGATGAACGCTTTACAAATAGCACAAAGAAAAAAGAAAAAACAATTAGAAAAAGAAATCAAAAACGTTAATAAATCTTTTGAGAAAAAAATAAAAAAATTAACCGTGCAGCTGTCTAAACAGGAAGAGATCGTTGAACAGCAATCACAGGAAATTTTAGCACTTAAGGATAAAAATACACAGTTAAAACAAAATGAAGGTCGATCCATTGATGAAATTCAAGCCGCAAAAAAGTTGGCTAAAGCCAACGAATATGTAAGCGCTTTAAAGGAAGAAATTAAAAGTGTTGAACTGGCCAGAAAAAAAGAGGCAGCAAAGGTTTTGGAACAAAGCAGCCTGATTAAGAAGCAGTTGCGGCAAATCGCTGCGTTTAAAAAGAAAAATGCGTCGCAACAAGTGCCGGCAAAAGAAGAAATGCAGGCGGATGTTAACGAAAAGACGGTCAAGAAGTTGGCTGAGACTAGTCGGCGTTTAAAAGATTTAAAGGAAGAAATCAGAGGCGTTCAATTATCCAGAAAAAAAGAAGCGGCAAAGGTTTTAGAGCAAAGTAGGCTGATTGAAAAACAGTCGAAACAAATTGCCGCTCTTAAGAAAAAAGCCATAGAGCCATCACAAAAAGAAAAAAGAGTGGATGTTAATGGTGAGATAACAAAAAAGTTAGCTGAAGCCAATGAGCGTTTGAAAGAGTTAAAAGAAGAAATCAAGAAGGCGCAGCTTGCAGGCAATAAGAGAATTGCAAAAAGCTTAAACAAAGAAATAAAAAATGCACAGGATATAAATAAAGAGAATGTTTCTAAGCTTGCTGAAAAAGATGAAATCATTAAGAGACAATCGCAGGTAATTATTGCACTGAAAGAAAAAAATGCACAACTTAGTAAGAACAGGGCATATAGTGCCAAAGATGCAAAGATAATAGAAAAGCTCGCTAAAACAAAAAAATATTTCGAAAAAGTAAAAGACAATTTGAAAAATATTCAGTTAGCCAACAAGAAAAAGACCGAAAGACTTTTAAGAAAAGAAAAGATTATTAAACAACAAAAACAGGAAATAGCACAGCTTAAACAACAAAACATGCTCCTTAGTAATAATCAGCCGCAAGTTGAAATGAGCGGTCGGGAAACCGTTGAATTAGCTAAAGTTAATAAAAATTTGAAAGATTTAAAAGTAAAGCTTCGCAATCTTCGAACAGCCAATAAAGAAGCTTCTGCTGAGCATCAAAGGTTAGTTGAGGAAAAAGAAAAAGATATTAAAGTTCATCAAAAAGTCCTGGATCAGATTAATAAAAAGTACGATAAGTTAAATAAAAAACATACTGAGACTGTTGAACAACTGGCCTTGCGAAAAAATGCTGTGAAAAAATTAAAAGATGAGTTATCGTCTCACGAAAAAGTGGCCTCCAAAGCAGCAAGTTTCAGCAATCAGGTTAAATTAAAAAACGAACAAATCGATGAGTTAGAAGGCATATTAGGCATTTATAAGGAGGAGTTGGCTGAAGCAAGGGGAGAAATTAAGGATAATTTAGCTAATATTTCAACCCTTGAAGAACAGTTGACTTTGGTGCAGACGGAGTTATTTGAGAAGGATGAAGCGCTCAATAAAACACAGACGAATTTAGATGATTTAAAGACAGAAATAAAAGATTTAAAAAAAGAACTAGATTTGTTGCGGTCTTTGCAAAATCAAGCTAATATCAATAGCTATACAAGAGAGCAGATCGCTTTCCGGCTGAAAAAAATCAAAAGCAATCTTGATTTGAAGTTTGATGAAATCAACACCTCCCACTATAACCTGCCGCAGGAGCAAATACAGCGAATCAAGCGCATTTTACAGGCGCACTAAAGCCTGTCATGCGGCTTTTTTCAGTTTAGTAATACTTTTCAGTTTTTTTCTTTATCCTCACAATACATGCGCCCAAGAGAATATTAAAAATAGTGTTGTTAAGGTGTTTGTAACAGCAAACAGAATGGATTATTATAGACCCTGGCAATCAAAGGGATCTTCCGCCTCCGGGGGTTCTGGGGCGATTATTGAGGGAAACAAAATTCTTACCAATGCGCATGTTGTTTCCGATGCGACATTTGTTCAAGTTAAGAAAAATAATGATTCCAAAAAATATACAGCTAAGGTTATTGCGATTGGACATGATTGTGATTTAGCCTTGCTGAAAGTTGAGGATAAATCTTTTTTTGATGATGTAACGCCCCTTAAGATCGGTGATTTGCCGCAGTTGCAGGATACGGTCACTGTTTTGGGTTATCCTCAAGGCGGGGATAAGCTCTCTATCACCGAAGGTGTTGTCTCACGGGTTGAGTTAACGGCGTATTCTTTGAGTGCGCGAAAACTCTTAACTGTACAGATTGATGCGGCGATTAATCCGGGCAATAGCGGTGGACCGGTGGTGCAGAACGGTAAAATGGTAGGCGTTGCTATGCAGCGGCTGCAAAGCGGACAGAATATCGGTTACATGATACCTGCCCCGATTATCCGGCATTTTTTTGATGACTTTAAAGATGATGTGTACGATGGTTTCCCGATGATCGGCATTGATTATAATAGTACCGATAATCCGACATTGCGCCAATTTTTTAAAATTACAGATAAAGAAGGCGGCATTTTAGTGACCAAAGTCATCCCTTTTTCATCAGCCGACGGCTTTTTACAAGAAAATGACATTATTTTAAAAATTAATAATGTGCCTATCGGGGAGGATGGAACATTTGTATTCCGTGAGACCGAACGTTTGGCGCTGCCCCATTTGGTTGCTGAAAAGCAAGTAGGAGAAAACATTAAGCTTGATATTGTCAGAGACGGGCGTAAAAAGCAGATTATATTTCCATTGAAACCTTTTGTTTCGCTTGTCCCGCATCCACACCATTATGACCGGCCTCCTTATTACATTTATGGCGGGCTTGTCTTTACTGTTTTAACAACAGATTTATTAAAGTCATGGGGGAATCGGTGGTTTGAAAAGGCGCCTAATAATCTGCTTCATTATTTGGTGGGACGGGGGCGTCTTAACGCAGAAAAAGTAGATCGGAAAGTTGTTCTTTTGCGTGTTTTACCTGACGATGTGAACACCGGTTATCATAACTATGGACCGGCGATTGTTGAAACGGTGAATGGAGAGAAGATTAACTCGTTTAAAGGGTTTATTCAAAAAATAACCGAAATTTCTAAAAGAGATAAACATATTATCTTTGATACACAAGATAATGCACGGATCATTCTTCCGACCAAAAATATTCAGACTATTACCGAGCATATTTTAAAACGCAACAATATCCCTTATCAATATTCCAATGACATTAAAGAGTGGTTGAACCAATGAAGCATAAATTTTCATTCATCTTGTTTCTTAAAGGCTTTTGCATGGGCATTGCCGATATTATTCCCGGTATATCCGGGGGGACAATTGCTTTAATGCTTGGCATTTACGAATCATTTATTAAGGCGATTAAGTCTTTTGACTGGATGTTTTTTAAATATGTGTTTACTTTGCAGCTTGAAAAGGCGCTGGCGCATGCCCATTGGAAGTTTTTGCTTAATTTAGTCGTAGGGATTATTACAGCCATTATTTGTCTTTCGAAGATTTTGAAATGGCTTCTTGCGAATGAGCCACAGTTTCTCTTTGCGTTTTTCTTTGGACTGATTATTGCGACCATCCCGCTTATTGCGAAACTGATCAAACAATGGGATACGAAACTGTCTTTGACAGCCGTATTATTTGCGATGGGGGCATGGTGGATTGTGATCCAGAAACCTGTATTTAGCGGTGATTCGCTTCTTATGATTTTTATAAGCGGTTTTATTGCCATAAGTGCGATGATATTGCCGGGTATTTCCGGATCATTTATTCTGCTTCTGCTCGGACAATATCGAAATATTATTGAGGCCATTGATCAAAAGGATTTTGTTGTTTTGCTTGTTTTTGTCTCAGGAATATTTTGTGGTGTTTTGAGCATAGTGCGTGTGCTGAGCTGGCTATTTAAAAAATATCATGACCTAACCATTGCAGCTATTTTGGGGATTATTGCAGGATCACTTCCTAAGATTTGGCCATGGAAGGACACAATTTCTTTTATGGAAGGCCGCCATGGAAAAATTATTCCGCTTGAACAGGTGAATATTATTCCACATCTAGATGCCCATTTATGTTTTGCCATATTACTTTTTTTAAGTGGTGTCGTGATTGCGTTTTTACTTAACAAAATGCCGGAAAGGATTGATGTCACGTGATAGGGCATATTATTGCGGTTGGCTGTGGGGGATTTGTCGGATCTATTTTGCGCTTCGGGGTTAATTGTGTGGCGGCACGGGTTTCGCTATTAACCGGTTTTCCACTCGCAACGCTTACGGTTAATGTTATCGGGTCATTTTTGTTTGGATTTTTCTTTGAATATTTTTTAATTAAAGAAGGAGTGTTTCCTAAAAATCTTGATTTATTTTTGTTTGTTGGGCTTTTGGGCGGGTTTACAACATTTTCTAGTTTTTCGCGGGATACACATCATCTTTTTATCGAAGGAGAAGCGTTTGTGGCTTTTCTCAATATATTGCTTAATTTTGTTCTTTGCATCGGGGCTATTTTCCTGGGGCATCTTATTGGAGGGGCGGTCAAATGAGTCAGAAAAAAGTATTATTTGTTTGTATTCATAACAGTGCGCGCAGCCAAATGGCTGAGGCGTTTATCAACCATTTTGCGGCCGATAAATTTGTTGCCGAAAGTGCCGGGATTGAGCCAGGCCAACTCAATCCGTTTGTTGTTAAAGCCATGGCGAATGTCGGTATCGATATATCTCAAAATACAACAAACAGTGCCCGGGATTTTATCGATGAAGGGCGCACGTATGACTATATTATCACTGTCTGTGATGAAGCGAGCGCTGAGCGCTGCCCGGTTTTTCCTGGAAGCGGTGCGCGTGTCCATATCGGTTTTCCCGACCCATCGGCGCTGAGCGGCAGTGATGAAAAGCGTTTGGCGGAAACTGAGCGGATACGCGATCAGATCAAGGCACAGATCTTGGCCTGGGCAGAATCCATTTGATCTATTATACTTCTAGTAGTACTAGGAGAGGTTATGAAAAAATATCTGATATTCATATTAGGGTATTTCCTTTTTTTCCAGCTGAGTGATTTGGCTTTAGCTGAAGAGGAAGATCGTATTGATGATAAAAAGACGGCTGTTATTGAAAAGTTTGGCGAGGACCTTGATATTGTTCCATTTGAGATTAAACAAGGATATCGACTCGAAAAGGAGAAATCCTGGAGAGGGGCAACGGCGGAGGAAAAGATTTTATGGTTATATAAGTGGCGGGAAAAAGAAATCGAGCAGGAAGAAGAAAAAGATTTCTTTTTAGATATTAAAGAAGAACGCGATACAAAAAAGGTCGAAAAAAATAGAGAAAGAAAATTAAAAAAAATGGAAATAGAGCGCAAGCGGGCTGAAAAAGAGCAAGCACGTAAGTTGAGAGAGCATGAAGAGTATCTTGAAAAGCTAGAGAGAAAACAACGTATTGAAAAACGAAAACGAGAACGAGAAGATAGACTGCGCGAGTTAAAAGAACGTCAGCGAAATCGTTAAACCTTCCAAAATAAAAACTAATTATTGAATAGTAATATTCTTTTACAATTTGCTTCTTTTGTTTGGGGCCCTCCTTTGATGATTTTACTTGTCGGAACGGGTCTATTTTTATCGTTTAAACTGTCTATTATACAGCTGCGTGGTTTTTCGCATGCACTGAAAGTTCTCTTTGGGGTATATGATAAAGATTCTGACCCTGGTGAAATTTCACACTTTAAAGCACTTGTAACGGCGTTATCAGCAACCATCGGTACAGGCAATATAGTTGGTGTAGCGGCTGCGATTTTGATGGGCGGTCCCGGGGCTGTTTTTTGGATGTGGATTACCGCCTGTGTCGGGATGGCAACTAAATTTACCAGCTGCACACTTTCGGTTAGATTTCGTACAATTGATGAGAAGGGCGAGGCGCATTGTGGGCCAATGCATTTTATTGAACAGGGTCTTGGCCCGCAATTTAAATGGCTTGCCGTTCTGTTTGCTTTTTTTACTATTGCCGCGAGTTTTGGTATTGGTAATATGTTTCAGATCAATAGCATTGTAGCGGCGGCCAATGGGCTTATTAATGGGCATGCGTCTGAGGCAGTAGGAGCTTTTTGTTCTATCGGAGGCATCATTGTTGTTGTTTTAGTTGGTCTTGTTATTTTAGGTGGCATAAAACGTATTGCTATGTGCGCTTCTTTTCTTGTGCCGTTTATGTGTGCTTTTTATATACTGGCAGGGCTTGCGATTCTTATTAAAAATTACACCTTAATTCTTCCGGGGATACAGTTGATTTTTCACAGCGCTTTTACTGCACCTGAAGCTGTTTCCGGAGGGCTTTTAGGAGGTGTGATCCGGGCTGGTGTGGCCCGGGGTCTTTTCTCGAATGAAGCAGGTTTGGGGAGTGCGGCTATGGCCCACGGGGCCGCCCGGACCAATGAACCGGTGCGTGAAGGATTGGTGGCTATGTTGGGTCCGTTTATTGATACGATTATTGTCTGCAGCATTACAGCGCTTGTGATCGTTTGCACCGGGGCCTATGAAATTACTACAGTAAAGGGGCAGCTAACCGCAGCTGCTTTTGAGGCAGGTATGCCGGGAACCGGCTGGTTGGTTTCGATTGGAACGATTCTTTTTGCCTTCAGTACGATTATTGCCTGGTCGTATTATGGTGACCGTGCGGCCGATTATTTGTTTGGGGCAAAGGCCGTTCCGGTTTATCGTATTGTTTATCTTTGCTGTATCTTGCTTGGTGCCGTTCGTTCTTTAGATGATGTTATCAACTTTTGTGATGCGATGAACGGACTTATGGCGATTCCTAACCTGATTGCTCTCATACTTCTTTCCGGTACTCTTAAAGAGTTAGTTACAGATTATTTTAAGAGAAATCCGCTATAGTTTCTTGCGAAAATCAAAATCATCGTTATAATGAAGCCATGCCAAGGAAGAACTACGATTTAAAAGCAGTTATTTTTGATATGGATGGTGTCATTACCGATACGATGCCCTATCATTACAAGGCTTGGAAAACTGTGTTGGCTGATTATGGAATTAAAGCTACCCATCTTGATATTTATGTGCGTGAAGGTCAACCCGGCACATCGTGCTTGGTTGAGCTTTTTGAAAAATATGATCAAACATATTGTGAAAATCTCGCACAGGATATGCTTCACAAAAAGGAAGTTTTATTTAAAAAAATCGTTAAACAGCGATTTATTACCGGCGCCCGTTCATTGATTAAGGCTCTTAAGCGTACACCAATCAAGTTGGCCTTGGTAACAGGTACGGCTCATCATGAAATGGTTGAAATACTCCCAGAGCCGATACGCAAATCGTTTCATGTGATTGTGACCGGTTCAGATGTTAAAAAAGGTAAGCCGCACCCTGAGCCTTACGAAACAGCTATTAAAAACTTAAAAGTTAAAAAAGAGAAGGCTGTAGTTATTGAAAATGCGCCTTGTGGGATTCAATCGGCCATCGCGGCTGGCCTTAAGTGTTTTGCGATTGAAACATCATTACCTCGTCAATACCTAAAAGAAGCGACAAGTATTTTTTCATCGCTTAAGCATATGCGTCAAATCGTTGCATTTAATTACTGCCCATCATGAAATATAAAAACGTACTACTTCTTTATAAAAAGAGTTCCTACAAAATTTATTTTGAAAATAAAGAGAGTAGTTTTCATAGCAGAAACTTCCGTCTTTTAAAGCAGGAAATAAAAAAATTCAAAGCTTCCCATGATGAGCACTATACAACGCTTGACTATGTGCGCAGGCTTCTGAAAAAGTATCACGTAAATTATGCTGAATATTATCGTGGGCGGAATATCGACTATGGTGCGTATGATTTGATTATTACAATCGGAGGAGACGGGACTTTTCTTGAAGCATCGCGTAAAGTTACACATCAAACAATTTTAGGAGTCAACTCGGCGCCCACGTTTAGCGTTGGACGGTATTGCGCGGTTAATAAAAATACGTTCGAAGCAAAACTTAAAAATATTATTGCCGACCGCTATAAGGCTAAAAAGTTGCACCGGCTTAATGTTTCTTTTGAGGGTAGTGACGAAACTTTTCTTGTACTTAACGATGTGCTTGTTTGTCATGCCTCCCCGGCAGCGCTTTTTCGTTATCGTATACAAATCAATGGGCAGGAAGAAGAGCAGCGGTCTTCAGGGTTATGGGTCTCGACTGCCTCCGGAAGCTCTGGGGCGATGAAGTCGGCCGGAGGAAAAAGTCTTAATCCTCATTCCGATAAATTTCAGTATATGCCGCGTGAGTTGCATCAGGGGCTTGCTCCCCGGTATCAGCTTAAAGGGGGAGTGCTAACGGCGAATAAAAGTATTAAATTAACAACAATGGTTAGGCGCGGACAAATTTTTGCCGATGGGGCGCATCATAGAAAACAGTTACAGTATGGGGAAACGATAATGATTAAACGCTCCAGTAAACCAATTAAAACGATTATCTTATGAAAGCAATATTACTGATTTCTCATGGAAGCAAAAATAAGAAGTGTCTTGACGAAATACAGGCAACGGTTGATAAGCTACGCCAAAGAATTGATGCGCCACTCATTGAATATGCCTTTTTAGAAATAGAAGAGCCTCTTATTCCCGAAGGAATAGAAAAATGTATTCATCAAGGGGCCACAGAAGTGCTCGTACTTCTTAATTTTCTTAATGCCGGACGGCATACCGAGACAGATATCCCGGACATCATTGCAAAATCCCAACATAAGCACCCCGATATAGACATTAAAATCTCCTCACCTGTCGGACAGCAAGAGGGGATAATCGATCTATTTGTGAATTTAATTAATGAGTCGTAACCTTCCAGCCTTCACAAAGCAACTAATGGTGTGGTATCGCAAGAATGCCCGTGATTTACCCTGGCGTCATACGCGGGATCCTTACAAAATTTGGATTTCGGAGATAATGCTTCAACAAACAACAGTTAATGCGGTTATTCCTTATTATCAAAAGTGGATTAAACGCTTTCCAACAGTTGAAAATGTAGCCCGCGCTAATGAAACAACGATTCTCAAAATGTGGCAGGGACTTGGGTATTATAGTCGTGCACGCAATATTCACAAAAGCGCAAAGATTATTACAAAAGAATTTCATAAAAAAGTACCGCATGATTCCGATGCTTTACGCAGGCTTCCCGGATTCGGGCCTTATACTGTTGGTGCGGTTTTAAGTATTGCCTTTGATATCCGTTATCCGATTATTGATGCGAATGTGCGGCGTGTTTTGATGCGCACTTTAGGAATGGAAGGTTTGGCGGATACGACGCAGGACAAGGCTATTTTAAAACATCTAAATACCCTGTTGCCTTTTAAAGATATTTCTGTTTTTAACCAAGCATTAATGGAGCTGGGGGCGCTTATTTGCTCCAGTCAATCTCCAGCTTGTTTGCTTTGCCCGGTCAAAACTTTGTGTAGAGCGTATAAACTGGGTAAACAGGAAATTATCCCGCAGACTAAAAAGAAACAAATCAAAGAAATCCATGCAGCCATCGCGGTTATTGAACATAAAGGGCGCTATTTGATCCAGCAGCGGCCGAATAAAGGGCTGCTTGCCAATCTCTGGGAGTTTCCCGGAGGAAAATTGGAGGCCGGCGAAAAGCCCGTAACTGCTCTTAAAAGAGAAGTTAAGGAGGAAATCCAGGCTGATGTTAAAACGGCCAAATTTTTGATGAAAGTCGTGCATTATTACACGCAATTCAAGGTCAATCTGCATGTCTACCGGTGTCAATGCGATAACCTTCCCAAAGAAACAAAATCCATGAAATGGGTCAATTTACAAAAATTAGACCAATTTCCCATGCCTTCCGGCAGTGCTAAAATAGTTGACAAATTGCTTCAAATGGTTTAAACTTTACTAAGTTGATCAAATTAGTAGAGATTAAATGAATATTTCAGCCCGTACAAATTATGCTTGTCGTGCCGTTCTTGAGCTCAGTATGCATTGGCCGGCCGAGACGCCTTTACCGATTAATGAGATCGCCAAAAGGCAAAATATCCCGCTTAAGTTTTTAACACAGATATTGATCCAGCTTAAGTCGTACGGGTTTGTGCAAAGTATCCGTGGCAAGAGTGGAGGGTATTTGCTCGCAAAAGATCCATCGGAAGTTACGTTGTATGATATTGTTGCGCATTTTGATGCGGATATTTTAACGGCTAAGAATGAAAATAAGGAAAAAGATGTAATCTGTCATGTATGGTCCCGGTTGGAAGAGCAGTTAAATGAAGGGCTTAAGCAGTATACGTTTGACAGCCTGGCGCAGAAGCAAAAATTAAATAATGATGTGGTGATGTTTCAGATTTGATTGGGACTTAGAACATGGTACTTAGGACTTGGGAGCTCTAAGTCCCAAGTACAAAGTACAGATACGCAATTTATTGATGACCATTTTGATTATTACATTAGCGGTTTTCTTCGCCATGAATATGGGAGGGGCAAGTTTTGCCGCCTCGTTTGGTTCGCCCATCGGGGCAAGTATTATTCACCGTAGGTACGCGCGATTTTTGTTTTTGTTCTTTGTTATGTTGGGTGCAGTGATATTGGGTAAAAACGTTTCACTGACATTAGGGGAAGATATAGTCCCAATTAATTTGTTAACGCCAAAGGCGATTGCGCTTGTTTTTTTTGCGGCGGGTCTAAGTATGTTAGTGGCCAATCTTATGCATATTCCGCAATCGACGAGTCTGGTGACGGTTGCTGCCATTGCCGGTGTGGGGGCTTATTATGAATCTGTTAATATAAAGACAATATTGTTTCTGCTTCCGTTTTGGATTTTATTGCCTGTTATCAGCTTTATCTTAACCTATGCAACGACAAAGATGCTTTATCCTCCGCGTAAAAGTAATTTTTGGATCTACGAGCGTTTTATTAATCACGAGGATAAGTTGAAGGCTTTTGTAATTATAACGAGTTGCTATAATGCATTTTCTGTCGGTACGAATAATGTGGCCAATGTTGTCGGGCCGCTTTTAGACAGTAACATAAGCATTGTCCAAATGCTTTTGGGTTTTGCATTTGTTTATGGCGGCGGAGCTTTTATTTTTAAAGGTGCGACAAAGACAGTCAGCAAACGTATTGTGCCGCTTGGTCTTTTGACAGTATCGATTATTTCTATTGTGAGCGGTAGTTTGATGATTTTTGCATCAGCCATCGGGGTGCCGCAGTCATTTGTTATGTTGCAATTAGGAGCGGTTTTTGCGGTATCATCGCTCAAAGACGGACATGATATGACTTTGGCTAATCCGGTAACCCAAAAGACTTTTTATACATGGACGATTAATCCGATTTTGACATTTTTATTTGCTTATGGGGCGGCATTCATAGTACTGAAATAATGGCTGTAAGCCGTAATATGAGGTGTTAGGTTGTGGGTGTTAGGTTTTAGTCTCCTAACACCCAACACCTTTAACCTAAAACCTATTAGTTATGGTTCAAATTTAAATAAATTATATGACAAAACCATTAATTGTTAACAATGTTTCTGAGCTTATCGGTGAGACGCCTTTAATCCGTTTGGATAAGATTACGGCTACAGAAAACTGTGCGCAAATTCTTGCTAAAATGGAGTTTTTAAATCCGGGAGGAAGTATTAAAGACCGGCCTTGCCTTGAGATGATCAAAGATGCCGAGGTGCAAGGGATTTTAAAACAAGGGGCAACGATCATTGAGCCGACAACAGGCAATACAGGTATAGGCCTGGCTATGATTTGTGCCGAGCGTGGTTATAGATGTATTCTCACCATGCCTGAGGATTTAAGTCTGGAGCGAATATATTTATTACGTAATTACGGAGCAGAGGTTATTTTAACGCCTGCTAAAAAAGGCGTTCAGGGGGCCATCGATAAGGCCAAAGAACTGTTGGCAAAGATTGACAACAGTTTTATGCCGCTTCAATTTAGAAGTTTGGCTAATCCGGCGGCGCATCGTAATACAACAGCGAAAGAAATACTTGAGGCTACAGAAGGAAAGATTGATGCTTTTGTTGCCGGTGTTGGGACCGGTGGAACGATTACCGGTGTCGGTGAAGTGCTTAAACAAACGGATAACAATATTAAAATTATTGCAGTTGAGCCGCAAACACCGGCTGTGTT
>JANQMA010000025.1 GCA_028280285.1 Candidatus Omnitrophota bacterium | reverse complement strand
CTCATCGGCACCGATATCCCAGGCTGAGCGTGTATCGGCATTAACATCATCACTAAATGAAATACCGCTATCCGGATCGGTCGAGAGATCAGTTCCATTACCACGCGCGCAGGTATCGGACGCGGCCAAGCGGAAATCATCACCCGCTTCATTACGAAACGTTACCGAACAGGTTTGTTCATTGGTATTCGGCGCGGTTCCGTCTTCGCTTTGATTATTCGTCGAAACCGCATCGAATGTGCCGGAAAAATCAGTTGTGCTGCTCATAGTAATATTATTCTTACTTATCGTTGTTCCCGTTATAAAACCGGAAATACCTACAGTACAATTTTGCACTGTATTATTGTAGACATACATTGTGTTGTGAGCGTCTGCATTTTCAATACAAGTATCATTCGTATCATCAAAATCATAAACAATATTGTTCCAAATCTTAGCCGTTCCACCATCAACCCCACCATCAACAGATATTCCATCTGTTGATCCTTGTGTATTACTCGAATCCTTTCTGATAATATTGTTTGAAATGTGCACATCTATTATTCCATCAACAATCAAAATCCCGTTATGACTAGCTCCTGTTGGATTGGTCTCGATCTGTAGACCATCGATTCTAAAATGCGGAGTTCCGGCAGCGATTTGAAAACCAAAGACCGCATCCATAATGTAACCGGATGTGGACCATACCCCGCTATGGCGTTGTGAGACGCCAACTTCTGTACTGTCAACAGGAGTAAATACACGGATATAGGTCGTTGTTGCCGTTGTCCAAGAGCCTGTATTAACCAAAGTAGTATCTGTTCCATCTGCATAGGCGGATACCTGCATAATGTAATCGGTTACAGAAAGATCTTGATTAGGATTCACATCATCTTCGGTTGGTTCAGTGATATTAGCATTCTCTGCCTGAGTATTCCAATTAGCCATCGAATCATAAGCCCGGTACACATCGACATCGGTTGTGGCGACAGTGACCGGTTCGGAGCCGAATTTATCCTGCACGCCGAAAGACGTGGATGAATTACGGGTATTAATGAATGCCAGCTGATCATCGCTGTTGGCATCCTGATAAACGATGACATCTCCCACCCCGACATTATTCGGAAAGGCAGCGGATGCCGTCAGTGTTCCAAACGAGATCGTCATGGTGGTTGCGTCCGCATCATCCAAGAGCTCGGTGGCATCCGTCCCCACCGAGCGGTAAAACTCACGCGTTGCGCGGTCCGGATGCTCGTAGGCGCCAACATCAAAGGCAACGTCACTGCCGCGCGCGTTGCCGGTAATACCGAGGGTAATAGCTAAATTACTGTCGGCGGAAAGATCAGCCCCGGCATCGATCGCGCAGGTATCGCTCGCGCTTAATCGAAAATCATCATTGACTGTATCGGCAAACGTGACAAAACATGTCCGCGGATGATCACCCGGCGCATCACTTGCAATGTCAGACACATTATTAGTTGTACCGGCATTCCAGCTGCCGGCCGCAGCAAATCCATCGGTACTATTTTGTGATATATTGTTTTTTGCCAGTTGTCCGCCTGCATTACGCAGAAAAGTTACAGTACAGTTATAAGCAGTATTATTATAAAAATAACCTGTCCCCGCAGTATTCCCATAGAAACAAAAATTACTAGTTCCATTAAAATCATAAACTATGTTATTATAAACATGCCCGTCACCCGATCCTCCCAGGGTAATAGCATTATTAGAATTATTTGCCGTTGTCACATCTTTCACAATATTATTACGTATAGTTGTAAGACCTGACGTCGTAGCCGCAATCAGCACACTATCAAAAGTTCCCGTTCCATTATGATAAATTTGAAGACCGTCAATGATGGCATATCCAGCTTCTACTCTTAAAATATCACTTTGGTTTGCTTCAAGAATATAACCATTAGTCGTCCATACACCATTATGCCGCTGGCTGACACCGACCTCCGTTGTTGTATTTGATGGAGTAAATATAGTGATAGTACTGCTGGCGTCCGTTGTCCATCCATCAATGGTGACCGCTGTGGTATCCGCCCCGTCGGCGTAAGCGGCAACACGCAGACTGGTTGCGGCGGTGACAAGGTCGGTGCTTGGGTTGACATCGTCTTCGGTCGGCTCAAGGATATTAGGGTTTTCGGTGCCCGACTCCCAATCCGCCAGGCTGTCATAGGCGCGGTAGACGCTCGCGTTGACATTACCACCAGAGGCCGTCGGTGTGCCGCCGTCTTTATTGGCGACAGTAAAGACCGTCGCGCTTGTGCGGCCGTGAATAAAGGCCAGCTGCGAACCGCCGGAGCTGTAAGTGATCGCGTCTCCCACCCCGATATTGGTTGGCACATCGGAGGAGAATGTCGCTGTTGTGCCTGAAATCGACACATCAATCGACGCGTCATCTAACAACTCAGTCGCGTCAATCCCGACAGAACGGTAAAGGGTTAAAAGACCAAACAGCCAGTTAAAGTTATTGCCAGAATCCGTACAGCCCGGACAACTTAGATCCGAACCAGTCGTGTTGTTAGAATCCTGGATATCAAGATTACTAAATGATAATGTTGAATTGGATTTAATATTCCAGATATTATCGTTTGACGTAGAGCGCAGTGACAACGGCAGGCCGCTTGAGAAGCCTTGCATATTAAGTGTAGATGAAACGGTCACTGTATCGCTTGCTGAAAAGTACATCGTATCGGCAACGGTTGGCGTTTTGGAGAGCATATAAAAAGTCTCACCGCCAAAGACACCTTGTTTGGTTCCGTCAAACCACACAAGCCCGCTGCGCGCCGTAAATGTTGTTGCTCCGGTGTTAAACCATGTACCTCCCAAGTTAATGGTATAATTACTTCCCGAGACATCCAATGTTCCTTCGGAAAGAATCAAATCACCATCGACATCGAGCGCGGCGCCGAGGGTTTGGGTTTGATTGTCACCGGCACTTGTTAAATGCTCGGCCTGCGCCAGCACGCGGATTTCATCATCAGTTAAAATACGGTTGTAAAGACGGATATCATCTAGTTTTCCGTCGATGGTACGTGCCGTATTGCCAGCGGTTCCAAAATGCAGATCATCATTATTTTCAAAACTGCCGGCTCCGGCTATACTACAGTCGCGAACAAGAGTGCCATTAATCCAAACACCCTGAATCTCTCTTTGCCTGTCATATCCGATAGCAGCATGGTACCATATATCCGGTGTCAGTTCGCTTGTCCCAGTACCCGAACAATCATAGCTGGTAGAGCCATCATACGCAGCCGTCCCCACCCTTTCATTATTACCCAGAGTGATTTTCCAGCCTTGTTGATTGGCCGTTTGCGACTGGGTCCCCATAATTTCCGCAATCGCCACTTGATCAGAGTCGTCAAGAGTAATCCAAAACGTAATCATAAATGACTTACCTGTCCCTGCCACTTGAACGGCCGGCGTACTGGTTATATCCATACGGTCGGTTGAATCAAAATCGCCGGCTATATTATTGGTGAATGCAAACGGTCTTTTTGCTAAAGATGAACTAGGTGAATTGGTCCATGTTCCATGACTACCGTAACCGGATGAATCACATGTATCCGAACCACAGGTACCGGTATTATCCGCTGACTCGTCGAGCTTCCAGTAGCCGACGAGGCCGTCGCCGATGATAAGGTCATTAAACGTCGTGGACGTGGTGTTCAGTGTTCGGAGTTCGGTGCTCGTGAGCATGACCTGACCACTGTTATGGGTGAAGGTTCCGTTGGTATGCGTCCAGTTGCCGGTCACGCGCAGTTGCTCTTCCGGTGCGGTGAACGTTGCGCCGCCTGTATCGAGTGTAAAGGCGCCGTCAATCACAAATGTCGAATCGGTTCCATCAAAGGTGACGTTCGCGGTCGACATCGCAAAGTCACCGGTGAATTTGACCGTGTCAATAAAGTCACTATGCGTTAAGGTTCCATCGGTGAAGGTGAATGTGCTTGCTTCGAAATTGTCAGCCAATGACCAACGACCACCAGCGCTGCCGTCGTCCAGGACAACGCTGTTGAAGGTGCTTGACCCACTAAAGATATCATGCGTGCCGCTGGATGTACTATCAAAGGTAACCGTTGCTCCACCCGAATCAAAATCACCACCGTAATTGAGCCATGAACCACCGACCGTAATATTATTACCCGAAGCATCAAGCGTCCCTGATCCGATAATCAAATCATCGTCCACATCAAGCGCATCAGAAAGCGTCACCACACCTTTGGTTGTTTGCGGTTGAAACCCATTGGCCATTCTTGCAATTTCGACCGCTGATAACGCCCGATCGTACAATCGAACCTCATCAATTCTTCCATTAAAATTCCAACCATCGCTAATGTCAAAACTTTCTCCCGGTGTTGACATATCTCCAATAGACGCTGTAGTTGTACCCACTTCAACACCGTCAACATACAGATAAAAATCATTTCCTAACCTACGCCCCACTATATGATGCCAAGAAGAATCATTACAACATGCATACTGTATAGCAATATCATCCGCATCGCCTGAAACATTAAATATAATATAATCTGTTCCTGTTAAATCTCTTTGAAGAATATAGAAACCTTGCTCACCAGCTGTTAATAGATAAGCTGAATCACTACGTCCAGCAATAGTATGAATACTTGTCACATCAGTCGGGTTAATCCAGGCAGAAATTGTAAAGTCTCCATTAATATTCTGCGCTTCACTGGATAAAGTCGAAATTATATCTCCCGAGCCAACGTCAAAATTAATACTTCCCTTATTTTCAAAATTAACGCCGACACCAGCCGACGTCAGCGGACTACCACTCACTGTTCCATGAGCACCATACCCCGAATGATCGAGCACGCCGCTGGCAGCGGTGGAATCAAGTTTCCAGTAGCCGACTAACCCGTCACTGATGACTAGATCATTTAAAGATTGGTCGTTGGTAGTTAGTAATTCGTAATTGGTCGTGGTCATAATCACAGTACCGGTTGAGGTGAATGTCGCGCTGAGCGTTACAGAATCATCAACGATGATGATTTGACCGTTGTCAACGAGTGTCCCGGCGGAATGCGTTAGGTTCCCTACCATGGACATCGTGCTTTGCAATGTCCACGTAGTGCCGCCATCAAGGTCATTGAACGTGACATTGTCGAATGTTTCGGACAGTGATGTGATATCAATGGATGCAATCGATCCTTCAAAAAGAACCGTTGAACCTGTGGCTCTAAACGATCCGGTATTACCCATAGTCCAGGTGGAACCGAGTGTAATGGTTGAGTTGCCGTCTGTTCCTGCTTGCGCAATGAATGTTCCGTGAACAGTAATAAATTCTTGAATATTGACTTCATACCCGTTGGTGCGGAAGATGTCACCGTCATTGATCGTTAGACCACGCGCCGTAAATGTTGAGGCCAGATCTGTGGTATCCGGCGAGGTTCCAATATGCACATAACCAAAATTATACCCTGTATTCCCCGATGCTTCATAAGTCAGATCGCCATCAAATGTAATCGTCCCTGTTCCTTTAGAGACACTCGGATTTTCAATGATCGTAATATCTCCAGCGATGTTCACATTGTTATTATTCGTCGACAGATCAAGCGCACCGGTATTAACATCAAGCGTGCCGTTAATATCCATATCCCCGGCAATCACATACGTTCCACTCGATGAACCAATGGCTTTACCTTGGACCAAATACGCTACCTCAGTCGCGGATAATGCACGATTATAAATACGCACATCATCAACTTTACCCGTGTAATACCCACTAAACCTGTTACGCGCAATACGCAGTTCATCGCCCACATCTGATTGATACGCGCCAACACCATCTTGCTGAATCTGATAGGATACTTCCACACCGTTAAAATACATATGCGCATCAGTCGCTGTATTACCCCCCGGATAACTTATCGCAACATGATGCCACACACCATATGAAAGCGTACTCAGCGAAGATAATAACCTAAAATCTGTTGTCGCCTGTTCAATAATGAAATCTACTCTTTCAGAAGTATCAATCGCGACAGCCCAACCAACATTCGATGCTGTTGATTTGGTAAAAATGAATTGCTGCGCCCCAGCATCAACCGCATTAAACCAAAACGCGACAGTTAAAGCCCCTTCCGGAAGATCCTGTATAATAGCATCATCAGCGATTTGAATATAATCATCTGTACCATCAAAATCAAGGCTCACAGGATTAATGAAATTAAGTGGTACGCCGTTACTTTCCGTCGGATCACCTCCCACCGTGCCGTCATTGCCAAAACCGGAATGATCAGTGACGCCGCTGGCGGCGGTGGAATCAAGCTTCCAGTAACCGACAAGCCCGTCACCGAGGGAAACGTTATTAAAATCGGTCGAGGTTGTAGGTGTTAGGGTTTGGGTGTTAGTGGACGTAAACATTATGTGCCCATTATTGGCACTAAATGTTCCGCCGGAGTGCGCGAAGTTGCCGGAGACACGCATGGTGCCGCTTGGCGCGGTAAAGGTTCCACTGGAAACATTTAAATTACCATCAACACCGATCGTACCGTCTTTACCGTTAAACACACCGCCATTTTGCGTTAGATTACCCTCAACGATCAGTGATTGAACAGTTGTTGCGTATGTTAACGTGCCATCAGTCAGTGTTGCTGTCCCATCAAGAATGAAATTATCCACTAAACGCCATACGCTGGACGCTCCATTAAAAGTTACACTATTAAATGTTGCGCCACCGGTGAGGACATCATAATTATCCCCGGCTCCATCGAAAGTAATTGTATCAGACCCTGCATTTAACTTACCGCCGTAATTGAACCAAGAACTACCGACAGTAACACTGCTACCACTGGTTTTCAAGGTGCCTGCCGCTATCACTATAGCACCGTTAACGTCGAGGGCATCTTGTAATGTATATTGCCCCCGTCCGAGCTGCGGCTGATCGCCACGGGCCAAACGTACAATTTCGGTGGCTGATAACGCACGGTTATAAATTCGCACATCATCAACATACCCATGAACTTGCTCTGTGAATCCGGGACGATCCCCAATCATGGGACCAAGAGCTCCGTTTGCCGAATCCAGAACAAGAATATCCCCCGCATCAAGATCGGCACTATCAGACTCTTCCACACCATCAACGTAAATTTTAATTCGCGATAATGTTCGCGTAACCGCCACATGATGCCATTGTTGATCCACAACATCACTAGTACCGTAATAATAGTTAAACGAGCCTCCGTCATGATGCTGAGCTAACCGTACACGATCTACATTCCCCCCATCATCTGTCATCCCAAATATCACCTCATTCGATGCTTCTGCATGCGCCCAAATATACTCATCATCTGAAACTGTATTATCCTGAGATTTATACCAAGCCGTAATACTATACTCGACGTAATGATATGGATCAAAAGAACTCACATCTACATAGTCATTAGAACCATCAAACCAAATACTTCCTTTATTTTCAAAATTTAAACTAACTCCTGGACTCGTTAGAGGACCATTAACTGCAAACCCGTCATTTCCATAACCAGAAAAGTCACGTAATCCTTCATCCGATGTATCATCTAACTTCCAATAACCTATCAAACCATCACTGATCACAAGATCATTAAACGCTGTTGAATTGGAGGTGATGGTTTCAGTCGCGCCTGATCCGGTCAAGATAACCGATCCGGTTGAAGTGAATGTCCCGCCAAGTGTGACCGAGCCGTCCACAATCGTCGGAAAGCCAGAATCAATATAGGTTCCGGCGGTGAGAATCAAATCACCGCTTTGGCCCATGGTGCTCGATATCGTCAGCGTTGCCCCGAGCGTGAGTTTGCCTGTGAATCCGCTTAACATAGACAGCTCGCCGATCCTTAAGGTGGATGATGTCGTGATTGAATCCCCTGATGAATCAAGCGTCGCGGTTTCATCCGGACGGTTTGGATAACTTGTCGATGGGCTCCAGTTACCCGCATCCTCCCAGGTTATATTATCTGAGGATCCGGTCCATGAATAAATAACAACAGCCCCGAAGGTCCAGTTAAAGTTATTCCCGGCATCCGTACACCCTCCCGAGCAGACTAAATTGGAGCCGGTTTCATTGTCCGAATCTTTTATATCAAGATTGATAAATGTGGTCGCAGCACTTGCGACAATCTGCCAGGTATTACCGTTGGAGGTCGAACGCAGCGCAAGCGGCGTGCCGCTGGAAAAGCCGGTCATGTTAAGGGTGCCGGAAAAAGTGACGGTATCGCTGCTTGAAAAGTAAAGTGTGTCGGCTGCCGTCGGTGTTTTGGTGAATTTGTCGAATGTCTCCCCGCCAAAGATCCCTTGATTGGCGCCATCCATGACAACCGTTCCGTTCTGTTCACCAAAAGTACCGCCGGTGTTAAACCATGTTCCTGCCAGATTGATTGTGTAATTCGAGCCGGAGACATCAAGCGTTCCTTCGGAAAGGATTAGATCACCGTCGACATCAAGCACCGCAGCGAGGGTTTGGGTTTGATTATCCCCGGCGCTTGTTAAATGCTCGGCCTGCGCAAGCACGCGAATTTCATCAGCTGATAAGGCACGGTTATAAACACGCACATCATCGATGATACCGTTTAAATACGATGATGTTCTGCGTGCAATTTGTAACTCCGCAGAACTGCCGGTAAATCCTACGCCTGCAATACCGTTATTAGTTTCTACCGCCACTCCGTTGAGATAGGCAATAAACTCATCATTGCTAACACTCCAAGTTACCGCAACATAAGCCCATTCATTGGTCGGATACGCTCCTCCGGCCGATCCGCTGCTTACCGTCGTATTATTACCTTCCCAGTTGCCGATCAGTTTGCCGCCGCCGGTGTTATCAAGACGTAAAAAAATCTGATTATTACCATTAACCCGCCAGGAAACAACATAGTTTTGCGCATTGTCAAAGGCATTAAGAAAGGTCCACGCAGAAAAGGTTCCTTCCGCAGGATTAATATCGCTGTAATTACTCACACCAACATAATCATCTACCCCATCAAAATTAAAACTGCCATCGTTGGTAAAACCTATTGGCAGATAACCTGTACTTGTCAGTGGTGCACCATTAATCGTTCCATGATTACCATAGCCGGAGAAATCATCCGGCGTTGAGTCTGATGTTGAATCTAATTTCCAGTAGCCGATAAGGCCGTCGCCGATAATCAAATCATTAAAGTCGGTTGAGCCGGCATTGAGCGTACGGTCGGTAGATGATGTAAGAAGTACAGAACCAGAATTATGTGTAAATGTTCCACCGGTGTGCGTCCAGTTTCCAGTGACACGTAACTGTTCGGTCGGGGCAGTGAACGTTCCGTTGGACTGATTAAACGCCCCGTTAATGACAAAGGTTGTATTTGTTCCATCGAAAATGGCGGCCGCCTGGTTCATAGTAAAATCGCCGGTAAATGTAATCACATCGACATCATCTGTCAGTGTTAGCGTCCCGTCGGTGAAAGTAAATGTGTTAGCCCCAAAGTCATCCCCCAGACTCCAGACACCGGTTGTCCCTGCATCATTGATCACAAAGGTACCAAATGTCGCCGATCCACTTAGAATATCGTGCGCACCGCCGGGCGCATCCATGGTGACAGTCGCCCCGCCTGATTTAAAATCACCGCCCCGGTTAAACCAACTGCCGGCAACCGTAATATTGTTGCCGCTGGCATTAAGCGTGCCGGAACCGATAATAAGATCGCCATCCACATCCAGGGCATCCGCCAGGCTCATGACACCGGAAGTCGTTGTCAGCTGAAACCGGTTGCTGAGTTGTGTGATCTCTGCGGCCGATAAAAGGCGGTTGTAAACACGGACATCGTCGATGTTTCCGTTAAAATAATTATCATTATCATCATTAGAAGCGATAATAAAGTCACTGTTTGTCGCTATAAGGGACGTCGCTATCGTTCCTGCATCCGTCGTTGTGCGGCTGGTTCCGTCGATATAGATCGTGACCTTGGTTGTGTTCGTTGCCTGTGTTCCATCATAGACAACGGCAATATGGTGCCAATTATTGGCCGTTAAATGGTTACCGGTCGTACAGACCTCAGAGTTTGTAGCTGTCCAAAAACCGATATCATCCCCGGCCCCGCAAAATGTCTCTCCTGTGGTAATCCGCCAGGAATCATTCGTCACATCGTCCGCAAATTTTGATATAAGATACACCTGATCCGTGGTGACTGCATCGGGTTTGATCCAAAAGGCCCAGCTGGCCATATTAGCGCCTTCTAGTATAGAAAAATCCCCGAGATCAATTTCATCGTCGACCCCATCAAAATTCAAACTGCCGAGATTAGCGAAACTCGCCGGAACACCACTGCTTAAAAGCGGGCTGCTTGTAATGGTACCGTTATTTTTATAACCGGATAGATCAGGGATCGAGGCGGTAGAATCCAGCGACCAATAACCGACAAGCCCGTCACTGATGGCCACATCATTAAAATCATCACCATTGGAGGTGAGACTCTCGGCCCCCTGGCTGACGGTAAATATAACGATGCCTGTGCTTTCGCTAAACGTTCCGCCGGTGTTGGTCCAGGAACCGCCGACGATAAGGACTGATGCAGCGGCTGTTAAGGTCCCCCCCGTTTGCAGACGCACATCGTGGATTTCTTGTTCTTGAGTCAGGGTGACTGTGTGGGAGTCGATCGTGGCCGTGTCACTAAGGCTTGGAATGCCGCCGCCGCAGTTGGTCCAGGTGCCTGTGGCATCCCAGTCGCCGGTGGCTTGATCGTTACAGTTAAGGGCGCTTGCGTTGCTTGCGCTAAGGATAAGAAAAGAGGTCAAAAGGAAAATAGTGATCAGTGATCGGTGATCAGTGATCAGAGAAAAAGCTCGATCAAGACATGGCCTACGACCACTGACCACTGACCACTGACCACTATTTAATATCTTTATTAATATTTTTCTTAATATTTTTAGGAAGAGGTATAGGTTTTTCATTAAGTATTATAAATCTTTATATATAACGAGATACAAACACGAACGAAACTGTAAGCTATTCCCCGAGATGAAAGGCATATTTATTAATATTAATTCTTTTATGGTTATATTATAGAAGTGCCTGAGTTTGAAGGTATTATAACTCTGAAAAAATCGGAAAAAACAGAAAAATGATTTTTTTTCACCTGTTTTTTTAAAATTGGCAGGGCCAATTTTAAGGTTTCAGGTGGAAGGTAAAAGGTTAAAAAACGGTGGTTTACGGTGATTTTTGAGGTTTCACCTTTCACTCTTAACCTTTAACCTCAATCTCTTTTCTCCACCAACTGCCCTGTGACATATTTGTGAATAATGCTAGCCATAAGTGTTTGATAAGGAATTCCTTCACGGACAGCACGCGCACGAATACCGTCAAGGTCGAATTTTGTCAAACGTAGATTAACACGTTGATTTTTTTTAAGCGTGTTGCGGGCAACTTGTTGAAAATATTCTTTTTGCTCCTGAAAATTGTCAGTAGAGACCCATTCTCCTTTTTCAACTGAGTCGAGGATTTCTTGCTCTTCTTTATCTAATTTATAATTTTTCTTTTTCATCGTCGCCTCCTTTTAAATATTTTCTGGTCAGTTTACGGCTCGGATAAATTGTTTTTAAAACCACTTTCTTTCCGGCTTGAACGAACGGAACTAAATAAATATATCCGTCAATATCAACAACAAAAATCTTTTGCTGCTTATATTTCTTTTGGTTAGGATGCTCGATAATATCAAGCAACTTTTTACCTTCATTAAGCAAATCTACAATTTGCTGGAATGAAACACCTCTTTCTAATTGCAATAAAAGATCTTTCTCTTTATCCCACTCAAAAGAATCCATATTTAAAATATAGCATATTATGAGCCTTTTAGCAACTTTTTGTACATACTTTGTACACTTAATGTATGCCTAATATATGCTTTTTAGGAGGATATTTGACAGGAAATAAATCGCGAAAATAGACTGCGATTGGCTGCAATCAGGCGGTAGGTTTGATTGCCGATAAAACCGGCAAAGGGAAGGTAAAAAATCAAAAGCAAGCCCCAGGCCATGGGCATCCACACACACATTGTGCGAAAGGCATAAAACCCTTCAGAAAGCCTGCCGGTCTCATCAACCAGCTGCATGGCTTTATCACACTTCTTTTTAGTCAAATCAGCGTGATATACCGTTAAGTCACTAATCGTATTGGCATCGACATATTTAATTGCACTAAACATATCCATCACCTTTAATACAGAAAGTGAAAAGCGGCAAAAGCCGCAGTTACCGTCGAACAAAAGCACACCATGCGGATAACTTTGATTCCTTTGGCGCCTGCGCTCAATCCACTTCACAATCTTTTTCGGATTAATAAACAGCATTAACTGCGCAGGAAAAAGAAAGAAAAATGTCGCCGGCACGTCGAGCGTCAGCATGAGTAAAATATGAAAAATCACCCCGCAATAAATCGCCATCACACGCGTCTTGCGATTAAAAAGTAAAATAATCATAAGAAACTCAACCGCAACGATACCAAGCCCAAGCCCGTAGACTAACTGCGGCATACCGACGAGATAATCTTTAAGTAGAAATGTTTTTGTCACACCATCAGGTGGATAATTGAAGACATAAAATAATGGATTATCGTTAATCCAATTACCTTGTGCCGTTGTCTTATAAAGCGCGGTATAGAAAAACATAAACGCAATTTGAAACTGCAACATTCTCTGCAAGAAATAAGGCCTGAGCCGCTTGTAGGCCAACTCATCGCGTTTAAAGAGTGCATCGACCGAAAAATAGTCACCCGGGTAGGACGTCACACACATTAAAAACAAATTAACAAGGAGAATATCCCAGGACAATGTGCTGACATGATAGGAATTAAGCGCGTAAAAATAATAACAGCATGCGGTCATTAAAATACAGCTGATTTGACTAAGCAAACCAATAAACATAGTAAAACTCGAAACACAAAATAGCACGACAAAGGCTGTAATCATCCACTCCGGACTTTCTTGGACCAACAGCACAAAGTCTTTGGGGAAAAAAGTATAATTAAATGTCTTAAAGGCCTCGGGGAAATAGTTTTGCTTGTAATGCACCAGCGACGGGAATACCGCCGACCACGTCGTAAACGCAACAGCTATGCGGAATAGGCCAAGGCTTAGCGAGGGGCGTTCGTTAAGGATCAAACGTTGCCAGGATTTTTGGATGAATGAAAACATAAGTAAACGATATTATGTGGTCTGTTGTCTGTGTTCTGTGATCGGACCACGGACCACCGACCACAGATCACTCGATGCATCTATATTGGACAAAGTCCCTGCGCTCAAACGGTTCTTTAATAAAATCCGGATAATAGTGCGAAACGATTAAAAATTCATCAAAATAATCAAAAGTGCTGCGTAAATGCCGGCAAAAAGACTGGGCATACTGCCGATAAGTCACAGTCCCCAGCACGCCGCGGTGAATATTATCAAACCCGATGGTCCTGACCTTAAAAATCTCGTGCGGATCAATGCGCTGTTGTTGTTTATCCTTGATACCATAGACCTCGGTAAACCCATACTGTTTATCGACACGATAAAACATAATCCACCCCGCGGGGGGAAATAAAAATTTAACCTTCGGCAGTTCCTTTTTAAACAACGGGTTTAAATAAAAATGGCGCGTCGACTCGTAGTGAAAGACGAGTGTGTAGGCAATGACGAAAAGGGTAATAAATATGTTACGGATTTTTTGAGAAATCATATTGAATTATGTGGTCTGTTGTCTGTGTTCTGTGATCAGACCACGGACCACAGGCCACAGATCACCTAAGTCCAACCTCCTGCTCATCAAAAACCTCTGCCGTGAACGTCTCAATCGTCACCGATGGATCCTGCCACGCGTCCGGCGCAAGGCCCGCCTTTTGCGATGCCAGCACACTTAAAAACTTCTGTTTAGTCCACCCGGTTTCATCGGCCACCTGTGGCAAGAAAACGCCGCGGTTATTGCCTTTGGAAATAATCACACCGTGTTTGCCGAGCACAATGTCATCCACGGATGACCTTTTCGGCTTTGATAAAACAGACACCTCAACATCGACAATATCCAGCTCATCAACAGTGACCGGCGGAAACCGCGGATCTTTTGTCGCCGCGGCAATCGCCATGTCCCTGACCAGTTCACTGAGTGGCTGTTCACTAATAATATGGCCAATGCATCCGCGCAGTTCTTTATTTTTATAAATACTCACAAACGCGCCATTATCGGCCGGCATTGTGTCTTTATCTCTTTTGGAAACACTGTACACTTTTCCTTTTTTTAAATACAAATCAATTGTTTTGCGCGCTATTTGAACCAAACGCTTCTTCTGTCTTTTGGTTAAAGAACGCGCCGTTTTATTTTTTTCTAAAGGTTCTTTATTATGAAAAGCGATCGCCGGATAGCCGACGACGCGCTGCATATCCCCCGACACATGCCCGCTATGGGCATACTTTAATTTATCGGTATAACGCAATCCTTTTTCCTTGGCGTATAAAATGGCCGTTAATACCGGAAAAACCCCATCGATCTCCATAGTTTTGTTATTATGATGGACAATATCCTCCACATCCTGTTTAACAATCGCATCAATCGCGTTACCGTCAAGCTCTCTGGCCTTTTTATCATCATGAAAATGCGATAAATCGGACGAAATAACGATCAAAGCGTTTTGATCGGCCAAAATTTCATTTAAGGCCTTGGCGAATTTGGCCACAAAAGTCAAATCAACAAACCCCATCACAATCGGCACAATAGAAGCGCCTGGAAAAACACTTTGCACAAAAGGTATTTCAACCTCAACGGAATGTTCACGATCAAAAACCTCGGGAATAAACTGGATCCGCTCATCGATCGCAAGTATTCGCGCCGCAAGCTCTTCGTTAACTTGGGCGACCCCAAGCGGTGTACGGAAGCCGCCCTTAGGCCAGACGGATACTTTATTCATCCGGTGATAATGGGTCGGTCCGATAATAATAACGGTGTCATATTGATTGTGGCTCGCCGCTTTAAATCCGTATGCCGCAACCAAACCGGAATACACGTACCCCGCATGCGGGACAATGATAATATCAACACGTGAATTGTATGGCTTTACCTTTGCATCGCCCAGCATCCGCTTGATATGTGCTGAGAGCTGGGCAGGATTCCCCGAATAGAACCCGTGGGCGACATTGGGTTGTTTGATGTAGTCTTGTGCGTGTGTCGAATTTG
This sequence comes from Candidatus Omnitrophota bacterium, assembly GCA_028280285.1. GTDB lineage: Bacteria > Omnitrophota > Gorgyraeia > Zapsychrales > Zapsychraceae > JANQNA01. The sequence goes on along the minus strand of JANQMA010000025.1, from coordinate 9,748 downwards.
CGCCAACAAAAAGAATAAAAAATATAAGGATTGAGCGAATAGAATTGGACATGGCATTATATCGTACTTGGTACCTGGGACTTAGGACTTGGTGGATCTAAGTCCCAAGGCCTAACCCCTAAGTCCAGCTTATCTTTCAAACTGTCGATCAAGGCTAAACTGAAGCGCTTTGGTATAGTTCAAATAAAGGAGTATAGAGAACACTAATAAGGTTACATCCATAGCAAAAACTGCGTAAAGCGGAAGTGTTACCATCTCGCCAAAACATCCACAGTCGTCAATCGGGAGTTTTCGAACCATGGCTTGGCCCACAACCGTAATGAACGCAGCAAACATCAGCATTGACGCAAAGGTCGCCTCTTTTATCCAAAGACCGATAATTAAAAAAAGACCTGTTAAAAGTTCAATCCACGGCAGGACTTTGGCCGTTATCAGCGCCAAGTTATCGGGTACAATGTCATAGCTTTGGATGATAAACAAAAAATTTTGATAAGGGCTTGTGAGTTTCTCAAAGCCGGAGATCAGAAATATTGCGCCGATAAGTATACGGAAAATTAGAAACATAAGAATAAATTAAAAAATTAGAAGTAAAAATTAAAAAAGAAAATTTAAAATTGAGAAAAAATTAAAATTTAAAAGTATTTGGTAATTAGTATTTAGTAATTGGTATCTAATAATTTAAGGTCTATTTGTAAGAAAAAAGTGATTTTAAAAGGTTTTTTATGTCATTTTTTATAAACCAATTACAAATTACTAACTACTAAATACGATTTTCAATTCTAATTTTTTAATTTATTTCACTTTTTCATTTTCTCTTTTAATTTTTACTTTTTAATTCTAAATTATTTCGAAATATGCTTCTCAACAATATCTCGCAGAGATTTTGCCCCGACAATCATCTCCCCATTAACAAAATACGTCGGCGTGCTCGATATCCCCAAGGCCTTGCCTTCGGCCTTATGCTGATTGATTTCTGCTACTATCTTTTCATCAGCAAGACAACTACGGAAAGCCGCATCATCCACACCGATTTCTTTGATCAAAGCATCGAAGGCCGGCAGCGCATTAACCAGTTTTCTCCAATGAGACTGTTGAGCTAAAGCCTTATCATGAAATTCCCAAAACTTATCCTGGTGCAAAGTACACTCGGCATAACGCGCGGCAACAATCGCATGTTTATGCATGCGCAAAGGAAAATGGCGCAACTCAAGACGAATCAGGCCAGGATATTGGGCCATGGTATCACTTATATATTTTGCTCCATAGGCACACGACGGGCATTGAAAATCAATATATTCAGTAATCAATAGCGCTGCGTTTTCATCACCTTTAACGCGCTTGGACGCACGCTCCTGCTCTAAAGAACCGGAAAGCAAATAACTCCTCGCCCCTAAAACGACTGCAATGCAAATGGCAATAATAAATAAAGTAGTATTTAACTTGGACATCCCTGCTCCTTTTATAAAGCAGTACTTAGAACTTGGGGCCTAGGACTTAGGAAGAACCCAAGTCCCAAGTCCAATGTACTAAGTACCAATCAAAGATACGGACTCTTCTTCTTCGGTGTTGCCCCCATCGTCAGATCCAGCATAACGACTTTCGCCCCGGCAAGCTCAAGGGCAATTTCATATTTTTCTGTCTGCGTTGTATCATACAAAACCCCGCCGGGAACTTCACCACGATACGTACTAAAATGTGACATCACCGGCTCTTGATATCCCAGCTGAACCAAGCCTGATTTAAAACTCCCGGCAATTAAATTAAGTAATGTCCCGGAAGCCGCTTCAAACTCTTCAGGCTCTTCCTCAATATCAGGGTACCCGAGGCGTTTTAGAAGATAGGAGATATACTCCTCTCCAATATAAAGCACAATCGCACCTAACGCATTATCGTTCTTTTTGTCTTCAACAGTATTATAAAAATTAATAACGGAAATATAGGTGGTATTGTTAAACTTCTCTAAACTCCAGACACGCATTTTTTTACGGAATTCAACAATCGGCACACGCTCCATCTCAGGCTCGGCGGACAGTTTGAAATTGGCACGCATTTTTAAGACGCGTTTAAACGTCTTGGCAAGAAGGAGCGCCTGAATATAAAGCTCATTAATATCGGGAAAGCGCTCAAGTAACTCATGTATATTATCGACATACTTTTCGAGATTGAATCCGTTTTGAGAGTCCGGGGAATCTTTAGACATATGGCCTAAGTGATATTTAACACCTTTTTAATACAATCAACAAGGTCACCCGGCTTGCACGGCTTTGTAAGATAGCCGGCTAAATCGGGATTAACGGAATAGGCCATTTGACGGTTTTCTTCTGTGTTGGATGCCGTAATCATAATGATCGGAATGGCGCAAACTTCCGGGACATTGACAACCGCCCGCATAAATTCAAGGCCGTCGACATTCGGCATTTGCCAGTCAAGAAGGATTAATTTAATATCGTCGCGATTATCGGTGAGAACCTGCAGGGCTTCTTCCCCATCAGCAGCTTGTAAAATCTCGCATTTGATACTCGCATTCTCGATGGCTTTGGTGTTTAATTTACGGTCTAGAAGTGAGTCGTCGACAACTAATATTTTCACACTAACTCCTTAATACTAATATAGTAAATATAATGTAAGTAACTATAAGATTCTATATGAATTAACTCAATAAATCAATTCTTTTGCAAAGAGCTTTCTTTGATTCCGAAAAACTTGTTAAAGCTCTTAAATTTCCACACCCAAATTCCGGTCAAAGTAATGAGTGGAAGTACCAATATTTTCACAAACAACTGAAACCAAATATATTTATGAAAAGGCGAATAGATATAGCACATCAAAATCAGCCCACCGATAATATGGATCCATCGGATGATAACACGCACTTTGTTTGGTTTTAAGGTCATAATTAAACTGTTTGTTAGGGCCTGAGGGTTTTAGGGGTTAGGTTTTGGGTTTTAGACCCCTAACACCCAACACCTAAAACCTAACACCTTTAATGCCGCTTTTTCGTTTAGTAAAAGTTTTGCCGGTCAATCACAACCTGTTTCATACCAGGTCTAATTTCAACATCTTCTTTAACTACTTCATCATTAATCCACATATCATATGTCCCGGGCTTAACAGTAGTCCAGCCGATGGTAATACGCCCCGGGAGCGTCTGCCATGAACGTAAATCGGCATTTTCAGAAACAATATTATAAAAGCTGCTCGCATAAGCAAAGGCATTAGCTGTTTTTTTACCGCGCGTCTCTTCAATTTTGTCTCTTATCATTTCTTCAGCGACAAGCTTCATACCGGAACGCAGCGCATGTTTCATCACAGCATATTTGATTTTTTCCTTATGTGTTAAACTAGCCGCCTTTTCTATATTAAAACATTCTTCCGTAGGGAAATATTCTTGCGTTTGCCGAGATTTTTCGATCAGCTTAATAGAAGGCGCTTGGCCCATATCACCCCTTTTTTCCATCACCGGAAAGGCAAATTTCGCGACAATCTTATCCTCAATCGGGACGACAAACCCGGCTTCATTTTTGATAGGTGAGACGCCTTGATAAATAATGCTAACAATAGCCGTGCTGTCTTTTAAATGCACTTCATTGAAGATATCAGCATGCTTTTCTTTAACCTCATCTATTTTATCTTCCCGGCCAAGTTGCTCGGCTAATGTTGCGTAACGTAATATTAAAATGTCAGGCAAGCTAATATTTTTTAACTTTTTATAGTCCCGCGCATAAAGCTGATACGCCCTTTCATAATCAATCAATGCACTTATTTTATCTTCACGCGCCGGGCTTAATTCATAAATCAAACCACTAAAAAGACGGATAAATGCCTCGGTATAATAATACACTTCCTTGTCATCCTGCCCGTAGGACTCCCAGCGACGAAACTGAAAATCCGCATCCCTGGCTTCAACTTGTGCCTCCTTGTAATCACCCAGCATCACATAATTAAGCGCCTGGAAAACATTAATGAGTATCCGTTCATAATGTTCCGCGCGGTAAGGTAGACGGTTATCATTGAGAATTAACGCGTCAATGTTTTTCGAAATAGATTGAGGCAGTGTATTGTCATAAATTTGTTTGGCCTTTTCAAAGGCATGGATGCTTTTGTTATAATCCCCGGAAAGATGATAAACGAGACCGGAGTCGAGCTGATAAAGTAGTTCGTTACGTTCACCGTAAGCCTCTTTATGCTCTTCTAAAACATAGGCCGCATAGGTAAAACGTTCGGCGATGACAAGGCTGTTGATGTGCGGTTGAATGCTCGGGGATGTGGCGCAGCCTGTCAAGAACATTGGACAAACAATGAGTAAATTAAACAAACATCTGGTAAAAGAAACAATAAATTTTTTCTTGTTAGATAGGGTTGCCAAAACTTTATCATAAGGTTTTAGGGGTTAGGTTGTGGGTTTTAGCCTCTAACGCCCAACACCTTAAACCTAACACCTTAATTTAAAGAGAGATTCTCGGTTTAGTAACCGATTTTTTGATTTGTTTTTGCCCTATCCAAACCTTTTCGTTTGTTTGCAAACTGATAAGCTCAAGGTTCACTTGATAGAACTTTACTTCTTTATTTTTAAGGACATCGTCGGCTGAATCAATGCTTCCGATCAGTATAAAGTCTGCTCCCCGCTCACGTCCAATGGCCGCCATTGTCGCCGGATCGGTATGGCCCTGCTGTTGATCTTCACGCTCAGCGCGCATCTGATTTCTTTCTACAGGAGATGCAACAAATGTCACATCACCGGAATTGAGAAGCTCTCTTTCCAAAAATTTTGTAAAAACACCTGTATTAATATGCTCGGCGGTGTTGTTATCGATATAACCAACAATCACAACCGGTATCCGTCCCTGGTTGTCGATAAAACGGCCCCGCCACGGCTTCTTTAAAACATCTTCGACCATCTCTTCGGACACCAATTTGGCATCGTAATCATTCCACTTACCGGATAAATCAATCTTTTGATCGACCTCCACCCGCTCAACTTTTGTGACGCAACCGGCTACGCTTATTATTAGGATAGGCATTAATAAAAAATGGATAAACGTTTTCATAATCGACTCCTTTTCAAATTAAAAAATTAGAAGTAAAAATTAAAAGAGAAAATGAAAAAGTAAAATAAATTAAAAAGTTAGAATTGAAGGTCGTATTTAGTAGTTAGTAATTTGTAATTGGTTTATAAAAATGACATAAAAAGCCCTTTAAATCCCACTTTAAATTATTGCATTCCAATTACCACATACCAATTACTAAATACCATTTTTAATTTTTACTTTTTCTCAATTTTAAATTTTCTTTTTTATTTTTTACTTTTTAATTCTAATTTAATTTTTATATTGCTTTGACTTCTTTGAAAAAATCAAATACAAATTACGCGAATAAACAAACACGCCAAACAATTGCCCCATAATAAAAACAGGATCTTTACGGTGAATGGCATAAGCTAAAAGGGTTAAACCGCCGACAATACTGCAATACCAAAACGCCAAAGGAATGACACTTTCTCCCTTTCTCTCAGAACAAATCCACTGGATCAGAAACCGCATACCGAAAACAATCTGGCCGGCAAAACCTACTATTAACCAAGCATTCATTTTTTTCCTTTTGTTTGTAAAATTTTAAAAAAGTCGATCATCACCTTAAAGATCCGTTTATGACCATATTTTGACTGTCCAAACCGGCGGTCGCGATGATTGGTTTCAATTTCTGTTATTTTAAAACCTTGTAATGACAAGCACAAGGGAATAAACCGGTGCTGCCCTTCCCAGTTAAGCGGTATTTTCATTCCGCAGGAACGTTTACAGGCTCTCAGTGTACATGAAATATCATGAATGCTGAGTCCTGTAAATAAACGCTGCAAAAAGTTCCCTGTCTTTGATAACGCAGCTTTAAGCCATTTATCATGACGGTTGCGACGCCAGCCACACACACAATCACTTCCGCGCTCATTCATTGCCCCAATAAGTTTTGCTATATCCGTCGGATCATTTTGCAGATCGGCATCGAGAGTGATGATAATTTCTCCCTTGGACCCATGAATGCCTTTTTTAAGCGCGTTAGTTTGCCCGGCCCGATCTTTGAGATCAACAATACGGACAATTTCCGGTAAGCGCTGAACAAATTCTTTAAGTAACCTGCGCGAGCCATCATCCGAACCATCGTTGACAAAAATAACCTCATACCGCTCCTTTAATCCCGTCATAACCCCGAGCATTTCGGCAAGTAGCACTTCCAGCGATTCTACTTCATTGTAAACCGGTATGACAACCGAATAAACAACAGGAATATTTTCGCGGTAGCGGGCAATATCAAGCTTTAATTCATATTCCTCAAGCATCCTGCACCTTTCGGATCAATACAATCTTCTCCATAATATAATGATAAACCTTTTGTTGATCCATCTGAAGTAATGCCGTAAAAAACCCCTTATCAATAAAAAAGCGTTTGCGCGCCAAGTACTCTTCTGTCAAAATCTCGGTTTTGTATTTTTTAAACTCTTCCTTGCTGAAGTAATGATTATAATCCTTTTCGGTCATAAGACAAAACACATCTTTGGAATAATTAAACATCCGGGTCAGATGGTAAATATTATGCCCTTCATGGGTTGTAACCAGCCGTTCGACCTTCTGATCAAAGTAAACCTGTAATTCCTTTTCATGCAAATCATGGCTGCCCACCCCCAGAATATAGTCATCCTGTTTAACCGTGTTAACGACAGCCGCCACACGCTGAAGCGTGCTATGCGGTGTCAGTGATGCCTTGGCCAAAAGCGGTGATTGAAATAAAATAAAAAGCATAACACCGGCCAAAATGTATGCCGGCAGAACATTACTTTTTTTAAGTTTAATTATGCACACCGCATAAACGCACCCCGCTATGATCACCATAATCACCCAGGGATTCCATTGAAGCAGATAGACAACCAAAAATGTATAAACCACAGAACACAACACAATCATAAGGATTAAATAATTAGTCCGTATAAATGAAAATATTTTGCCTTGCATGAGTCTGGATGAAAAAATTTCATTCATAAAATACCCTAATAACAAGGCATAGCCGGCCGATAAAGACATCATGTAATGGCTGATTTTAAAATCCATAAAGGAAAACATAACAAAAACGATTCCCATCCAGGATAAAATAAAAACCAGGGACTCTCTGTCTTTATGATTCTTGCTAATGCGTCCAATGGCAAGCGGAATAGCCGCGATGATAAAAATACTCCATGGGGCAAAGTATTGAAAAAGCACTGTAAGATAAAATAAGCTGTTTTTACCAAATTGTTTTAGCCGCGCCACAAGAAAGCCCCCTTTTTGCTCTATGCCTAAAATGCGGTTTTGGGTTTCATGCGCAAGCATATAATCCATATAATCGGTTCCATGACGCAAAACCATATAAATAAACCATGGCAGACAAATCAGAAGAAAAAGTCCGATCCCTCTTAACCAATTCATTTGCTTAATATATTTCTTTTTCTGTGTTACGGTAAAATATACAAAAAGCAGCAGTAAAGGTACCGCTACAGCTGCAATACCTTTAATCATAAACCCCGAGGCCATTGAGATAAAAAAAATATAATTGCACCGCCTCTCTTCTATGATGCTTTTAGTATTGTCGATCGCATCTTGAATGAAAAGAATGCTGAAGCAAGACAAGACAATAAAAAACGTAAGTGTCATATCCGGCACAACGTTTTTAGCATGCCGAAAAAAAAGCGGGCAGGTCATAAGGATAAGCGCGCTGAGATGGGCGATGTGCTTGGCCGCAAACAAGCGTCTGGCCATAAGCCACGTTAAACTGACGGTCAAACCGGAAAAAATAACGGACGTAAGCCGCGCCGAAAACCATGACACGCCAAATATTTTATAGCAAATAACAATTAACCAATAATACAGAATGGGTTTTTGAAAACGATCCTCGCCAAGATATTTCGGGGAAAGATAATCACCTGAGGCCACCATTTCTTTGGCGCTGTTAAAATAAAAGACTTCATCATCACGGTATTCCATACCGTGTACGGATAAACCTTGGGCATAGATCAAGATGGATAAAAGGAAGTAAAAAAGGCAGGGAACTAACGTTTTATTTTTAAGCATAATCAATTGAAAATTAAAAAGTAAAAAAGAAAAAAGAAAATGAAAAAATAAGATAAATTAAAAAATTAAAGGTATTTGGTAATTGGTATTTAGTAATTTGTGTGGTTTATATAACCAATTACAAATTACCAACTACTAAATACGATTTCTAATTTTAATTTTCTTTCAATTTTAAATTTTCTTTTTTAATTTTAATTTCTACTTTTTTAATTTTATAACAAATCCATCTTTGTAGGAGACTTTGAAATCTTTCAGATAATCATCCGCATCTTTTTTTGTGTTAAATCGACCGACATACACACGATACCACACCCCTTTTTCTTTGAGATCACGGGATTTAACAAAAGCGGGCAGTTGTGATTTAAGAAGTTTTTCCAACTCCTGATTCGCGCTGTCTTGCTTTTTAAAAGAGGCGACTTGTATAGTGTAATTGCCTTCTTTAGAAGAAGCTGCGGCCGGTTGCTTGACAACCGGCTCTTGGTTTTTGTCTAAAATAGCACTGGGCGCCTCAACAATGGCCTTTTTGAGATTCTTAAGTGGAGAACTGGTTGTACTGGCATTGTTAAAGGTTAATTTGGTATTAGTCTTTTTGGCCTCTTCCACCGCTTGGGAAGGATTGGTCTCAGTTGGTTTCACTGATGTTTGAACTTCTTCGACGCGCTTTTCAGCTTTGGGTTGGATTATATTCTTGACCTTGGCCGGTAAGCTCTTGGCTGATTTAACCGCGGCATCAACAAATTCGTATTCGACCTCTGAAACTTCTTCTTTGTCCTCTGGAAATATTTCACTCAGCGGTATAACGTTTTTACTACCTTCATAATTGAAACTAATAAAAACCGTTACAACAACGCCAATAATAAAAAACCATAATAACCAGCCGTTTTTCACGAATCCCCCCTTGTTGCAAATCTAGTCGTTAGTCATTGGTGCTTGGTGGTCGAATGACTAATGACCAAAGACCAACGACACTTTCACTATAACATACAGTTTTTTGAATTTGAAAGGTATTGTAGGATAATATGGAAGGAAAATCAAGTAGGGGTCGCCCGCCGGGCGCCCCCTACCGAAAGCGGCGAACCACACTAATAACCTTACCAAGGATGGTTATATTACCGTCAACCTTGATGGGATCAAACAAAGGATTAGCCGGGTCCAGATAATAATCGCCATCGCGACGCCGCAGGTATTTAACGGTCGCTTCTTCCCCAACTAAAGCAACAACCGTATCCCCATGCTGAGCCATATTCTGTTTCCGCACCAGAACCAGGTCATCTTCCATAATACCGGCCTCAATCATACTCTCCCCCTTAACACGTAAGGCAAAAGTATCATCGTCAGAAAAAACAAGGCTGTCTAAATCAAGGTAGCCTTCAATCTCTTCTACCGCAAGTGTCGGTAAGCCAGCCTGTACTTTCCCGACAATCGGGACAGAAAACAAGGCGCTATGGATTAATTCAATGGCACGGGATTTATGCGATGAAATGCGGATAAAACCTTTATTAACCAAGGCCTTAAGATAATCCCGTACGGTTCCGGTTGAGGAAAACCCAAACTCAGCCGCGATCTCGCGGATCGTCGGTGGCAATTGCTTGTCCTTAATAGATGTGTAGATAAACTTAAGGACGGCTTTCTGTTTGTCTGTAAGTGATTTGATA
>JANQMA010000028.1 GCA_028280285.1 Candidatus Omnitrophota bacterium | reverse complement strand
GGAACATTGGATGTCTCGGGCAGTAATTACACCATTAATCTCGGTGGCACATGGTTTAATACCGGAGCTACCACTTTTACGGCGCGCAGTGGGCTAGTGTGGTTTGACGGCACCAAGCAGGGTGTTTTTGGCGGGGAAACGTTCTACATGCTCTCTAAAACACCGACCGTTAATGACACCATGTACTTTAGTGCGAGTGACACGGTGACGGTTTCATCCACGTTTAACATCACCGGTTTCTCATCAAGCAAGCCGTTACTCTTGCGCTCCACGTCAAGCGGCAACACCTGGCAGATTAAATCCAATACAACCGCATCATTTAGTAATCTTGATATTAAAGATTCGGATAATGAAACAGGTTCTAATTTAAATTGTACATCCGGTTGTACGGATTCAGGCAATAACTTTAACTGGACATTCAGTTTGGTGTTGTTTACATGGACAGGACTGTCCGATGCTACAACCTGGGAAGATGCCGGCAACTGGGATTTGGGTTCAGGTTATCCGAACCGTCCGGATGAAACGGCAACAATCGATTCATCAGATGATTCGATTGTAACGGCCTCAACGCTGCGTGTTGGTGCGCTGACCATGTCGAGCGGATTTACCGGAAAGCTGACACTTGGGGCAACGCTAACGATATCGAATACCATGAGCCAATCGGGAGACCTAATCGTAACAGCCGGGACGTATGTGGATGCGGGATTCACTACGGTTGTTGAGGGTTCGGTTACAATCGGTGCAACGTTTACCTCAACCGGCCAGGTGATGTTGACCGGTTCTGGTTCAAGCGAAACCATCACCTCGGGTGGCGCGTCGTTTAATGACTTAATGATTTCAGACGGGCTAATCGGTTACTGGAAACTTGATTCGACTGCTGCCAGTGGCGTCGTGGATCATGCGGGATTTGATAATCACGGTACGGTCGGGGGCGATCCGACAACAAGTACGGATACGGCCGATAAAGCACCGGTTAATTTTAATAATGCGGGCGCCATTAATTTTGATGGAAGTGGTGATTATGTGCAGGTGGCTTCGCCATCATATATTCCAAATGGCACAAATAATTATTCTCTCTCCGTTTGGTTTAAGGCTGACGGTATCGGTTCAGCGCAAGGTATTGCAGGGTGGACAGGTACGGCGAACACCTCTGAACCGTTTGCCAATATTGGTATCGATGCTTCTTCTAATCTGGAATTTATAGACAGAAATGATGCGGCAGGGGTTATTGCCGAAATCAATACAACAGCATTAGCAGGTGTATGGATGAATGCCGTAGCCGTTAAGGACGGGACAACCTATAGCTTTTATGTGGACGGGACTTTGGCAGGGAGCACAACGGCCAGTCCGTCAGGGACGTATGGTGAGCGGGATATTATTTTAATCGGCAGCCGCAATAACGGATCGAGCCTTACATCTACACCATTTAATGGGTTAATTGATGAAGTGCGTGCGTATGACCGGGCATTGACGGCTTCCGAAGCCGCGCGCCTGGCCCGTGGTGATCAGCCGGCGATTGGACGGGGGCAGTATACGCTCGCTGATGCGCTCGACGTTAATGGTGCTATAGTGATAGCGGCAGGCACCTTGAAGACTAGTGGTAGTAGTGTTACCGTCGGCTCCTCATGGCTTAACTTTGGCGGGGTGTTCAATGCCGGCGGCAATACCGTTACGTTTGATGGCGCGGATAATGCTGATGTATTAACAGGTTCCTCAACGTTTAGCACCGTTGCCTTTAATAATGCTTCAGGAGCCTGGCGGTTGGTTGATAATTTTATAACGGATGCAACGGCAACACTCACCGATGGAACATTGACGTATGCGACAACGGTTCAATCACTGATCGTTGAGGGTAATCTAACGCAAAATGGCGGGGTGTTTAACGGCAAAGACGGCACCATCAGCTTTGACGGCCGCTTAGACATTTCCGCAGGAACATTTACGGCCCCAAACGGCACCATGCGGGTCTCCGGTAACTTCGCGCATTCGGGTGGAACGTTTGATGCCAACAGCGGCCATATAATGTTTACGGCCACTAACACCCAAACCCTTACCCCCACAACCTCTACCGATTTTAATAACGTTTCCCTCGGCGACGGCCTTGTCGGCTATTGGAAGCTTGATTCGACTAGTGACTCAACGCCAGATGATTCGTCTGGATATGGTAATCATGGAACTCTTGCAGGCAATCCTTTGACCAGCAATGAGGCGCCGACTAATTTTATTAATACAGGCAGTATTAATTTTGACGGGTCTGGCGATTATATCACGGTCGCCAATGAATCTAATTTTGATTTTGAAAGGACGGATAAATGGTCGATTGCTGCATGGGTCAAACAACCTACAGTGTCAGCCCAAGAAGCGATTTTTGCAAAAGGTGTTCGGTCTGCAGATGACTTTTTGGGATTTGATTTTATATTGGACACTGATGGTAAAACTATGGCGCATATTATAAGTACATGGTCAGGTACTGAGAGGTATCAAGTTAGAAGTGGTGTGGAGGTTGATGATGACACATGGCGCCATGTTGCCCTAACATACGATGGTTCTAATGATGCATCGGGGATGCTTCTTTATGTCGATGGGGTTGAAGGGACAAGCATTGTACTTAATAATTCTATTTCAAGTTCTATCCAAAACAATATTGATCCAACGATAGGACGTAGAGGTGATGGTGACAGAGAGTATTCGGGAAGTATTGATGATTTGAGAGTTTATAACCGTGCGTTATCAGCGACCGAAATTGCCTATCTTGCTCAAGGTAAGGCGCTCGGCTCATCCAGCGGAACGTATGTGATCGCCGGCGATATGGATGTCAACGGTACGCTTGATGTCAACACCGGCGCGCTTGATCTGGCGACGAACAATAATAATATGAACATCGCCGGGGATATTACGATTATAGAAAATCCAACGGTTTCCAAAGGAACAGGGACTATTACTTTCGATGGGGACTTGACGTATGAAGCTTCAGGTAATACAGCCTGGAACTTTGGTATTATTGAAATCGGCACATCTCCTGATACAACCGATCTTGCCTCAACCTTTACCGCTAAATCACTTCTTATCAATGACGGTGATATCTTCCGCACCAACGGATATGAAGTTAACATTCAAGAGTTTATCACTGTACACGGAACATTCATTGCGCAAAGCGGTACGGACGGCAACTCAACCATATCGCTCGGTTCCACCTGGACGATGGGCAATACCGGATCATTCCGTGCAACAGGTTCAACGGTTCTGTTTGAAGGATCGATTGCATCCATTGATATCACATCACTGTCGGAAACATTCGATAATGTGACCTTCAATGACCTTGACGGCGGCACAACCTGGACATTGCAAAGCACAATGTCCATGGTCGGTAACCTGATGCATTCCGCCGGGACACTCGTTGACAACGGTCAAATCATCATTGTTGATGATTCTGTAACGCTCAGCGCAACCTTCACCTCAACGGGTACAGTGATTATGACTACTACGAGCAACGAGCAACTAGCAACGAGCAACAATTCGCTCAATGATCTAGTCATCAGTGACGGGCTGGTCGGCTACTGGAAACTCGATTCCACAGCCGCCAGCGGCGTGCTCGATCATTCGGGGTATGGGCATCACGGGACGATATCAGGTTCACCGGAAACAAGTACAGGTATTAATCTTAACTTTGAAAATATAGGTTCAGTAGCTTTTACTACGACTTCTGATTACATTTCAGTGGGGACATTTGATCCTGGTAATAATTTTACACTTTCTACCTGGGTTTACTTCGATGGGATAGAAGGAATTGATGTGCTGATAACGAAAAGAGATTCTTTTAGTGCAACTGATATGCGTTGGCAATTGGTAAATAGCAGCTCTGGATATATGGCATTTAGTATTAGTGGTAATGATGTCAGATATCCTGTTTTACCTTCGGATAGATGGATACATGTTTTGTTAACACATGAGGACGGTGTTGCAAGTACACTTTATTTTGATGCTGTTGAACAGACGCCTACAAGTGGGACTGTGTTAACGCTAGGTACTGATACGAATGCTGCAGTGGGTATTGGAAATAGTTCATCAGGAGATGTGCAAGCATTTAATGGAAGAATGGATGATGTAAGAATATATGACCGAGTCTTGTCGATGACTGAGATTCAGAGGTTGGCCAATGGTTTTATGCCACAGTCGACGAAAGGAGTGATATCGCTCACAGATTCGCTGGACGTAGATAGTGATATAGTGATAGGTTCAGGTACCCTGGCAGCTGGTGGTAATGCGATCACGGTTGGAGGTAGCTGGCTTAATTATGGAGGGGTTTTCAAATCAGGAGGCGCTACTGTAACATTCGATTCAACCGGTTCGGGAACGCATGATATCTTCAGTGGATCGAATACATTCAATACCGTTGTGATCGATGACGGCGGCACGGGCGGCACATGGTCACTGGCAGATAACTTTGAAGCGTCCACATTTACTTTCACCGATGGTGATCTAACGCACAGTGATTTTGTCGATGTGGTCAAATTCACCGGTGACTTTGCCCTTTCAACTGCCGCAGTTGAATTCGAAGGAACCGATTCAACGTTTGTGATTGATGGAGGCTTTACAATGAGTGATGCCGGCGCCAGCTTCACAGCCCCTGAGGAACAACTTCGGGTGACAGGTGATTTCAATGTCAGCAACGGAACCTTTACTCATAATAGTGGTCAAGTTTTGCTCACGAGCACAGACAACAGAACACTGACCACAACCGGCGTTACTTTTAATGACCTAATCATTGGCGACGGCCTCATCGGTTATTGGAAACTTGATTCCACATCCGATTCAACACCGGATGATTCCTCCGGCTACGGCAATCATGGAACGATCAACGGCGATCCGCAAACGAGTTTAGGTAAATTGCCAGTAGGGTTTACGAATAATGGTAGTTTCCGTCTTGATGGGGCGGGCGATTATGTCAATGTTGCTTCATATGATCTAGTTAATCCAAATGAGGGGACATTCAGTGCGTGGGTTAATTTTGATAGCTTTGGCTCTGTACAAAACTATGTTGTTGCTTGGCGGGTGGATGGTGACAATCAGATTTTTCTACGTGTTGATAATACAGGAGGAGGAAAGCTCCAAGCAAACTGGGAAGGAGACGGTAATCTTCTTCAACCAGGAGCAGCAGGAGGGACTTTGCCGTTAGATGAATGGGTGCATGCTGCTTTTACGTGGAGTAAAGGTAATGATCAGGTGCTGGTTTATCAAAATGGTGTTGTGATGAATGCCGGCATTACCGGCATAGCTGAACTTAATTTTGTCGGAACAAGCGCTGACTTAAGTATCGGACAAAGAACGGGCTCATTTATGGAGGGGCTTGTTGATGATGTGCGGGTTTATAATCGCGCATTATCGGCTGAAGAGCTGCGTATCCTAGCTGAAGCCGAACATTTAACAAGTACGGGTGACAATCAAACGCAAACGTTGGCCGCTGCGCTGGATGTCGACGGTGATCTTATCCTTTCTGAAGGAACATTGGATGTTTCGGGAAGTAATTACACCATTAACCTGGCTGGCACGTGGTTCAACACCGGGGCCACAACCTTTACGGCTCGCAGTGGTCTTGTCTGGTTTGACGGAACGATGCAAGGTGTGTTTGGCGGCGAAGCATTCTACATGTTCTCCAAGACGCCAACCGTGGCCGATACACTTTACTTCTCAGCCAGTGATACATTCACCGTATCATCGACACTTAACATGCAAGGCTTCTCAAGCGGCCGGCCGCTGTCGCTGCGTTCTACATCGAGTGATAATATTTGGAAAATCGTTTCCAATGAAACGTCATCATTCAGCAATCTTAATGTCAAAGATTCATTGAATAATACAGGAAGTGATTTGAGCTGTTTGTCTGGATGTACGGATGCGGGCAATAACTTTAACTGGGTCTTCTCAACTACGCTCTTTGTCTGGACTGGTCTGTCGGATGGTGCGACCTGGAATGATTCCGGCAACTGGACCGGGGCGAGCGGATATCCGGGTACGCCTGATCACACAGCAACGATTGATTCGACATCAGACAGCATTGTCACGATTGCTAATTCCCATCTTAAGATTGGGGAGCTGGATGCCAGTGGATCATTTACCGGAACATTAACATTGCAAGGAACACTTACGCTATCGTCAACGACCGGATCGACGGGTAATTTTACATTCACATCAGGAACGTATGTTGATAGTGGAGAAAATACAATTGTGGGTGGCTCGGTTACGTTGGGTGCGACGTTCACGTCAACCGGTACAGTGATCATGACAACAACCACAACCGCAACGCTTACATCGGGTGGTGAGACGTTTAATGACTTGGCGATCGCCGATGGCTTAGTTGGGTATTGGAAATTTGATGAAACGGGAGGTTCTGTCGCGATTGATTCATCTGGGTATGATAATGATGGAGTCCATGAAAACTCACCAACGATTTCTTTCGCCCATAATAATTTAAATTTCGAAAACACGCGAGCGCTTAAGTTTGACGGTTCTAATGACTATGTTGATGCTAATTCAAGTGCGGTTGTTGATGAGCTTGGTCCAATGACTATAAGCGCATGGATTCATCCGGATTCAATGGGTGAAACATCGCAGGGAGTTTTAATGAGTAAAGCCACAAGTGGTGGTTCTGTTAGGTGGGTGTTCCGATTCAGCAGTACTAACGCATTCGTATTCTTAAGACCGTTTTCAGGAGTTGATCTAACCCATACTACGGATGACAACTCGATTGATTTAGGTATTTGGCAGCATATCGCTCTAAGTTGGGATGGTTCTGCGTCGGCTGCTAATGCGAGAATATATATAAACGGGGAAGAAGCAAGTTATCAAACAACAACCAATGGAACCGGAAATGTTGAAAGTGATGCCGATGGTTCTATTACAATTGGTAATTTACCAATTGGAACTAAAACGTGGGATGGTTTGATTGATGATGTGCGTGTTTACAATCGTGCGTTGTCGTCTGTAGAAATTACAAGACTCGCTAACGGTTTTCAGCCGCAATCGACTAAAGGTGTTGTGACGCTCAGTGATGGGCTTGATGTCGATGATGATCTGATTATAGGTTCCGGGACGCTGGATGCCGCGGGTAATGCAATTACAGTCGGCGGTTCATGGCTCAACTACGGCGGGGTATTTAAATCAAGCGGGGCAACCGTGACGTTTGACTCAACCGGTTCGGGGACGCATGATATCTTCTCCGGTTCGAATACATTTAACACCGTTGTGATCGATGATGGCGGTACCGGTGGGACGTGGTCACTCGCGGATAATTTTGAAGCGTCAACATTTACCTTCACCGATGGAACCTTAACGCATAGTGATTTTATTGATACCGTCAAATTCACCGGCGACTTTGCAATGTCAACCGCGAATGTTGTCTTTGAAGGCACCGATTCAACGTTTGTGATCGATGGGGCGTTTACGTTAAATGATGCCGGGGCAACCTTCACGGCGCCGGAAGAACAGCTGCGCGTCACCGGCAACTGGACGCACACCGGCGGAACGTTTACACATAACTCAGGGCAAGTGCTTCTGACATCTTCGACTGACCGTACACTCAATGCCAGCTCAACGACATTTAATGATTTGATTATTGGTGACGGGCTTGTCGGATATTGGAAGCTTGATTCGACAAGTGATTCCACGCCGGATGATTCCTCCGGCTATGGCAATCACGGAACAATCAATGGTGCTCCGCAAACAAGTACCGGTTATCAACCTATTGGTTTTACCAATAATGGTAGTTTCAATTTTGATGGGGCCGCCGATCATGTGGATATTGGAGTGGCCCGGGAGCTTGACCTTCGGGATGGTTTTTCTTTATCCTTCTGGATGAAGGATTATAGTTTTGCAAGTGCCACGATTGTTGAAAATGGCCTCGGCAGTGATTATCTTTGGAATGTGACCACTAACACGTCCGGAAGAATCACAGTTAATATTAACTATGATGGAACGACAGATATTAATAATCGTTTTAATAGTATCGTTACGGCCGATGAGTGGGCGCACTTTGTTGTTATTTGGAATGGCAAACCTGATGAGAGTGACAGTACATTTATCTATAAAGATGGCGTTTTAAATACTTTTAGTTTTGGTAATGGGTCTGATGCTAATGGGAAGCCTGTAGAAGATACAGGCAATGATGAGACATTTGTTATTGCGGATAGAGTCGATGCGCTTAATGCCATTCTTGATGATGTGCGTGTTTATAATCGGGTGTTGTCGGCTGATGAGGTCCGTGCGCTGGCGCAGGCTGAGGTTGTGACAGGTAATGAAACTAATCAGACGTTGGCGGCGGCGCTTGATGTCGACGGTGATTTGATTTTGGCCGAAGGGACGATGGATATTTCCGGCAGTGAATATCAAATTAATATAGGCGGCACGTGGTTTAACACCGGCGCGGTGTTTATGGAGAGAACAGGCAAGGTGGTCTTTGACGGAACCGCGCAGGGTGTGATCGGTAGTGAGACATTCTATATGTTTAGCAAAACCCCGACGGTGACCGACACAATGTACTTTGGTGTGAGTGATACAATATCCTTTACAGGAACTATGACGCTTAAGGGAACGGCGGGTAAGTTATTGCAACTGCGCTCAACTTCCTCAGGCAATAGATATCTCTTCAATTCCAATCAGAGTGGACGGGAAGGGTTTGATGTGAATTTCATTGATGTGCAGGATTCCAATGCGACGTCCGGCGAGACCATTAAGAACAAACTCAACGTCAAAGACTCCGGCAACAATTCCGGCTGGGGCTTCTCTTATCAGAGCGAGTTTGGAAGATATCCGTTTTAATTTCGACAATATTCATCCATATGCCATTTTTGGGGATTATTGACGATATATTCGCGTATTTTTTGCAAAGATTCTTCATTCCGTATCACATGTTCGTAATAATTGCGTTGCCATATTTTTGTTCCTGGTGTATTGCGTAATATGTTTATTTGTTTGGTTGAAATCGTTTTGAATGCGCCGATTAATTGGCCTAATGGTTTCGTAGGGGCGGCTCGCGAGCCGCCCTCCTTAATAATAATTATTCCATGAATATGGTTAGGCATGATAACAAACCAATCCAATGATACATGATCGTATTGTTGTTCTAACCATAACCATGATTCTTGTGCGATTTTACCAATCTGATTTAAACACATTCTGGAGGGGCGTTCACGAACGCCCCCTACGATATTTTTATTCGTATTTTGGTTATAACTTGATCCTTTAACCGTAGGGGCGGCTCGTGAGCCGCCCTCCGTATGGATTATTTGTCCCAACAATCGTTTTTGTTTGTGCGTACAAATGGTGACGAAATAATATCCAGGTGATGTGTAATTGTATGCAGGTAGGCGCAAATTCTTGCGTGTGTAGAATTTTTTCATTATTCCTCCATGGTTGGGGCATGGGGGAATAGATATATCTCATTGTACGAATATATGGAAAAATCGCAATAGAAATAATGTAGGGGTCGCTCGCGTAGGGGCGGGGTTTATCCCCGCCCTAATTTTCGAATAATTTACCGGCGCCTAATTGTCGGATATAATAACATTTATTAACATGGCTCTTTTATTTATATAAGTACCAGGTACTTATTATATAATAAAAACCAGGTACTAAAAATAATGAAAAAACCAGCTACTATATATTAATTATAGTTCCGGGTACTTATAATTAAAAAAGAACTAGGTTCTTCTTGACATTGAGGTGCCACCTTGATATCATTCAACCATGCCGAGGCCTCAACGCGTACAGCAAGCGGGGTATGTGCAGCATATTGTCTGCCGTGCCAACGATCAACTTGTGCTTTTCCCATCCAATGAGGATTGCGCGCAATACATTGCGCTCCTCAACGAAGCCCGATCTGTATTTCCTTTATATATCTACAATTACGTCTTACTCGATCACCATATTCACCTCTTAGTCGAGCCGAAGGAGGATGGTAATCTTGCCCGCGCCATGGAGATGGTGCAAAAAAATTACGCCAAATATTTCAACAAAAAATACAACCGCACAGGCCATGTCTTCCAGGGGCGTTACAAAAGCTTTGTGATTCAGGAAGATAAGTATTTTATGGCCTGCTCACGCGCTATCGATTTCGATCCGGTGGCCGCCCGGAAGGTAGACGCGCCCGAGGATTATAAGTGGAGCGGCTATCATGTGCTGGCCCTGGGGCAAAGCAACGGAATCAATTTAGATGAGCACACGATTTACCGGGAACTTGGATCAACGAGTAAAGAGCGTCAGATGGTGTACAAGGCGCTTGTGAATAATTTACAGACCGAAGACTTGAATTTGCTTGAACGCAGAGCCGGCATCTTAGGCGACCGGGAGTTTAAAAGGAGATTTAAATGATACGTAACGAGCATCGACACCGTAACCGTAAATTAATAAAATGAGTAAACTACTTTTACAATTAGCGAAGATTATTCCAAGCCGATGCTTGGCCGCCATTTTGCTGACAGCTTTTATTGTTAGCTGTCCAACGCATGTTGGCTCCCAAGGGTTGACCATCCCGGTCGGATCTTCCCTAAGTGTCGGCGGGAGTGATCTAAATGTGCCCGGATTTGTGACGATTGCCGGAACGCTTTCGGCCACCACCGGCTCGGTGTCGCTCACAGGCGACTGGACCAATTCTTCCGGGGTCTTTATGGCCGGCAGTTCAACCGTGATCTTCTCCGGTACCGGCACACAGAATATCAACACCGGCGGCATCGGCTCAGGTAAGCTGTTCTTCAATTTCTCTCATTCCGGAACAGGGGATGCGATCCTGACCACAACCCAAATGAATATCGATAACAACTTTACCTCAACCGCCGGAACCTTTAACACCGGCGGATTTAACATAACCGTGGCCGGCGATTGGAGCAATACCAACTCAACATTCACGCATGGCAGCGCGACCGTGACCTTTGACGGAACCACGCAAAGCATTAATGGAAACACAACCTTCTGGAACTGGACCAAGATTGCGACCGCCACCGACACGTTGACGTTCGACAATTCCGGTGAACAAATCATTCAAAACATGTTAACGCTGCGCGGGGCGAGCGCCGGGCAGCTCCTTGCGCTTGTCAGCGACTCGCCGGGCGATCAATGGAACATCACGCTTCAGGCCGGAGGCTTTCAGGACCTTGAGTGGCTGGACGTCACCGATTCCGATGCCAACAATGGGTTGACATTGGTCGGGCGTAATTCGGTTGGTTTGGCCCAAAACAACATTAACTGGTCTTTTGGTGCGGCGACATTGACCTGGGATGGGGACACCAGCGCCGACTGGGAGACAGCAAGCAACTGGGATCTTGGTTTTGTGCCGCAGTCAATCGACTCGGTTGTGATTGCCGATGTCACCACGCAACCTGATTTAACAACCGTGACCGCGACATTTGTGACTGTTGTTGATATGACGATCAATGCCGGCGCAAGTATTTCCTTATCCGGTAAGAATCTGCACATCAACGGTATCTTGTCGAGTAACGGAACCATTTTCCTTAACGGTTCGGAAAACGTAACGATCGTCACACCGGATACCGATTCCGGGGCATTCTACTTTGGGGATGCGGATGCGGTTGTCGAAAATCCAACGATTCCGGATCTAAATTACTTTGATGTTGTGATTAGCGATGCTAACGGGGAAGATACCTATGCGACGCCAGGCAACTTAAGCATCTTTGGTGAATTGAGTTTGACCAATGCCACGTTTGACATTTCAACCGGCACCGACACCATCACGGTTTCCAGCACAATTAATCTCTCCGGTGGGGACCTTCTGGCAACCAATGGAGATATTGATCTTAATGGAGATCTTATCTTGACCGCCGGTACGCTGACAGCACCGACAACATCAGAGACATTTACCATTAGCGGTGACTTTACCCACAGCACCGGAGGGACATTTACTAATTCAAGCGGTACAGTAACTTTTGATGGGACCATGCAGAATATTTTTGGTAATCGTAATACAACATTCTACGGCTTTAATAAAACGGCAACGGCAACCGATACTATGCGTTTTACCACCAGTGCCGAACAGACCATTACTAACAGCTTAACAATCAACGGGGTCAGTGCGGCGCGGTCGTTGACTCTTCTTAGTAATGTCGGCGGGACACAGTTTGATATTACTTTAACGACCGGAGGGCTTCAGGACCTTGAGTTTCTCATTGTCGGGGATTCCGATGCCTCGGGCGGCCTGCCGCTTATTGCGCGTACGTCAAGCGAAAGCCCGACATCCTCAACGGCGAATTGGTTTTTCAATTCCGGGACCTTTACTTGGGAGGGAGATGTTGACCAAGATTGGGATACGGCGCTTAACTGGAATGTCGGTCTTCTGCCTATTCCGGGCGACTCGGTTATTGTTCCGGTCGTGGCGACCGTTTATCCGGTCCTCGCTTCAGCCGTTGATGTCGACGACCTAAGTGTTGCCTCAACCGCCACCGTCACGCTCGCCGGATTTGGGCTAGAGGTTGATGATGTCTTTAGTCTGGATGGAAGTATTCGTCTTATCGGTAGCGAAACGGTGACTATTCCGAACATGGACGAGGACTCAGGAACCTTTGCCTATATTGGTAATACAGATGCCACAGCCGATGCGCGCAGCATTGTCGATATCGCCAGTACGGCCGGCAGCATTGATTACTATAACCTTCTCATTAATGATACAGGCTCTACACCGGATAACTTTACTACCAACGGTGATTTGGTTGTAGCCAATGATTTGACCCTCTTAAACGGTGTGCTTAATATTTCAACCAATGGTGATGCATTAACGGTTACCAACACACTTTTGATTAACGGCGGAACCTTAACGGCAACCAGTGGAAGTATTGATGCCAACGGCGATGTAACTACCTCGGCGGGGACACTCACCGCGCCCAATTCCAGTAACACCTTTAATGTTGCCGGTAACTGGACGCTCGGCGGCAGTGCGACGTTCACGCATTCCTCCGGGACGGTTATCTTTGATGTGTCCAACTCGGTTACGCTTACCGGGAATACAACCTTTTATAACTTTACAACAACGACGGGTGGAAAGACATTTAGTTTTACCGCAGGCAGCACACAGGTGATTGATACAGGGGGAACTTTAACCGCGAATGGGGAGGCCAGCAATAACATTACTATGCAATCCACTTCCAGCGGATCGGATTGGACATGGGAAATCCCTGATGCCAATCAGGGACTTAATAATCTGATTGTTTCCGATGGTGAGGTGGAGACGACATCCACAAATAATTTTGACATATTCTGTTTCGGCTGTACGGATGGGACGGGCAATGACAATACTGATCCCGCATCAACGCCACAATGGGTATTTTCTAGTTTGGCGATTAATGTTCCGCAAGAAAATAAAACGGTTGACCGCACACCGACGATCATCGGGACAGCTGATCCGGGTGATGCTATTACAGTTCAGGCAAACGCCCATGTGATTGGTACGGCGACAGCTGATTCGGCCGGTAACTGGCGGTTTGAGGTAGCCGGCAGTGATCAGCTGACGATTGGTAGCACATCGTTAACGGCGTTTGTTTCAGGCGTCGGTAATACACCGACACCAATTAATGTTGTCAGTGCCCCAACCACGTCTCAGCAACCGACCATTACCTCGCATACAGAAAATGAGCGCGTCCTTGGGGCAACACCAACCATTGCCGGGGCAAGTTTGGCTAGCTCGAGTGCCGAAATTTTGGCGAGTGACGCGGATGGCAATCTGCTTTTAACAACGGTCGGTACCGGAACATCCACGGCAGGCGGTATTTATTCGATTGCGCTTACAATTCCTCTGCCCAAGGGCACCAATTCTATTTCTGTCACTGTTGACGGGGTGGCCAGTGATATTTTAGATATTCTGCTTGTTGATCCGTTCGGGGTTGTTTTTGATTCTTCCAGTAATCTGCCGATTGAAGGAGCGGAGGTGTCTATCTTCACTTCGGGTGGTACGCTGGCGGTCGCCGGTGTGCATTTGCATGCCACCGATGTGAATCCTCTGACCACGGGATCCGACGGGGTTTATAGTTTCTTAACTGTGTCCGGCGATTATACCATTGATGTTACGGCCGCCGGTTTTACTTACCCGTCAAGTAAAACGACTTTTCCATCGGATAGAACGATTGTTAACGGATCTAAAGGAGAATTATTTACGGTTGCATCAACTGTTATTGAAATGGATCATCCCATGGATGAGAATGCATCACTCCTGCGTTTAGAAAAATCGGCAAATAAAAAGGAAGTCAAGATCGGTGAGGTTGTGACATATACAATCACCATCGAAAATTTAAATACGGAAAACAGTATTGGTGATTTTAGAGTGTGGGATACGATTCCGCCGGGCTTTAAGTATATTGATGATCGTGTGATCCTTGATGGGGTGCCCATTGACGATCCAACGGGCCGCAGGCCTGTTGGATTTGATCCGGGCACAATGGGGCCGGGCCAAACCAAAACGCTTAAATACCAACTCGTTGTCGGTTCCGGTGTGACTTTCGGTGATTACCGTAACACGGCTGTCGCCAGACTTGATGATGATTCATCTATTATTTCCAACACCGCGAGTGAAACGGTCGAGGTTGTGATGGATCCACTCTTTGATCTTGGTACGATTATCGGTAAGGTCTTTTATGATCAGAATGAAAACGGCATTCAAGATGCGCCGGTCTATGATTTTCTTAAAGCTGAGACAATCACCGAGGATCCGATTTCGAATGCACGCATTGTGATGGAAGACGGCACCATTATTACAGCCGATGCTAACGGTCTGTTTAGTGTGCCGGGGATTACGCCGGGACGGCATTTATTCAGGATTGATGAACGTAGCTTGCCAAAGGATAGTTATCTTACAACACCAAAGGTGGTTGTGGTTGATGTGACGCAAGGCTCAACGTATAAGGTTAATTTCGGCGTGCATGTCGACTATGAAGTCTTTACCAGTGTCGATAATCAATTCTTTGCCAAACAAATCGGATTTAACCAAGACACGTCCAAACCAACACCACGGCTTAATGCTGATTATTTTGGTGATGGGGCAGTTGTTTACAATCGTATATTTATTGATCCAATCGAGTTTCGTTTCTTTACCAATTACGGCACTTTTGTCGATCAATGGCGTCTGGAAATTTTCGAAGAGTTAACCAAGAAAACCATGAAGACGTTTGAAGGTACTAATCTTAATATTTATGATCCTGTGTTCTGGGATGGGCGTAATAATGACGGAGAGTATGTTGATCCGGATAAAAAGTACCAATACATTTTTACTGTTTATGCCGGTCATAAATATGATGAGACAAAAGCCAAGGACATCGCACTACGTTTGATTGAAGATGAGGAAGAATATGATCAATACATGGAAGAAAGAAAAGAAAAGATTGAACGCGAAGGCTATAAAGATTGGATCATTGCGCAAAATAAGATTAATAATCTCGGTATTCAAACCATATTTGTTGAAGGGGAGACGATTACGGTCGATCAAAAAGATGAAAGCCTTTATAGCATACAGATTTTGCAAGATAACAATCTGGTTTCGGAAATACCGGTTGTTTATCATCACGGATTGACCGCGCGCGAGATTATCGAGACAGGCCAGATACAAGAAACAGAGGCCGAGCCGATCGATATTATTTTGCCGCGGGGTGATTATGAAATTATGGTGCAAACGGCCCGCGATGTGCCGCAAGCGAGGGAATCCTATGAGTCAATCACGATCGATGTGGACCGTTCCATCGGTGGTATTGAGGCGACACAAGAAGAAGTCGTTTATGCCCAAGCCCCAAGCAAACAATATAAAAAGCAGGTGCGTATCGGCGAAGATTATCTATTCTTCGTGGGAATGGGTGATATTAAAGCCGGTTATAATTTTGTTCAAGGCAACATTGAACCGGTTATTAATGAAGACCGGTTTACAAGTGGATTCTATAGAGACGGCCAGGTGTCTTATTACTTAAAAGGTAAGATTAAGGGTAAATACCTCATTACATCGAGTTTTGACAGTGACCGCGAACGCAAACAACTGTTCCGTAATCTCGACGAAGACACGTATTATCCGGTTTATGGCGATCAGTCCGAGGTTGATTACGATGCGACCGATACGCAGGGTAATCTTTATTTAATGATGGAGTGGGACAAATCATCGGTGCAGTGGAGTAACTATAGTGTCGGTTTTGAAGATACAGAGTTTGCCCGCTACACCCGTTCGCTGTATGGCGGTAAGATTAATTTTGAAAGTGTCGGGACAACCGAGTTTGGTGAGGCCAAGACAAAGATTGTCGCCTTCCGTGCCCGTGCCCAGCAGAAAAATGCACACAATGAATTTTTAGCAACCGGCGGCTCACTCTATTATCTCAGACATAAGAAAATTGTTGAAGGTTCGGATAGCATTAAGATTGAGGTCAGAGACAAAATTACAGGTCTTGTCATATCGAGTAAAGAAATGGTGGAGGGCGCCGATTATGAGATGGATTATGAGCAAGGGCGCATGCTCTTCTGGAAACCGATTCAGACAATCGTGCAAGCGTATTCGATCATCAATGATGATCTTCTCGATGGTAATCTGGTTTATGTTGTGGCTGATTATGAGTATGAGGTGCTTGATAAAATCGATGAGGCAACGTATGGCGCCCGTGTGCGTCAGGCCTTAGGCGACAATGTGATTGTCGGCGGGACTGTTGTTGAAGAAAGTCAGGAGGGCGGGCAGTACCGCATGCAGGGAATTGATTTGACCATTCAACCGAATCAGAAT
The DNA here is from genome assembly GCA_028280285.1 of Candidatus Omnitrophota bacterium. Classification (GTDB taxonomy): domain Bacteria; phylum Omnitrophota; class Gorgyraeia; order Zapsychrales; family Zapsychraceae; genus JANQNA01. The sequence goes on along the minus strand of JANQMA010000028.1, from coordinate 24,528 downwards.
ACCAAGATCGTAGCCGAATACGCCATGACCGAAGATGAAGAGGAAGGCGTCTTCATTTCAACCGATGGCGGGCTCTCCTTTACAGAGATAAATACTGAAGGTGATGCGCGCGGCGCGGCGTATAGCATTAAAGGGGACACGCGTCTTTTTGATAAGCTTGCCGTTAAAGCCGGTTACCGTTGGGTCGGCAATGACTTTTCGTCTTCCGCCACAACCGCGCAACAAGGTAAAGAAATCACCAATATTGAAGCGATTTATGATCCGACTGACTCGACGCGGATTACCGTCCGTCATGATATCCAGGCCTTGATTGATGATGGCAATCTGCAAAGTCAGGCCCAGGTTGGGGCGAGTAAGTCCACCACATCGCTTATTCAAATGGTTCATGAGGCGCGCCGGCTTAAACTGACCGCGGAATATCAACGCACAGAAGTCGAAAATAAAAAATCAGAATTTGATACAGCAAACAATACAGAAACGAATACGGTTGCGGTGAGGGCAGACTATAAACTGAGCGATAAAGTGGATGTGTCCTTGCGTCAACAGATTACGATTGATGGGGAAGATAATGATCAGACAACGATCGGTGTTGTGGCTAAACCAACGGATAAGATCACCGTTAAAGGTGAGAAAACCATCGGCGAATCAGGGTTTATGGGTGATCTTGATGTCAGGGTTGATACAGAAGGTCCGATCTCATTTGTCGGTGGGTATAAATTGCATCGCGATAAAGACGGCACCATTACCCAAGATCAATCGGGCGATGCGACCGCTGGTGTCGTTATGAAAGTCACTGAGAGTACGGAGGTCAAAACCGAATTTGGTCTTGAAGGTGTTTTTGAGGAGGATCCGCGCCGGGTGGTTAAGCTGGGAACAGCATCTGCGTTAGGCGACAAAAATAAAATCGAAACAGAGTTGGCCTTGCGTGATGGTGGCGGTAGTCAATCAACAGCGCTTGGCCTTAAAGGGGTACGCGCAATCGATGAAAACAACCGTGTTGAGGGGGAAGCTGTTTTATCCAGTGATCAAGGGCATCAACAGTCCGCATACGCTATGCGGGGTATTTCCAAAATTGATGAAAATACCCAAATGGAAACGGAACTTATTCTTGATGGACCTGAAGATAATCGTCAAAGGACAATGACGTTTGGAGGTACGAAGCAAGTTGATGAAAATACTAAAACAACAAGCAAGTTTGCTCTTAAAGAGTCTCCGCTTGACGGCCGTGAAAGCAATTTCACCGTCGGTACTAATCGCAAAATTAATGAAGAGCTAGCGTTTGCCTCATCACGTATTTTCGGAACGAAGGAAGATGGCACAACAACCAATGAAACAGCGTACAGTTTAATTCAAAATAAAGACGGCCAGCGCCTCGAGGGTAAATATGGACAAAAGTCTTCCGATGGGATTGAGGATGAGGTAGGTAAAGAAAGCACGTTTAGTTTAATCCGCGAAAGAGAAGGACAAAAACTCGAAGGAACGCTTACGCGTAAAGATGCTCGGGATGATCAAGAGATTTCTAAGTCTAATATCTTTGGCTTATCCGGTGATTTTGGTGATAAGTGGGCGCTGGAAGGTAATATTGAACAATCCAATGTGCAAAATCTTGATGGATCGGAAACGGATCGTAATGTTGTGTCTGTTGCCGCCGGATATGTCAACAAGGATGACATCACCGGGGAAGAGCTTAAGGCGTCCTCTAAGTTTGAAATCCGTATGGATCGTGGAGACACGGATAAACGCCAGGTGCTTGCGTATAACGCGATTGAAGGAAAGGTTAATCGCGACCTGACACTCTCCGGTAAAGCGGAAATCTCGGAAACACGGAATTTGGATACCGATGAAGTGGAAGCGCAGCATAGAGAATTTTCACTTGGGGCGGCGTATCGTCCGATTATGAATGACCGGTTAAACTTTTTAGCGCAGTATACCTATCAAGAAGATTTATCACCATCATCGCAGGAGGATATTGAAGATATCGAGGAAGTCCGTGCGCATGTCTTATCCGCCGATGTTATTTTTGATTTGACCGAAAAGTGGCAGATCGCTGAGAAGTTCGCCTATCGTATCAGTGAAGAAAAAGTCACGGGATTTGATTTTACCGAAACGCACACGTGGCTTATGATTCAGCGTTTGACGTACAATGTGGATAAAGACTGGGCGGTAACCGGTGAGCTGCGTATGCTCGGAGTGGAAGAAGCCGAAGACTACAAAGCCGGTGGATTGTTTGAAGTTGTGCGTAATGTAGGGGATTATACGCAGTTGGGATTGGGGTATAACTTTACGGATTTTACCGATGATCTCACCGATCTTGATTACAGCACACACGGGCCGTTTATCCGCATGACAGGGAAATTATATGACCGCACACCGGAAGAATTGGAGCGTTCCCGTCAGGCATGGATTGATGAAAAGGTTAGACGCTGGGCCACAGCGATTGTTTACGAACAATTGGAACAAGAAGATTCCGAGATCTTGATTGCCTTGAATGAAAATATACGTATGGCGCAGTATGCGGAAGACAAAGGCGACTTAGAAGAAGCACGTAAAATCTATAAAGATGTTGTGATTGCAGCCGAAATGATGTTTGCGGAAGCTTCTCAGTATATTCGCGCACGCATCGGTAAAGAAGAAGAGCTGAAACAAATGAAAGTTATTGCCGACCAATACTATAAGAACGGTCAGTACGAAAAAGCACGAAAAATATTAGAGAAAATTGTGGAAGAGGCTGAAAAGGTCATGTTAGAATACAATAACTAGAACTAATATATAAATTATATATGTCTAAATATACTAATACGAAAAGATCTATTCTTACTCCACTTATAGCAGGCATTTGTGTTATAAGCCTTCTTGTGTCCCCGGTCTATGCGGACGATGAATCACTTAAGGAAGAAAAGACCAAAAAAGGATTTATGGTCGACCTTAAGAAGCTTCTGAAACGTTCTAAGAAAAAAATTGAACAGGTTGATGAAAGGCTGGAAGACCAGGCCAAAATCCGTCGCAATCAAAAGCGTGCCGCTAAAGCCCACGAGTATTACAGTCAGGGGGTCCAGTACTTTGAAGATGGTAATTTCGAAAAGGCCCAGGAAATGTGGCGTAAGGCCATCCGTATTACTGATCATCCGGAGATGAAGGGCTTTATCCGCAGTGAGATGAAAAAGGATAAAAAACAAGCCAAAATGCTTAGCCAGCAGGAAAAGGAGCGTTTAAAGCGGCTGGAGGCTGAGCGTGGTTTTAGTGCACAAGAAGTGGAAGAAGTGTATGAGCTTGCGGTTAAGTTTTACAAAAAAGAAAAGTGGCTGGATGCGCGAACGCAATTTGAAAAAGTGGATGAGATGTTCCCTGATCACAAGGCAACGAAGAGTTATTTAATGCTTATCGATCAAAGAATTCAAGCCGATCAACAAGAGATTATTGAAGAAAAGCTGCGTGAAACAGCGCACGCTAAGATGACAGAAAAAGAAAAATGGCGTAAAGAGATTGAGCGTAAAGAGATTGAACGGTCGCAGACACTTGAGCAGCAGGCAGGCGAACTGTATACCGAAGCGCTGCTATTGTATAAAGCCAAGCGGTTTGAAGAAGCTAAACAAAAGTTTAAAGAGGTTGAATGGGTTCTGCCTGATTATAAGAAAACATTGCGTTATCTCGGTAAAATTGATGCGGATATAGAAAGATACCGTCAAGATCCTGATGTGATTGTGGCTCAAAAAATTGATGAGAAAATCGATGAGGTTCAAGACGAGCGTTTAAAACAGGTGGCAGCGGACATTGCGCTTAAAAAAGCCGCTAAGGAAGAAAAAGCAAGACGGATTAAGGAAGAGGCTGAGTTTCTTTATGATGCGGCACTCGGGCTTTACAATATTGAAAGTTATGATCAGGCGCTCAAAAAATTTAGAGAATTGGATGAGCTTAGTCCTGACTATAAACAAACCCGCAAGCACATTAAAAAGCTAGCTAAGATAACAGGGGAGAGGAAGTCCGGACCGTTAGGATTCTTTTCGAATCTTGTCGGCAGTGACTCTACTAACAAGAAAGAGTTAAAAGAGGCTTATGATGCCGCGGAACGGAAGAAAAAAGAAGAAGAGGCAATAAGAAAAGAAAAGGCAGGATTTGCTTATCGTGCGGCCAAAGCGTATTACGATAATGATCTCCCCGAGGAGGCCAAGGATCGTTTTTATGAAGTGCACAGGATTTATCCTGGCTATAAATCAACGACCAAATATTTATCCAAGCTTGATCCTGACTTTGATCCCGATCGAGTCGACTATATTATTGAGCCGTCTATGCCGCTCGGGCGTTCGTTTGAAGAGCTTTATGATGAAGCTGTGGGGCTATACCGCGCTAAGAAACTGCATGAGGCACGGTTTAAATTTAATGAAATAGCTAATCAAAGGCCGGATTACCGGGCTGTTCAAACTTATTTAAACTCTATTAATCAAAATATTGCGCACCAGAAAGGAGCGGGTATTACCAATTTTGCCGAAATGGATATGGTGGCGCGGGCAGAAATTTCCCGTGATGAAGAGCTATTTACATCGGCGGAAAAAATTTATGATACGGGTATCAAATTATATGAGGAAGAGAATTTGACAGAAGCAAAGGCAAAATTTATTACCGTTGAAGCGACTTATCCGAACTTCCGGGATACGCGCATCTATTTGCAAAAAATTGATGAAGTCTTTAACAGTGGTGGCCGCCGCCCGGATGATGCAACACTTAAAGCTTTTACACCAACGGTCGATGCTGAAAAAAATAAAAAGTGGAGTTTGCGTAAGCTTTTTAGCAAAGACAAGCATTATCGCAAAATGCCGGATGTTAAACCGATCAATATTGAAGAGATGGAAAAAGTTTATGAGCAGGCGGTCGGTTTATACAAAGCAGAAGAGTATGGGCATGCGCGCAATTTGTTTGATCAGATTAAAGCGACGGATCCAAAATACCGCTGGACCGAATGGTATTTAAAACGTATTGGACGAAAGATGAAGCGGCAGGCGCAGGTGTACAAAGTAACCGGTGAGGCGCCGGAAGATCTTTCAGCCGAGAATCTCTTTGCTATTAGCGAAAAGAATCGAAAAGCGGCTAAAAAAGAAGATAAAAAGGTTCAGCGACGTGATCGTAAGACATTAAAAGGAATGGAGAAACGCTACAGGGAAGGGTTGGCGGCACTGGCAAAATCTAAAAAGAAATTAATGGAAAAAGAAGAAGAGTGGGAAAAAGAATTTTTGGGGCCTGGAGAGACGATTGTTAAGGCGATTGCTTACGATGATGATGTTCAGCTTGAAAGGTATCTCGAATCTCATCCACCAAGCATTGAAGAACTTAAAGAGCAACTCAATAAAGAGATTTTTACTATACTCGGTATCGAGCCGGAAGGTAAATTACGAAAAGAGAAAGAACAGAGTATGCTTCTGGCCAAGATTGAAGGCAAACTCGATGAATTACGCGATCAAGAAAAAGAAAATCTTAGGCGAGCCGCCCAAATTGAAGCGCGGACCAAGGCCTACCGTCAACAGGCGGCTGACTTAAAAGGGGATGAGCTTAAGGAGCTCCGCCAGCAGCAAAGAAAACTTTCCAGAGAAGAAAAGAAAGAATGGTGGAGCCGCCAGCAGGATATACGTAAGCAATTAGATAAGAAAAGAGAATACGAACTGGTACGTATGGTAGAGCCTATGTATAACGATGCGCGTGTGCTCTATGAAGAGCAAAACTATCAAGGTGCGAAAGCTAAGTTTGAACTCATTAATCGTTTATATCCCGGCTATAAAGAGGCTAAGTTGTATGTCGAGAAGTCTATTAAAAAGATCGAATCGGGTAAGGCTAACAAGATCGGCTGGAATGATAGCAAAGAGCTCAAGCATTTAAAGAAACAATTGGCTCAAGCGCACCGCGAAATCGTTATGCTCAGCAATAATGAGAAAATTGAAGATGAATCAAAAGTGGCTGAAAATGCCCGTCGCCGTAATGTCGATTACCGCAAAGCACGTGATCAACAAAAACAAGCTATTGATAAAAAATTAGATGGAACCCAGGTCCGTAAGTCAAAGGATTTAAAACGTCTGAAAAGAGAAGTTGAAGAGGTTTATGATGAGGGCGTCTGGCTCTATAAGCTTGAAAAAGTCATGCAAGCGCAGGATAAGTTTGCCCGTGTTGATATGCTGCTTTTAAGTGGCGGATTTCCTCAGGATTATTTGAAGAAGATAAGAAAGAAAAAAGAGCGTGATATTGCCCGCTTTGAGGAAAAAATCCGCAAGCGTAAAGAAAAACAGATCCGCGCGCGGGACAAGGCCAAAGCCAAAAAGAAAAAAGAAGTCGCCCGTCTGGAAGCCAAGGCTAAAAAAGAAGAAAAATCGATGAGACGTGAACGGGAAAAGCTTGCCAAAGAAAGAGAGGCTATGCAGCTTGGTAAGACAGAACGGGTGGGAGAAGAAAAGAGTGTGAAAAGTCAGGAAAAAAAGAAGGATGAGATTGCCCTAAAAATCAATGAAAGGGCTGATAAGGTCATTAAGGCTGAAGAGAAAAAGTTGGCTAAGGAAAAGGCAAAGAAAGAAAGACAAGTCAAGCAGCTTGCGGAAAAAGCCAGAAAGGAAAGGGCCTTGATTGAACGCGAACGGCAAAAAATTGCCAGGGAGAAAGCAAAACATGATAGGGAAATGGCGCGTCTTGAATTAAAGGCAAAGCAGGAAAATGAGGCCAACAAGCTTGAGCGGGTCAAGCTTGCGATGGAAAAACGTGATTTTGAATTAAAACAAAAAGGAATGGACCGCACGTCTGGCTCACCGCAATCAACAGGAAAGGATTATAAGGAGTCTGCAATCAAGCAGTCACGTAGAGAAAAGCGGGAGATGTTGCGCAGAAAAAAAGATGAAGAGCGCATCAAGAAATTTGAAGAAAGGGAAATGGCGCGTCGTCGTAGACAGGCCGAAAAAGATGCTATGCGCACTAAGTCTGAAAATAGTTCGGTTAAACACACCGTGATTGCGCAAAGTAGCAGCGATCATACCCCAACACGTTCTCAGACAAAGAAAGATACGCCTTCAACACTCGAAGAAAAGATTAAGAAGCAGCGCGCGGAAATTACTCAACTTTTGGAAAAACGCAATAAGGAACTTCGTGCCGAGCGCGAGCGCATCCATGATGAATTTCAACAGCATTTAAATGATTTATATGAAAGAGGCGAAGAATTTTTCGAGCGTAAGGATTATGCCGAAGCCATACGGATTTTTACTGAAGTAGATGATATGGAAAAAGGGTACAAGGATACGCAAAAATATATTGATGATCTGCATGAAATGAACATTTATTATGATCCTTCCGAAAAGGGTGCAGTCATACATTCCACCAAACGTAATAAACTTGATACACGTCTCAATGCTGTTTCAGATGCCTTAGATAAAATTGAACGTCAGTTGCGATAAACCAATCCCGACAAACCAAAAAAGAGCCGTGCGGTATGGAACACAAATTATTGTCCTGGCTTTAATCACCACATTTTTTATTCAACACAACGCTATGTCCGTCGAGAAAAAATTCACTAATCGTCTTACTCACGAAAAGAGTCCTTATTTGCTGCAGCATGCGGATAATCCTGTTGATTGGTATCCGTGGGGTGAGGAGGCCTTTGCGCGGGCTGCTAAGGAAGATAAGCCGGTTTTTCTTTCTATCGGTTATTCGACATGCCATTGGTGTCATGTGATGGAACATGAGTCTTTTGAAGATCAGGCTATCGCTAAGATTATCAATGAAAATTTTATTGCGGTTAAGGTTGACCGGGAAGAACGTCCGGATATCGATGGTGTCTACATGGCCGCGGTTATGAGTATGACCGGACGCGGCGGCTGGCCTTTAACGGTTGTTCTGACGCCTGATAAAAAACCGTTTTTTGGCGGGACTTATTTTCCGCCTGTCGCTAAGTGGGGTGCGCCCGGGCTTGTCGATGTTCTACATTCTCTAACGGAGAATTGGCAGAATAATCGTCACGGCATACAGGCATCCAGTGAGAACATTACGCAGGTTGTTATGCAAGGAGTTGCCAAATCAGGCTCAGAAGAAATGCTTGATGCATCTGTTTTAGAGCGTGCCTTTAATCAATATCGTCAGCATTTTGATGAAGAGTATGGTGGTTTTGGCATGGAGCCAAAATTTCCGTCGAGCCATAACATGTCTTTTTTACTGCGTTATTGGTATCGTACCGGGGACAAAGAAGCCCTTGAGATGGTAGATGCTACGCTGACCCAAATGGCGCGCGGTGGAATGTATGATCATATCCGCGGCGGTTTTCACCGCTATGCCACTGACCGTTATTGGCAGATTCCACACTTTGAAAAAATGCTTTATGATCAAGCGATGCTCGCCTGGACTTATACCGAGATGTATCAAATCACCAAAAATCCGGAATATATGCGTGTCGTTGATGAGATATTTAGCTATGTTCTTGAAGATATGACCGGTGCGGAAGGCGGGTTCTATTCGGCCGAGGATGCGGATAGCTTGGATCCGGATGAATATGCGGCGATGTCGGTTGATACCAAACAAAGTTTGCATAAAAAGGAAGGGGCTTTTTATTTGTGGCGATATGATGAGATTCAAACAATTTTAACCGATGAAGAATTTGATGTTTTTGCCGCGTACTATGCGATCAAAAAAGACGGCAATGCGCACACGGATCCGCATCAGGAGTTTACGGGGAAAAATATTATTTTTACCGAACGGTCTTTGCAACAAACAGCTAAGCTCAAAAATAAAGTGGTTGATGAAGTGGATCAAATGTTAAAGAGCGCCAATCAAAAGTTACTTAAGGTGCGTAATGAACGTCCTCGACCGCATTTGGATGATAAGGTTCTCGTCGACTGGAACGGCCTTATGATTGGTAGTTTGGCTTATGGGGGGAAGGTGATGAATCAGGCCAAATATATCGACGCGGCTGAAAAAGCGGCTGCGTTTATTATAAAAGAAATGATCAAGGATGGCCGGCTTTATCATCGTTACCGCGACGGCAGTGTTGATGTCACCGGTACTATCGAAGATTATGCGTTTTTTATCCATGGCCTTCTTGGGCTTTATGAAGTGACATTCAATATTGACTATTTAGAGCGCGCCCGTGATTTGACGGAGATAATGATTGATTTATTTTGGGATGAGAGAGAAGGCGGCTTTTATTTTACGGCTGATGATGCCGAAAAATTAATATTCAGACAAAAGGAAATCTATGACGGGGCCATTCCGTCTGGCAATTCCATCGCGGCGCTTGATTTGATCCGGCTTGCACATATTACGTTGGACCCGAAGTATGATCAATACCTGCAACGTTTGTTTACCACATTTTCGGATGCTTTAAATAAACATCCGATTGGATACGCGCAGATGCTTAGCGTCTTTGACTTTGCCGTCGGGCCGGCTGCCGAAATTGTTTTAACGGAAGGGAAGAATCCGGAATTTTTAGCCCGGTCGCATCAGACATTGTTTGCTGCTTTTATTCCTAACAAAGTTATTGTTAGAAGAAATAAAGATAAACAAGATCTTAATCGTGTGGTTGCCATTGCCCCATTTGTCAAAGAACAAGAGCCGGTTGAAAATCAATCCACTATTTATGTGTGTGAAAATCATGTTTGTAAGCTGCCGGTTGTCGATGAGGAAGGCTTTCACAAAGTTATTCAACCGCTGCTCAAGCAAACTCAGTGAGATTATTATGAAAAAATTTCTAATCATTATTTTTACTGTTTTTGCCGTAGTTATTGCAGGTCTGTTTGTTTATCTGCAATTTTTCGATGCCAACCAATACCGCGGTATTCTTGTCGAAAAGGCAAGTGAGGCGCTAGGCCGTGCGGTTACGATCGACGACATTAATCTAACCGTTGCCTTGGATAAAGGGGTCAGTTTAAAACTAAGTGGTGTTGCGGTGGCCGACGGTCCCCATTTTTCTGATGCGCCGCTGTTGTCGGCTGAGTCTGTTTGGCTTAATGTCGATGTTAAACGCCTTATCTCTGGGCAGAACCTTAAGGTGAATTCTTTTAAGATTTCTGATGCGTCTATTAATATCCGGCAACACATTTCTGATGAGCTGCGCGCAATTACGATTGATCATTTTGACTTTCAAGCAGCCAATATAGCCGACGGAAGCGCGTTTCCGTTTAACGGCGCGCTTATGGCATTAAGTGAGAAGCAGAACATCACGTTTAATGGAAAGGCGCGCGTAGATTCGGCGGCAAAGCAATTGAGTCTGACGGATGTTAATCTCCGTTCCGATTTATCAACCATTGCTATGGATCAATTAACACAGGTTGTGCCGCAGGTCAAAGACTTAGGTGTCACTGATAATCTTCAGGGGGTGATTGATCTTAATCTTGAAGAGCTTATTGTCGACGATCAGACAATGCCGGCAGTTAATATGAAGGGGAGCTTTAAAAACGGGTCGATCACACTCAAAGAGTTAGGTGTTCCGATTAAAGAGATTAATGCCGATATTGGCCTTGCCGATGATGTTTTAACATTAAAAAATATTGCGGCACGTATTTATTCTGGTTCTGTCGGTGGGGATGTCCGTCTGATTAATATTTTTCAAAATCCACTGGTTCAAGTCAATGTCAAATGTGAGCAGCTTCTCACCGAGGATTTGTTGGATGGCAAAGGCTTGCCGGTTGATCTGCGCGGGGTTATGCGCGCGGAAGTTGAGTTGGCTGGGTTGCTTGCAGAAATACCTGCCGGATTAAAAGGTAATGTGTCTTTCACTATGGATGAGGCGCGGATTGTTGATTTGAATGTTTTGGATGTTGTGTTTTCACACATTTCGTTTGTTCCGAATTTGGCTGAAAAAGTCTCTGGGAATCTTCCCGGGAAGTATAAAGAAAAACTGGATGTCAAAGACACCGAGCTTAAGATTGTCTATGCTGAAGGAAAACTGGTTGCCGGTGATCTTAATTATATGGTTAATGTTGAGGCCGATGAGTTTCTTGCCTATTTGACCGGGGTGTTTCAACTGAATCAGACTATTGATAACACAACGCATGTTTATATTCCTAAAGATTTAAGCGATAGCCTTATCCAGTCTGTGGAAGAGTTGAGTGCGCTTTTAGATAATCAGGGGCGCATTCATATACCGTTTAAACAATATAGCGGGCCGGTGGATCGCATCGAAATTCTGCCTGATTTGGGACAGGTCGGGCGTCGCGTCATTGAGCAAAAGGGCAAGCAGGAGTTGCGCGATGCGATTTACAAGGCCCTGGATATTGACACGCCTTCACAGAACCCTTCTGATAAAAATACCCAACCAAAGCAGGAAAAACCCATTGAGCAGCAGCTCCTGGACGGCCTGCTCAACGAAATTCCGTTGTTTAAATAACATTGAATTACGAAAAATGTAATAAAAAAAATGTAGGGGGCGCTCGTGAGCGCCCCTAATTAATTTGGAAAATGAGGGTCGTTCACGAACGACCCCTACCGTATAAATAATCGGGAAATATATTGTAACTAATATTATTTCATTATATATTTAGCATAATCGGACATCTACATTATGTAGGGCCGGTTTCAGTACAAAGTACTATATATTGATACTATTTATCGGGAATTGCCCTTTTCATGGTTAATCGTCTGAAAGAAAATGTGTTTTATGATGCGCGTATAGAGCAGAGAGTCAGTGAAAATAAGCAGGTAGCCTGGTTTGTTCAAAATAGTGAAACGCGCGGCATTGGACGCATCCGCAATATAAGTGCCTCGGGCATGCTTTTGGAGACAGAACGTCCGATCGATCCTGACCATCAATTTTTTTCCTTCGCCGCTGATCTTGGCCACGATAATTTTGTCCCCCAGCGTGGGCAGCTGATTTGGGCTCGTCCTAAAAAAGAAAAAAGTAAGCGCTATTTATGTGGTGTACGCTTTGTTGAGCCTTCCGATTATATCTTACCAAAGCTTGAGAAGCGTGTTGAAAACAGACGAAAATCAGAACGAACGATCAAGTATCTTAACAAGTTTTGTGATGGGCTTTTATTTTGTGCCATTATTGGACTGACGGCCTATACCGTATGGATGAGTGCAGATGTCTATCAGCATATGGAGAGAACAAACAAGCAAATGGAAGTGGTAACAACCCAGCAGGCCACGCTCATTCAGCATTATCAAGATAAATATGAAGTGTCTCAAACGGAGTTGGCGAGTGTGCGCGAGGAGCTTACCAGTGCGCAGAAGCGTATTGCGCAGCTCGAACTGGATTTGGAAGAATCAAGACGGCTTTACAGCGAGGGCGAGCAGATGATAGCGTCGATCAACCAAGAGCTGGATTCGACACGCAAGGCGCTCACCGAAACAGAAACCATGCTTAATCAAGCGCTCGCCAGTAAAACGGAAATCGAAGGGCTTTCCGCCGAGCAACAAAAAGAATTTGAAGAAAAAAGACAGACTCTTTCGACGACCGTCGACCGGCTTGAAAAAGAAAACAAAGATCTAACTAATTTAATGCGTCGACTTGAATCGCAGTTAGCGTATTATCAGGGAGATGTTAAAAATACAGATGAGGGCGAGCTGCTCATACGGACGTATAAACGCAATATGAAGCTGGTCAAGTCCAAGATCAGACAATTTAAGCGTGATGCGCAAAGACTCAACCGCGCCGCGCAAAAAGAACGGGATAGACTGCAAGTTCTTTTGGGCAATAACGGTTATTTTATGAAGGATGGTTCTGTTGTGCGTGTGGATGAACAAAAGTATACGGCGGCCGGTAACGGCACATATACCGGAGAGTTACAGACGCAAGAAGTAAAAAGGCGTAAAGTCGACGTGAATGTTGAATTTGTGAAGTAATAATCTTTCCTTAAGCAGTAAATTTCTTGAAAACTTGATGAGGTAAATCAATGATCAGACGTCCTAAGCGTATGGAACAATCGGAAGCTGTATTTGAGACGAAAGAGCGATCTATTCCCTATTTACTTAAAAGATCGACGGGAAGAAGGACATTGACGATTTGCATAGACGAGAAGGGTGATTTGTCTATCTCGGTTCCGATGCGTACGCCCGATAAAGAGATCAGGGCATTTTTAGATGAAAAAGAAAAATGGATTATAGAAAAGATTGCTGAATCAAAAAAGCGGCAGGCCAAAATTGATCAAAAACAGTTTAAAGACGGGCATGCTTTTTTATTTTTAGGCAAGAAATGCCCGATCAAGACATTACCAGGCAATGTGAAGCGGATAAAGGTGGAGTTTATTAACGAAAGCTGGTATATCACAACACCGATTGGGTTAAAAGGGGCGCAGGCAGCGGGGGATATCCGCAAGGCGCTTATCAAATGGTACCGTAAACAGGCCGTGGAAATCATCGGTGGGCGGCTTTTTCATTTTGCGCGTGTGATAGGGGTTGAGCCGAAAAGAATCGCGGTGCGCACGCAAAAACGCCTATGGGGTATTTGCGATTTTAAGACGCAGACGATTCATATCAATTGGCAAATCATTTTAGCGCCTCTGGATGTGATCGATTATGTGGTGGTCCATGAATTATGCCATTTGATTGTGCCGGATCATTCCAAGCGGTTTTGGCGCCATGTGGCCAAGATTCTGCCTGATTATAAGCATCAGGTTAAATGGCTCAAGGACCATGCGGTGGATATGGTCCTGCCGCAGGCCTAAATTGGCCGCATACAGATCCCTCGTCACCGAAAAATAATCAAAAATGACTCGGGATTAATTCACGCATGAACTTACGTTCCCCCACCGCATTCTTGCAGAATGCAAGAGGTGGGGTCCGTAAGTTCAGCGCTCATTAATAAAACCATTGCAATCCCGAAGTAAAACTATTACTATAGTGACTTAAAATTAAGACTAATATTAATAAATGAGGGTATTATGTTACACGATCAAATCGGCAAAGATTATATTACGGCCATGAAGGCCAAAGATACAGTGACATCGCAGACACTCAATTTTTTAAGGGCACAGCTTAAAAATGTTGTGATTGAAAAGAAGGTAGAAAAGTTGGAAGATGCTGATGTTATTACAGTTATAAAAAAACAGGTCAAGCAGCGCAAGGACTCCATTGAGCAGTTCACCAATGCCGGACGCAGTGAGCTGGCGGACAAAGAAGAGCAGGAAATGAAGGTTCTACAAAAGTATCTTCCGGCTGAACTCTCTGAGGATGATATCACAAAGGTGGTGGGTGAGGTGATCGCCGAAACAGGCGCCAGCTCCATGAAAGATATGGGTTCTGTGATGAAGGCCGTTATGGCCAAAACAGCCGGGGCAGCGGATAATGGGATGGTCAGTAAAATTGTAAAAGATGCATTAAGCGGCTAAATGAAACGTTTTTTCAAGTTTATCCAGATTGCGGCTGTCGCGTTTTTTTTGAGCATAAGCACCTTTGTGTTCTGGGCATCATTTCATTATGTTGTTCCGGTCATGATGTATCACAGCATTGAGGATATCGAGGGACATCGTTCAGATACTGTTTCCCCAAGCATTTTCGTCAAGCACATGAGTTTTTTGCAAAAGCATGGCTATAATGTCATCAGCCTCGATGAGTTGGTTGAGGGAATTAAAAATAAGACAGAGTTTGCGCGTAATACAGTTGTGATTACCTTTGATGATGCGTACGAAAATAATTATACGCATGGTTATCCGATCTTAAAGAAGTATAACCATCCGGCTACATTTTTTGTGCCGTTTACGGATGTCGACCGGGAGGGGTTTTTATCCGCCAAGCAAATAGAAGAAATGATCGAGGCGGGTTTTACGGTTGGCAGTCACACAATGACGCATAAGTATTTGCCGGATTTATCAGTTGAGGCGCAGGCCGATGAAATTAAAGCAAGTCGTTTGAAATTACAAAAAAAATTCGATGTACTGATAGACCATTTTGCTTATCCGAACGGAGGATTTACCGAAGAAACCAAGCGCCTTGTTAAAGAGGCGGGGCATACATCGGCGGTGACCACCAACCGTGGATTTGATAGAAAGAATAAAGATGTGTATGAAATCAACCGTATCAAAATGAGTAACAAAGATACCAATGATTTTTTAATTTTTTGGAAATTGACGGGCTATTTTACACTTTTAAAAACACCGAGAAGTCCGTATTAATAAGAAAGGTTTTATTTCATGAGTAAGAGCAGTTTACCGCAAGCCAAATATTCCTTAACGGCCAACGGCCATTTTGTGATTGAAAACTATAATTATGCCAAGCCGTTTAGCAATTTCTTTCCGGGGATCGCCGGGTTATGGGGCGTTCCGATGTGGGCATTTTATGTTAATCGGGGCCAATGCATTACCAGTTTCGGGATCGAATCGAAAGACAAGGCGATTATGGAATTTCAGCCGGCGAATAAATCTTATCGTTATACGGCCTTATCGGGATTCCGTACATTCATCAAAGTTAAACGTGGGCGCAAGACTGTCTACTGGGAGCCGTTTCAAAATCATTTGGAAGGAACATCTTTTAAGAAGTCTCAAAAGATGTCTATTGCGGCGCATGATCTAACACTTGAAGAAAAAAATGATGAGCTTGGGTTGACGGTCAAAGTCAACTTTTTCACGATCCCTGAAGAGCCTTATTCAGGGCTTGTCCGTCGGGTGAGCGTTAAAAATAATAATGCCTCCAGTTGTGATGTTTCGATCGTTGACGGGCTGCCGGTGATTGTGCCCTATGGCCTGGGCGACTGGCTTAATAAACATTTATCACGTACGGTTGAGGCGTGGGTTAAGGTACGTAATCTAGATAATGATGCGCCGTATTATCAGTTAAATGTTGAGGTGGATGATAGCCCGGAAGTGCGCCACATCAAAGAAGGCAACTTTTTCTTTTCGTTCAATGCCAAGGACAACACTTTGCTTAAACCGATTGTTGAGGCAGCCAGTGTGTTTGGGCAGTCGTCGGATTTCATTGCGCCCCAAAACTTCTTGGATGATAATCTGTCGCTGGATGATCAGCAAACAAGCAATCGTTCACCTTCTGCTATGAGCAGTGCGTGTTTAACCATTAAAGGTAAATCGTCTGAAGAAATTATATCTGTCTATGGGATGACGCATTCGATTGATCGGCTTAACCGTATTGTTAAGCAGGCAACGAATAAGAAATTTATCGAAGAAAAAGCCAAGCGTAATCAGGCGATTGTTGATGAGATTAAAAACTATGCGACTGTTAAAAGTTCTTCGGAGCAGTTTAACATGTATGCGGGGCACACATTCCTCGATAATATTCTGCGGGGTGGTCTGCCGGTTTCTCTCAAGACGTCCGACGGGCATGTCGGGTTTAATGTCTACAGCCGCAAACACGGTGACCTTGAGCGTGATTATAATTTCTTTACGGTGGCGCCAACCTATTATTCCCAAGGCAACGGCAATTATCGTGATGTGAATCAGAACCGGCGTAACGATGTCTGGTTTAACGGGAACATCAAAGACAGTCATTTAGTTAACTTTCTTAATCTAAGTCAGGCTGACGGGTATAATCCGTTGGTTGTTAAAGGAACAACATTTTCTGTTAAGAGCCATGATGATTTGAAAAAAGTTGTGGCGCGTTGCGTGGCTTCCAGCGATCAAACACAGGTTTTAGAATTTTTTGATAATAGTTTCTTACCGGGTAATTTGCTTCAGTTTATTGAAGTGCAAGAGATTGAATTAACGGTTGATGAAAAAGACTTTTTAGGCCAAGTCCTTGAAATCTGCCGCAAAGAAGAGCTTGCCGAACATGGCGAAGGGTTTTGGTCGGATCACTGGACCTATAATCTTGATTTGATCGAAAGCTATCTGGCATTATACCCGGAAAACTTAAACGATCTGTTGCTTGAGCGAAAACCGTTTACATTTTATTTTAACTCTCATTATGTTTTACCGCGGGAACAACGGTATATTTTGACCGGGCGCGGTGTGCGTCAGTATGCATCGGTTAAAGACGGTAAGACAGATATTAAACCGGCTGAATATGGCGATCAGCTGCGTGTTAAGCAAGGCGCGGGGGATGTGTACTACACGAATTTGGTGAACAAGTTGTTGTGTTTGATTGCGTGTAAGGTGGCAACACTCGATCCAAGTGGAATCGGTGTTGAAATGGAGGCTGATAAACCAAACTGGTATGATGCGCTTAACGGGCTGCCGGGGCTCTTGGGTTCGTCGATTTCAGAGACCTTTGAAGTCAAACGTCATGCGTTATTTGTCCGTGAGGCTTTTAAAAAGCTTGGCCTTGAACCGTCGCAAAAACTAAGCATTTATGAAGAGCTTGCGACCTTTATTGATGGACTGACCAATATTTTATCAACGGAGCAAAATGATTTAGCGTATTGGAATAAGGCCAATGATGTTAAAGAAAACTACCGCAATCGTGTCCGTCGAGGCATTGAAGGCGAGGAAACCGAATTGACGGTTAAAGATATCCGTCACTTTCTTGAGCTTGTTATTGAGCGTACGGGAGCGGCCGAAGATAAGGCGCGTAACAAGCAAGGTTTTATTCCAACCTATTTTTATCATGACGTAAGCCAGTACGATGTCCTGGATAAAAGTAAAAAAGAAGAAGAGCCGTTTGTAAGGCCAAAGGCATTTGCTCGTCACGACTTGCCGTTGTTTTTAGAGGGGTATGTTCATGCGTTGCGTTCGGAAACGCAGAAGAAAAAGGCATCAGATCTCTACGAAAAGGTAAGGGAAAGTGATTTGTATGATAAGAAGCTTGGTATGTATAAAGTCAACATTGATTTATCCGGTGAATCCGAAGAGATTGGCCGTACAAGTGTCTTTCCGGCCAGTTGGCTTGAGAATGAATCGATATGGCTGCATATGGAATATAAGTTTATGCTGGAGGTGCTTCGCCGGGGATTATATGAAGAGTTTTATCATGATTTTAAAAATGTCTTTGTGCCGTTTCTAAAACCGGCACAATACGGCCGCAGTGTGCTTGAGAACTCTTCTTTTATTGTGTCCAGTGCGCATGAGGATCAAAATCTGCATGGGCAAGGGTTTGTGGCCCGCTTATCGGGAAGCACGGCGGAGTTTATGCACATATGGCTCTATATGAACGTCGGTCAGGCGCCATTTGCACTGAATGCTAAGGGTGAGCTCACCCTTCAGTTTGAACCGGCGCTCGCCGGGTGGCTTTTTACATCAAAGCCAACTTCTTTAACCTTTAGCGGTAAAAAAGAATCATTGCCTAAAAACAGTTATGCCTTTAACTTTTTAAACGGCACATTTGTGGTTTATCACAATCCTAAGCGCCTTGATACATTTGATAGTAAGGCCAAGATCAAAAAGATTGAACTCACTTATCATGATCAATCCAAACCGGTTGTTGTGAACAATAGTACAATTAATGCGCCGCATGCCCAAAATATTCGCGATGGGCAGGTGGCACGTGTTGATATTCATTATTAAGTCAAGGAGGAACAACTATGTCATCGGATATAGCCGCGCTTAATGAAAAGGTCAAAGCCCAAGGGGCCTTTGTTCAAGCTATCCTTAACGAATCCCGCAAAGTCCTCGTCGGACAGAATTATCTATTGGAAAGACTTTTGGTTGGGCTTTTGGCCAACGGACATATTCTCTTAGAGAGTGTTCCCGGTCTTGCTAAAACAACGGCGGTTAAAACCGTTTCATCGACAATCAAAACAGAATTTCAGCGTCTGCAGTTTACGCCGGACATGCTTCCGGCTGATTTGATCGGCACGCTTATTTTTGATCAACGGACCAATGATTTTATTGTGAAAAAAGGACCGATCTTTACCAATATGATCTTGGCTGATGAGATTAACCGTGCGCCGGCCAAGGTGCAAAGTGCGCTACTGGAAGCGATGCAGGAAAGACAAGTCACTATCGGTGAGGAAACGATTGCCTTAGAAGAACCGTTTTTGGTTTTGGCCACGCAAAATCCAATCGAGCAAGAAGGGACTTATCCACTGCCCGAAGCACAAGTCGACCGTTTTATGCTCAAAGTTGTCATCGATTATCCAAGCAAAGAAGAAGAGCTTGAAATCCTCAAGCGCATGGCCTTTACTAAAACAAAGTTTGAAGTAAAGCCTGTCATTACGCCTGATGAGCTTTTAAAAGCGCGTGAGCTGGTCGATGAAATCTACATGGATGAGAAGGTGCAACAGTATATTGTGAATATCGTTAACGCCACACGGTATCCGGATCAGTATGGGATCGAATCGATTAAAGGGCTTTTGCAATACGGATGCTCACCGCGGGCAACGATTAATTTGGCGATTGCGGCACGCGCCTATGCATTTATTCAAGGGCGCGGCTACGTTACACCTCAGGATGTTAAGTCGATTGGATTAGATGTTATGCGCCATCGTGTGATCACCAGTTATGAGGCTGATGCCGAGGAGATTGCCCCCGAGGAGATTGTTAAACGCGTGTTTGATGAAGTTGAAGTGCCTTAAACTATGATTCCCAAAGAACTGTTCAAGAAAGTTCGCAACATCGAAATTACGACCTCAAGGCTGGTAACCGATATTTTCGCCGGAGAGTATCATAGTACGTTTAAAGGCCAGGGAATTGAGTTTGATGAGGTCCGTGAGTATCAACCGGGTGATGATATCCGCACCATTGACTGGAATGTGACTGCCCGCCAAGGCCGCCCGCATGTTAAAAAATTCGTTGAAGAGCGTGAGCTTACCGTTATGATTGCCGTCGATCTTTCGGCGTCCTCACGGTTCGGCTCAACACAAACGCTTAAAAATAAAATGGCGGCCGAAATTGCGGCCGTACTCGCTTTATCGGCCATCCGTAATAATGATAAGGTCGGCCTTATCATATTCACAGATACGATCGAGCTTTACATTGCCCCGCGTAAAGGGCGGACCCATGTGCTACGCTTGATCCGTGAGATTCTTTATTTTAAACCAAAGCATAATGGCACTGATATTGTGCAAGCAATTCAATATTTAAATCGCGTGCAAAGAAGAAAGGCGATCGCTTTTCTTGTTTCTGATTTTATTTTCTTCGACAATGAAGGTGGTTATCGTGTTAACAGGGAGGCTTTAAAAAAGGCATTGGCCGTCGCCAATAAAAGACACGATATGATTGCCGTTGCCTTACACGACCCTAAGGAGCTAGCCATGGATGATCATGGCTTGCTTTTGTTTGAAGATGCGGAGACAGGAGAAGAGCTTTGTGTCGATACAACCGATAAATATTTTACCGAAGAATACCGTAAGCATAATGCCACGCGACTTAAAGATCAAAAAGCGCTGTTCCGCTCTGTTGGGATGGACAGTATGGATGTGATGACAAACTCTTCTTTTACCGATGAGTTAACCAAGTTTTTTATGCATCGTAAACGCCGGTAAATATACTTGCCATGCAAAACTATTTTCCTATTTTAGCTGCGAATGCGCCTGCGCTTAAACCCATCTATGATGTGGTTGACTATCCCAAAAATGTTTGGCCGATGGTGTTGACGGTCATACTGATTGCGCTTGTTATCGGTCCTGTAATCGGATTTTTCCTAAAGAGATTTTTAAGTCAAAACAAAGGTCGGTTGGATATTCCTCCGGAGACACTCGCCTTAAAGGCTATTGATCAATTGATGGCAAGCAATATGATAGCGCAGGGCAAAGTGGAGGCATTTTTCACTGCATTATCCCGCATTATCCGTGTGTATATCGAAGCGCGTTTCGATATCGATGCACCGGACATGACAACCGAGGAGTTTTTGGTCGGTGTGCAGGATAATCAAAAGCTTGATCCAACACATAAACAGAATTTGAAAGAATTTATGGAGATATGCGATCAAATTAAGTTTGCCAAGTTTAATCCTGATCCGGAGTCGATCGAAAAGTTAGTTTCTGTGGCGCGTGATTTTATCGGCAGTGTCGTAAGAACCGAAGAGACGAGCCAAGGGTAATATGGAATTTGAGTCATTTTATATTCTTTTTTTAATACCGGTTATTCTCGGGTTTCTTTTGTTCTGGTATAGGCAAAGACGGAATGCATCATTTTTGTTTCCTTCTAAATTTTTACTTTCGACCAAAAACCGTTCCTGGAAGTTAAGGACATTGTGGCTGCCAAATATTTTAAGGGCGATAGCGATTATTCTTTTTATCGTGGCGCTTGCCCGGCCACGTTTGGTTTTAGAAGAACAAATTGTCAAAGCCGAAGGAATCGATATTATTTTAGCCATTGATATTTCCGGCAGTATGTTAGCCGAGGACTTTGAGGTTAAGGGAAAGCGCGTTAACCGTCTGGCGGTGGTTAAGGAGGTGGTGAAAGATTTTATTGCCGGGCGCGAGGCCGATCAAATCGGCTTGGTGGGTTTTGCCGGACTGGCTTATATGGTGTGTCCTTTGACGGTCGATTATGATTGGCTGACCAAAAATCTTGGGCGGTTAGAGATCGGGGTTATTGAGGATGGCACAGCCGTCGGTTCGGCGATTGCGTCCTCTTTAATAAGGCTTAAGAAAAGTGAGGCTAAGAGCAAGGTCATTATTCTTCTAACTGATGGAGTGAATAATGTGATGGACATTGATCCACTTGATGCCGCGGAAATTGCCAAAAGCTACGGCGTTAAGATTTATACGATCGGTGCCGGCAGCAAGGGGTACGCACCGTATCCAACGAGAGATATTTTTGGACGGCACACTTATCGTAATGTGCGTATTGAGATTGATGAAGAGACTCTTACGCAAATTGCCCAAAAAACGGGCGGGAGATATTTCCGGGCAACGGACACGGCATCGCTTCAAAAAATTTATGAAGCAATTGATGAGCTTGAAAAAACGGAGATCGAACAAGAAGGATATTTTGAATACGAAGAGATTTTTGGCCGTTTTCTATTGGCCGGCCTTGTTTTTTTGCTGATTGAAATTATTTTACGTAACACTGTTTATCTGAGGCTGCCTTAAAATGCAATTTGTTGAAACATATTATTTAACTTATCTTTTTCTTCTGCCCGTCCTTGTCGTGTTCTTTCTCTGGCTGCTTCGACGTCGTCATGACAAGATCCGCAAGTTTGTTGCATCCAGCCTTATTTCTGATGTGATCGGGGAGTTCAGCTTTAAGCGGCATCAGATCAAGGCGGTTTTAATGGTGGGGGTGTTTTTATTTGCCTTGCTGGCATTAGCCCGTCCGCAATGGGGGTTTGAATGGCGCGAAATCAAACGTCAGGGGCTTGATATTCTGATCGTGATCGACACGTCCAAAAGTATGCTTACTCAAGATGTTAAGCCGAATCGTCTTGAGCGTACCAAATTTGCCGTTAAGGACTTGATTCAAAAGTTAAAGGGAGATCGGGTTGGTTTGATTGCCTTTGCCGGAGATGCATTTTTGATGTGCCCGTTGACGAATGATTATAAAGGATTTTTGTTAAGCCTTGATGAGTTAAGCATTAATTCGGTGCCGCGTGGTGGAACCGATTTAGAAAAGGCCATCGAAGTGGCGCTCGATGGATATAAAGAAATAGAGAGTAAGCACAAGGCTGTCATTATTATTACGGATGGGGATAATTTAGAAGGATCCCCTATTGCCATGGCCAAACAGGCCAAAGATAAAGGAGTCAAAATTTTTACCGTTGGTGTCGGAACGCCTGAAGGTGAATTGATCCAAATTGCCGACGAATATGGGAATACATCTTATTTAAAGGATGCCAAAGGCAATATTGTTAAGTCGCGTTTAAATGAGACGCTTCTCAAGCAGCTTGCGCTTGAAACCGATGGTGTGTATGTGCGAAGCAGCGGATTTCAATTCGGTCTGGATATTCTTTATGATAAAGAGTTATCCAAGTTTGAAAAGCGCGAAATCAAAAGCCGGATGGAAAAGCGTTTTTATGAACGGTTTCAAATACCGCTTGCGATAGCCTTAATTTTATTATTGTTTGAGATATGTATTCCGACAAGAGAAACAAAGTTGGTTAAAGAGTAGAGCTAAAGACGATGAAAATCTTTTTTATTTTAATCTTATCGGTATTTTTGTGCTCTGAAGCATACGGGGATGTTGCGTCTGGCGTAAACAATGCCAATAAGCTTTATAGGGAAGGCAAATACAAAGAGGCTCAAATCGATTATTTAGATCTGCTTAATCAAAAAAAAGAAAACGATATTATTAATTACAATTTAGCGAATGCTTTGTATCAGAATGAACAGTTTGGGGAAAGTGTAACCAAATATCGTAAAGCTTTGCTCACGGATAATAGTGCGCTGCGCGATAAAGTGCGTTATAATTTGGCCAATGCGCTTTTTTATCATGGCCTTGCCATTGAAAAGCAGGATATTGATCAAGCCATTGAGTCGCTTACGAAAACCCTCGCCCATTATGATGAGCTGCGTATTAGCAATCAGGATGATGAAAAAGTAGCCTTTAATTATCCGATTGTCGAGCGTGAACTTGAGCGGATGAAGCAACAACAAATGATGCAGCAAAATCAGCAGAATTCTTCTGATAATTCCGAGCAAAATCAAAAAAACTCTGGAAATGAAGAGCAAAATCAGAATAATAAACAAGAAGGCCAGCAGCCTGATAATCAACAGGGCCAAAATCAGGATGGCGCTCAAGCTCAGGAAAAAAATGGACAAGATCAACAAGCTCAGGATCAAGCAGCCTCTGAGGGTGATCCGCAGTCTTCCAATGAACAACAGCCTGCTGCTCAACCAAGAGCTGTGCGCATGCAGGCCTTAACCGAAGATGAAGCCAAAATGCTTTTGGAAGATTATGAACAAAACAAAGATCCAAAAGGTATAATCAACTTTATAGAAAAGCGTCCTAACAGGCGCCCGGTGTATCAAGATTGGTAATGAATATACGCAACATAGTTTTAGCTTTTAGTTTGGTTTTAGGTGTGTTTTGTAGCCTGTCGTTGGCCCAAGACATTTCCTTTACTTCCAGTGTGGGGCAAAATCCTATTGTCATGGGAGAGTCGACGCAGCTGCGTCTTTCCATCGAAGGCACGCAGGATGTTGCGCCGCTTAAGCTGCCCGCAATCGATGGGCTCGAAGTTCAATACATCGGCCCGTCTCGACAAGTGAGTATGGTTAATGGGGATGTGAGTAGTTCGATTGCTTTCACCTATATGTTATTTCCACGACGAACAGGGGACTTTGTTATTCCCGGTTTGTCCTTAACGTATCAAGGTCAACAATACACAACCGATCCTATTACGTTAAAAGTCGTTGATAATGCGGCCGATTCGTCTTCCGGGCAGACATTGAGACTTGAGGACAGGATATACCTTGATATGGAAGTTGGTGCCAACGAGGCTTTTGTCAATCAAGGGGTACCGGTTAAGTTTATGTTTTATGCCTCAGGGATTAATGTGCGCCAGATAAGTTTGCCTGAGTTTGATTCGCAGGGTTTCATTTTTAAAGAATTCACCCAAAAGCCGCAGCAAGGCCAAATCGTTAAAGATGGCATAAGATTTAATGTGGTTGAGTTTAACACAACCATTTATCCGACCAGGGAGGGCGAGTTAGCTATTAATCCGGTGCGTATGGATGTTAGTGTTGAGATGCCGGCTGAGCAGCGTAACCGTCGTGCCCAAGGACTTTTTTCTGATGCGTTTTTTGATCATTTTTTCAGCAATCAGGTCAGAACATTATCGCTTAAATCGAATGGAGCGGCGCTTGCTGTT
>JANQMA010000026.1 GCA_028280285.1 Candidatus Omnitrophota bacterium | reverse complement strand
TTACGTATCACCTCAAGACTTTGAAGATAACTACTTTAATCAACATCCTGTCCTAAATCATGCCTGATTTAGTCCAATTCATGGGGTCCACTCCAGCTGTTTTATTAAACACTTGGCTGGAGTACTTGGATTGTATCGTGGGGCTGAACGGCGCCTTCCTTAATCACTTTGGCATACATACCGCAGCGGCCTTCGATATCATCTTTAAGTTTGGGATCAATCGCATCAAGCACATAACAGGGTTGACGCACTTTAGAAATTTCAATCACCGCACCGCTTGGAAATTCAAGAAGAGTGCCGATCGGCAACTCATTGACATTAAGCCCCTGAACCGTTAAGTTTTCGCCCGTCGTGCCAACCTTAAGATCATACCCTTCTCTGTTTAACTCCTCAAGTGCTTCGATGTCCTGCAAGCATACAACTTGAATGTCCCGGTAATGCTTATCATGATTGTGCGCATCACCTTCAACGCCACTGGTAAAAATGCGGGCCCCTTTAACCGGCTGTTTAGGAATCCCGCCTTCTGAAACATTAACAGCTAAAATTTTTGGCTCTGTCATATTAAGACTCTTTGTTTAGATTCTCTGGTTTATTTTCTTTAGAAACAGCTTCAATTTCATCTGTCACATTTTTTGTCTCTTTTTTAAAGGCGCGTATCGCCTCACCAAGCCCTTTAGCGATATCCGGCAAAGCCTTGGGACCGAAAAGCAAGAAAACAATCAAAAAGATAACAATTAATTCACCCGGGCCTAACCCAAACATCGTCTAACCTCCTAAAACTCCGATCTTGTTTTTATTTTAATACCGGAAAGAGACAAATGCAACAGCCTTATGATAAAATCCTTAAACTTTCCATCGTTTATTAAACCAACCGCCCCACTGCAGCGGATAATCACGCACATAGGCTTCAATGATTTTTGTCAGCCCGGCTATATTGTCTTGCTCTGAGCGCCCTTTAGAATTAAAAATCTCTTCCATATGTATATGAAATCGCCCTTCTTCATCCTTAACAACAAACATCGGAATAATCGATGAATGAAGTTTCTGTTGAAACAAAAGCGGTCCGGCCGCACGCCTGACCTTTGTCCCAAAAAAATCGACTTCCACTCCGACATCGCCTGGCACAACCTCATCAAGCAGAATAAAAAGTAATTCATTGCGTTTAAGCGCCCCAAATGTCTCTTTGATAAAATTACGCTGTGGCACTGTCTGGATCATATGGATCCCCCACTCAGCGCACATATCAAACATGAATTTACTAAACTTTTTATTGCGCATTGGACGGATGATCACATTGACCTTATATCCTCTTTTTCTAAGCATAACAAACATGAGCGGAAAATTGCCCATGTGCGCGGAAACACAAACAACACCTTTGCCCGGTTTTAATGCTTCTTTCAGTCTTTCTTCATTGTGAAAAGAAGTAATTTGTTCAAGCATCTGCGGACGTTTCATATAGTACAGCATATCGGCCATTGTAATACTCACATTAACTAGACATTGCTTAATCATCGCTGCGTATTGTTGATCCGTTTTCGCATCACCATAAACAAGCTTAAAATTACGCCGGCAAATTTCTTGATGATGGCCCATGCAGGCATAAACTATCGGCGTGAGAATAAAAATATTCAACTTAACAAACCACTGCGGCAAAGAACCCATCGCCCAGCGCATACCTTTCAGTCCGAGCACCATTAAATGATTTAAGGTCCGGCGTCTTCTCTCTTTAAAAGTTTTGGACATATGACTATTCTATCTGCTGAACAACCGCACGGACATTTTCGGCACGCGGCCCACCGTCGAGACCTTCATACTGCACCCAGTGATAAGGAGGTTGATTTTCATACCAAAGATAGGTCGGAGGAAATAGCGCCCCGATAACATTGGTCAGCGCGCCAAAGTCAGCCTGAGCCTGAATCTTAACCGTATCAATTGAGCCTAACGGTAAATCCAGCACCTCGTATTCTTTTGCCTTAACTCTGACTCTATACATATCCGGTTCATTTGTTAACAGGTAAAAATATTCATGTGTTTTTTCACCGGCATTCGCCGCATAAGCTTTGAGAAAATAAATCATATTCACATCATCACAAACCGGCCCTTTAATAGGAAAAGTCTTTGTCTTTACTTTTGACATTTCTCTATCATCGATAACGAATTTGATTTTCTTAGTTTCATAGTTATAACTGATCGAATAATGAACGATAATATTATTGTTTTGATCTTTTATTGTAATTTCACTTTCAAGTGGTCTGATAAGTCCGTTGTCGTCAATAACCCGGGATGTCTTTTCCCAGCGGACGTTTTTGTATTTATTATACCCGCCTTCACCCTGTGTTTTAAACAGATACACTTTTCTATTCTGATGCACACTTTCACTCACATGCATTGTGTGAACCGCATGACTTTCATTCGTGCCTTTTATGTGGCAAATAACATCAATTTTCTGTTTGGAGGGAATAAGCGCCTGGGAATACTGCACAGCATAGACATAGGTTGACGAAAAAAAGAAAAAAGGGAACAAAAGAAAATATCTTAAAGGTGCAATGATTAAAACTCCTGTGTTTACACAACCGAACTTTTGCGGATAATGGCCTCGGCCTCATTGATCAAATCATTGAGCTCAAAAGGCTTGGGCATAAAGCCTTCAATAGCGGAATCCTTAATGGTCTGACCCATATTAGCCCGCGCGGTTAAAATCAATACCGGGCATTTCGAACGGACCTCATTCCCTCTTATCGCATTATAAAATTCAAGGCCATCCATACGCGGCATGTTCATATCCAAAACAATTAAATCAGGCTCAATGGTTTTTAGTTTATCCAAGGCGTCTACACCGTCACACGCTGTCACTGTCACAAAGCCCTTTGATTTGAATTTAAATTCGATGATATCGCGCAAATCCTTTTCATCATCGACAATCATGATTGTTTTTGCCATGGTTAATGTTTCCTCCGTTCTTCGACCGGTAAAACAAAACAAAAGCTGGTACCCCGGCCAAGCTCCGACTCACACCATATTTTACCACCATGGCAGTCAATGATCTCTTTACAGATCGAAAGCCCAAGGCCGGTACCACCGACATGCTGTCTTGAATCCCCCAGTTGTTGAAACTTTTGAAATAGTTTTTCGATGTCCTTTGCGGCTATTCCCGGACCGGTATCTTTCACACACACGCGAACAATATTGGAATCTGGCTTATGGTGACAAGAAACCGTAATGCCACCTTTTTCGGTAAACTTCATGGCATTACCCAGCAAATTATTAAGCACTTGATGAATTTTATCGACATCACAGATAACTTTGGGAAGTCTCGATGCAATGTCACTTTTTATGAACAAACCCTGCTCTTGGCAAACAGGTC
The DNA here is from genome assembly GCA_028280285.1 of Candidatus Omnitrophota bacterium. Lineage (GTDB taxonomy): Bacteria > Omnitrophota > Gorgyraeia > Zapsychrales > Zapsychraceae > JANQNA01. The sequence continues at coordinate 130,470 of JANQMA010000026.1, read as the reverse complement.
CGTAACCTTCAACCGCATCGCCGACGATAATGCCTAAATCATTCAACTCAAATCTCAGGCGCATTTTACCGTCTTCCATTTTGGCCAGATCAAGGATATCACTGATCAACCGGCTTAGACGATCGACATTGTCTTTTGATTTACTTAAAAAATTGATCTGATCTTCATTGAGTTCTCCGGTCTCGCCGCTTAAAACAAGATCGACGCTGGATTTGATAGACGCCAGCGGTGTCCGCAACTCGTGGGAAACGGTTGAGGTGAATTCCTTCTGCTTGTCATACATATACTGCAGTTTTTTGTTTAATTCCTCAAGCTCTTGATTTTTTTGCTGCGTTGCCTCAAGCAGTGATTTGTTTTCAAGCACCAAGTCATAATGCTCCATGGCCTGATCAATGGTATGACGCAGCTCATCTTTATCCCAGGGCTTGCTGATAAAACGGTAAACCTCGGCCACATTAATCGCCTCTTCGGCTGAAGAAAATTCCGCATAACCGGTAAATAAAATCCGCACCACGTTTTCATTCTTGGCCTTGACCATCTTAAGAAACTCCGTTCCCTTGATGTTCGGCATACGATGGTCGCTTAAAACAACCTTCACATTTTCCCGATCAATAATATTCAGGGCCTCTTTATAATCGCTCGTTGTAAAAATGCCAAATGAGGCATTCACAAACAGTCTATCTATGGAATTAAGAATCCCCTGTTCGTCATCCAGGAAGACGATATTAATTTCTTTGCTCATACGACTCTCCAAACTACTGGTGGATATTAGTATTTATAATATATTACAAAATTCACAAAAGGTGGGAAGAAAAATGGGGTTTTTTAAAGATTTGCACCAAGCCCAGCTATAGGGTATAATTTCGACACTGATCTTTAAAAATTCGGGGGGTGACATGGTATCGACTTGAGAAGTTTCTGTTTAAGTGGCATGCCGAGGACGTCTGGTTGGCCTCGTTAATCATCCGGACAAAAAACAAATGGTAATAATCCATTAACAACAGCTGATGCTGACATCGCATTTGCAACGAGCGAAGCTCCTGCAGGCGGTTCAGTTCAGCTTCAAAAAGCCTAAACTACAATCTAGTTTAGCCCTTTTATCAGATTTGCCTGTAGTTTGATAAAAGGACCCTTACAGGCTAGCGCAATTATCGCTCAGGTAATTGTTGCGAAACATAGAGCTGGCTTAGAATTATCCTGTGCATCGGAGGATTTTAAGTGAGATTAATAGATGTACTATGCATGTAGAGGCTTAGGCAAGGCTCTTTTAGGACGCGGGTTCGATTCCCGCCACCTCCACCATTGTCGAGATTGTAGACCTTAAGCTAACCGGTTTTAAACTACCTAGATAAATGTTTTGTTATAGCCCGTTTTAGTTCCGGCAGTTTGTTTTCTACGACGTCCCAAATGATTTCATCATCAATCCCAAAATATTCGTGAATAAGAATATTGCGTAAGTCGATAATTTTTCTCCATTCAATATCTACAATGCTTTTCTTGGTTGAAGACGGAATATGATTAGCCGCTTCACCAATGATGCTTAAATTGCGCAATACCGCATCTTTGATAAGAGAATCTTGTTTAAACACTGCCAAAGATAGCCCCTTAGTGTACTTTTCTATCTTTTTAATGGCTTGTAGAATATCCTTTAGATAGACATTAGAGTCCCGCATAGGAAAGGTCTTTTTCAATAGCAGATCTTAACTGTGGTTTTAACGCAGATTTAGTGACAAGATCAACTCTGCGCTTTAACTTTTTTTGAAGAAGATGCTTTAAATCCATAAAATTATCAAAAGTCTTTTTTCCACGTTTAAATTCAACCAAAATATCAATATCACTTTTTTTGGTTTGTGTGTAGCGGGAAAATGAGCCAAAAACAGCCAGACGCTTGACTCCTAAAAGCTTGATTTCTTCAGAGTTCTTTTCGATTGTTGCAAATATGTCTGATTTTCTAATCATATGTTTAAAATACCACACAGGCCCTTGAAAAACAAATAACTTTAATAATTAGTACCTGGCACTATTTATATCTTCTCCAAACACCGATCGAGATCGTAGACTCTAAGTTGGCCGGTTTGGTTAGTGATATGGTGATCAAGCCAAATGACATCACCGGCATACTGATTAACCTCCATCAGCATCCAGCGTTGCAGGCCTTCATTGAAATGCGGGAATGTTTTAAGCGGGATGCAGTTCTTCTCCACCTTCATAACAAATGGATTCATATGAATACCATCGGAACCATTAACCGAACTGACCGCATACTTAACAAAATCTGTTATCAAATAGTTAAACCCTTGCCGGTTTAATATCCGCACCTCCTCTTCGGTCTGCTGGGTAAGCTGGGCATAACGATGAAAATCAAAATCGTGCGCCAGGGCAATCGGTTGATTGGTGGTTAGAACACGCGCGCCTGCATTTTTCTGTTTTATATATTCGATTGCCGGGAGAAGATCAGAGCGGAAGGTATAAATTTTCCTCAAACCCACCAATTGCCCGACGATCAAAAGCCCAATCGCCGCCATCAAGAGCAACCGTGATCGCGGCTTAAAAAGCCCATAGATGTTATAAATGGTTACTGCTGCATACATAGCGATGAAAGGCAATACAGGCGTCAATGCACGGATCGCCTTCTCATCCACAAAGGCCCAGGCTAAGACATAAGGCCCGATAATCAGAAGCGGAAGCAATGTTGAGTAACGTCCTCTTATAAAAAATAATCCCCAAAAAAATACGACGGCATAATGTTTACCTTCGGTAAAAAATATATAACTTAACGCATACAAAAATGATGGCCAACTGAAAACCACCGAAGAATGCTGGCCAATATATGATTTGACAGCATCGGCATAAGGGGATAACCAAATGCCTTGTATTTTTAAGACCTGCCATAAACCGAAAACCAAAACGACCGTCGACAAAACAGCCGTTAAAAGATATAACCCCCACCGCGTTTTATCTTTGTTGGTTTTAAAAGTCTTAGGTAATCCGATTCCAAAATTCATAAAGAGAAGTGCAATGGGCATAAGTCCGGCCCGAAAGACATTTGTTAAAAAGGAAAAGCTCATCATGACACCTGAGGCAAAAGCCCACCGGCCAGATTTTTCTTTCGCCATGGCATTCAAATAAAATAAAACCATCAATAATACCCAAAACGAATTCAACATCTCGGGCATGGCCAGACGACTGTAGAAAATATGCAAATTAGACACACCGAGAACAGCTGCGCTTAATAACCCTATTTCCCTTGAGCCATAAATCTTTTGGGCCACAACGAAGGTAAACAGTATACTAAGCAAGCCCAGCAACACGGAAAAAAGCTGAACAGCAATCGTCGAGCCATCCGTTAGGCTCAATACGGCCATAACCGAAAGGAGCCAGAGTATTTTTTTATCCGCGTAATTGGCAGGCTGTTGGATGGGATTATGGGAATGCTCGGCCAAAAGTTGAAATGTCTTGGCGCGATAAATAAAGGTTCCCTCGTCGATGAAGGTGAGTCCTTGCTGATTAAGCCCGTAGATCCTTAAAAAAAGTGAAACAAATAAAATTAAAAATAAAGGAATTAGAGTCGATTTGTTCATAAAAATAATATTTTCTATCTATTCTTATGTTTGACCATCCGTCCAATATCACGACTAACATCACGCTTCTTAATCGTCTCTCTTTTATCAATCATCTTTTTACCCTTGCCTAAACCAATCTCGACTTTCACATAACCACGTTTGTTAAAGTAGACCTTGGTCGGCACAAGAGTAAGCCCCTTTTCTCTGGCCTTTTGATCAATCTTCTTTATTTCCCTTTTATGTAACAAAAGCCTTCTAACACGATCTTCCGCTTCATTCATATAACTCGCTTGCGCGTAATTCTCAATATGAAGATTATGAAGAAATACCTGTCCCCCATCAATGCGCGCAAATGTATCCTTAAAATTCACACGCCCGCTGCGCACCGACTTAACTTCCGCCCCCATGAGCTCAAGCCCGCACTCCCACTTCTCGGTAATCGCAAAATCGCGGAAGGCCTTTTTGTTTGTCGCAATTGTCTCTCCCATAGTCGGGCATTATATCATAGTTTAATATTGTTTAAAGCGCCTAAAATTCTCCTTGGCGACTTTGTCATCGGGAAAAAGCATGAAAATCTTTTCAAAACAAGCTGCTGCCTCTTCTTTTTTCTTTAATAGAGCCAAATTAATACATTTCTCGTTTAACAAATAATAGTTGCCAGGATCTTCCCCTAAGACTTTACCCAGAACATCCAATGCTTTTTGGTATTCGCCTTCCTTGCGGTAAGCCCGGGCCAAATCCATATGTAAATTAAAGTCGTCAGAAAAATATTCGACCGCCCGCGCCAGCACACCGGTCGCATGATCGTCGAGCCCCAGGCGCGTATACGCCGCGCTCAAAGAGCGATAACTGAGCGGATCCTGCGGATAATACTGCACAAACTCCTTCCGGGCCGTTAACTCATCATACAGGATAAACGCGCGCGCGATGGTTAAAACACTTAAAAATACAACATATAAAACAACCCCAACAACCTGCAATTGTTTATTTCTAATAAGCCACAGTAACCCTGTAATCATCAGCAAAAAACCTATAGAAGGAATATAAAGGTACCGTCCGGCCACAATATTGTGAATCGGAATGATGCCCAAAACCGGAAGAATTGTGACAAAAAACCAGACAAGCGAGAACTGAAAAAAAGGGCGCTTTGGCAACGACAAAAATAAAGACAATATCCAAGTCAGAACAATAGCAACAAAAACAATAATAGAAGAAAAGTTAGAAAATACCTCGATCAGATAAGGATCAGGTTTGGTGAGATGAACATTAAGCCCGGTTAAAAGCCATCCGAAATACATACCCACTACCTTGATCATTGTAAGTACATTGATACCAAACGAGTCCGATGGATGCAGCGCTTTAAAACTGGCCGCCGGGGCAAACATAACAAAACGCACCCATAAATAAAAACCCGAAGCAAGAACAAGGCCGCCAAAAAGTCTGAGCGCATCAGCCGTAGCAAACCTGTTTCGTTTGTAAAAATACTCATAGTAAATACATACAACCGGAAATGTAATCGCCATTTCTTTGGAAAAAAGGGCAAGTAAGTAAAACAAAATAGAAAAAATCAAAAAGAGCGGCTTTTTTTGATCAGACACTTTAATAAAACAAATAAACGCGGCCATAAAAAACATGCCGCACAGTAAATCCTCCCGAAACGATATGGTCAAAACAGCCTCACTATGGGCCGGGTTAACCGCAAACAGCAAGGCCGTCACAAGGGAAATAAAAAGATTTTTAAATAAAAGCTCAAGCACACAAAACACCAAACAAACCATAATGCAATGCAAGACCACATTGACCAAATGATAGAAAAACGGTGTCAGCCCCCAGAGCCGGTATTCCAAAAAATGGATCAAGGTGGTCACCGGCCGGTAGCTGCCTTCTCCGGAACCGTATTCCCCTGTATCGATAAAAGGAAGATTTTTCGGTGAGGTGATGTAGTCTTTGGTGAATACTTCGGGTAAACGCACAAGGTCATGAACAAATGTATTGTCCACCAGGACCATATAATCGTCCCAAATAAAGCCGTTAGGTAAGGAAAAACTGTACACGGAAAACGTCGCAACGGTCAAAAATACGTACAAAATTCCCTTTTTTTCTTCAATTTCCGCTAAAAACCGTTTCATTTGAGCCATATTGTCCTTTAATAAGTTTCCGCGCTTAGGAGAATTGTAGCAATCATGGATAGCACATACAACAGAATAATCACCTTATATTGCCTATTAGACAGCAAAATATGCTTGCACATTACTCCCTTGCATACTACAATAGCTTCGCTTACAAGCACAAACATAATAACTATATTAATATATTAAGGTTCAAAAAGGTTTAAATAGGTTGGAAAACGTTGAAAAAAGATTTGACGTTGCATGATGTTCCAAAAAGTTACTCTAATTAGCACTAAGCAACATTGGGTAACCTAACCCCTCTTTCAACCTTTTACAACTTTTTTCAACATATTCTAACCTTTATATAGAACAGAAAGAGCAAAATATGAGTTCTGAAGGCGCCGCCAACTCCCATAACACAGAAGTCAAGGAAATCGAAATCCGCGAGTGGCTTGACTCACTGGAATATGTCCTTAAAAACGGATCCCACGAACAAGCCAAAGAAATCTTACAAAGACTGCAAATCCGTGCTCAGGAAGCCGGCGTAACCCTCCCCTTTTCCGTTAACACGCCTTATGTCAATACGATCGGTACCGATAATCAGCCCCATTATCCGGGCAACCGTGAGATCGAGCGGCGTATTAAAAGTATTGTCCGTTGGAATGCGATGGCTATGGTTGTCAAAGGCAATGAAGCCGAAAACGGCATTGGCGGACACATTTCGACGTACGCCTCATCAGCCACTCTGTATGAAGTCGGATTTAATCATTTTTTCCGTGCACGCACAAAAGATTTTAGCGGCGACTTTGTTTACTTTCAGGGGCATGCGTCACCGGGAATGTATTCGCGGGCTTATATTGAAGGACGCCTCAATGATCAGAATTTAAGTAATTTCCGACGGGAGCTTCAGGAAGAGCAAGGCCTCTCGTCTTATCCGCATCCATGGCTTATGCCGAACTTCTGGCAATTTCCAACAGTATCTATGGGGCTCGGCCCCATCAATGCGCTGTATCACGCGCGTTATATGAAATATCTTGAAAACCGCGGACTTAAACCAAAAGATGATGCAACGATTTGGTGTTTTATTGGCGATGGGGAAACGGATGAGCCGGAAACCCTTGGGGCAATCAATATGGCCTCGCGCGAAAAGCTCGACAATTTGATTTTTGTCATTAACTGTAACTTGCAGCGTTTGGACGGACCTGTGCGCGGCAACGGCAAGATTATCCAGGAACTGGAAGCCCTCTTCCGCGGCGCCCAGTGGAATACCATTAAAGTTGTTTGGGGCAGCAACTGGGACCCTCTTTTGAAAAACGATACAACCGGCAAACTGGCCCGCATCATGGGTGAGACCGTTGACGGACAATACCAAAAATTTTCGGTCGAAGACGGCGGCTATGCCCGTAAAGAATTCTTCGGCAAGGATCAAGATGTTGCTAAATTAGTCGAAAACATGTCTGATCACGATATCGAAAAACTTCAACGCGGTGGCCATGATCCGGCCAAGGTTTATGCCGCGTATAAAGCGGCTTTTGATTATAAGCACGGGCCGAGTGTTATTCTTTGTAAAACGATTAAAGGCTACGGCCTTGGCGAAAGTGGCGAGGGTAAAAACGTCGCCCACAATCAGAAGAAACTCAACGAAGAAGAAATGAAACAGTTCCGTTCGCGGTTCAACATCCCTCTTTCTGACGAAGATGTCGAAAAGATGCCGTTTTATTTGCCACCGGAAGATTCCGAAGAAATGCAGTATTTACACGAACGCCGCAAGGCGCTCGGCGGCTATGTCCCGCAACGCGCTGAGACCAATGATCCACTGCCGACACCGTCGGCCGAATCACTCGCCGAGTTCGATGAAGGTTCCGGCGATCGCGAAGTCTCCACCACTATGGTGTATGTGCGTATTTTATCAAAGTTATTAAAAGATAAAGATATTGGAAAGTTGATTGTGCCGATCATTCCTGATGAGGCGCGCACCTTCGGCATGGAATCCCTGTTCCGCCAATGCGGCATTTACTCAAGTGTCGGTCAGTTGTATGAACCGGTGGATTCCGACAGCCTTCTCTATTACAAAGAATCAATCGACGGACAAATCTTGGAAGAAGGCATTAACGAAGCAGGCTCCATGGCCTCCTTCATCGCTTCGGGAACCGCTTATTCCAATTACGGCATTAATACGATTCCTTTTTATATTTATTACTCTATGTTTGGTCCGCAGCGTGTGGGGGATTTGATTTGGGCTGCCGCTGATTCGCGCTGCCGCGGATTTCTCATCGGCGGAACAGCCGGACGCACAACGCTTAACGGCGAAGGTCTCCAGCATCAAGACGGCCACAGCCACGTGCTTCTTTCCTCTGTCCCGAATATGGTGGCCTATGATCCGTCCTTTGCGTATGAAATTCCGGTTATTATTCGTGACGGTATCCGTCGCATGTATGGCGAGGAACAAGAAAATATTTTTTACTACGTCAGCGTAGGTAATGAAAATTATAAAATGCCGGCCAAACCGCAGGGCGAGCATATTGATGAAGGCATTCTCAAAGGCATGTATAAATTCAAAGCCTCCGCAAAGCAAGCAGAACTTAAAGCACACCTTTTTGGCAGCGGTTCGATTACAAACAGCGTGCTGGAGGCCCAAACAATACTCGAAGAAAAATACAATGTGTCCACCGATGTATGGAGTGTCACCAGCTACACTGAACTACGTAAGGATGCACTTCATGTGGAACGCACGAATTTGCTTAACGCCCCGGATGAACCTAAAAAACCTTATGTGCAACAAATTCTTGAATCCGAATCAGGCGTATTTACTTTTGCGTCGGACTATATGAAAATTCTCCCTGAAGGTATTGCCAAATGGATTCCGGGCACAACAGCTGTCCTCGGCACCGACGGATTCGGACGCAGTGAAACACGCCGTGCGCTGCGCGACTTTTTTGAGGTCGATGCGAAGCATATTGTTTTTGCGACCCTCGGTTCGCTTTATAAAGACGGAAAGATTGATAAAGACACTCTTGAAAAATCGGCAAAAGACTTAGGCATTAACCCTGATAAGAAAAACCCGTTGATTAGCTAAATTAATCGTTAAAAGTGCTAAAGTGATAAAGTGCTTGAGTGATAAAACAATATTCATAGTAAAACTCAAGCCTCTTTATGTTTAAAAATTAAAGTTTTAACTACCACTACTATCACTGTATCACTTTATCACTATTTTAAAGAATAGGATCTTTAAATCATGTTAGATTTCACATTGCCAGAAGTTGGCGAAGGCATAACATCAGGAACAGTGATTGGCGTTTTGGTCAAAGTCGGTGACACGATCACCGCAAACCAAGACCTCCTGGAAGTAGAGACAGATAAGGCCTCCCTTCCTGTCCCGGCCCCGTGCGATGGTGTTGTCCGCGCAATTTTGGTTAATGAAGGTGATGAGGTTGACATCGGGGCGGTTGTTATGCGCATTGAGGAGAGCGGAAGTGGTGCTGCATCTGCACCGGCACCGGCTGAAGAAAAAAAACCGGAAGCAAAAAAAGCTCCTGCACCGGCTCCTGCGGCGCCAGCGCCGGCACCGACGAGCGCACCGCAACCGGCCGCGGCCGCAGCACAAACGGCAACAGTTAGCGCACGCACACCTCTTCCCAATCACGCTATCCCGGCCCAAGGCGATGTCGCCGCTTCACCGGCAGTAAGACGTCTGGCCCGCGAGCTCGGCATTAATCTTTCGCAAGTCCCCGGCACCGGTCCGGGCGGACGCATTTCTAAAGACGATGTTAAAGCCTTTACTAAACAAATCGTCTTATCCGGTGGTGGTGCCGTTAAGCAAACTAAGCCGCTTCCTGATTTCACCAAATTCGGCGCGGTTAAACGTGAAAAGATGTCCAAGATCCGCCAAGTGACCAAAGATCACATGGCACATTGCTGGGAAACCATCCCTCACGTCACCCAATTTGATAAGGCGGATGTTACCGATTTAGATAAATATCGTAAAGAAGTCTCAACACCTGAGCGCAAAATAACCGTGACGTCGTTTTTGATTAAAGTGTTAGCCGATGCACTAAAAGAATTTCCACAGTTTAATTGCAGTATTGATACGGATAGCAATGAAATTATATTCAAACAATATGTCAATATCGGTGTGGCGGTCGATACACCGAACGGTCTCCTTGTTCCTGTTCTGCGTGATGTCGATCAAAAAGGCATCGTGGCGATCACCGATGATTTAACGGGCGTTGCGCAAAAAGCACGCGACCGCAAAGTTTTACCCAATGATTTACAAGGCGGAAGCATTACCGTCACTAATCTCGGTGGCATCGGCGGACACGCTTTTACACCGATTGTGAATTGGCCGGAAGTTTCTATCCTCGGTGTTTCACGCGGCGGCTTTGAGCCAACATGGAATGGGGACAAGTTTGAACCGCGGCTTAAACTTCCTTTGTGTTTATCGTATGATCACCGCATTATTGATGGTGCTGATGCAGCACGGTTCTTGCGGTTTATTTGTACAGCGCTTGAGCAAAAAATCGAAGTAACGTAGCAATAGAAATAGAAAAATTTGTTTAAAATTTAATGTTTATTGTTTAAAACATTAAACTCTAAACATTAAACAATATACGCAGTAAAAGGACTAACTCATGCTCGAATTCAAATTGCCAGAGGTTGGCGAAGGCATAACATCGGGAACAGTCATCGGTATCTCGGTTAAAGTCGGCGATGCGGTTAAAAAAGACCAGGACCTAATCGAATTGGAAACCGATAAGGCCTCCCTTCCTGTGCCGTCGCCATGCGACGGTGTCATCCACGAAATTTTGGTTGAAGAAGGACAAGATGTTGCCATCGGTGCGGTGATTATCAAAATCGAAGAAGGCGCGAGTGCGGAGCCTGCAACTGCCAACGAGAAGAAGGATTTTCAGTCCTCTGCTCTACCGACTGAGACCGACAAACCGGCCGAAGCCCCTCAAACTGCGCCGGCACCGGCACCAACACCGACTCCAGCGCCACAGGCAGAGGCAGCTCCTGAACCAGTCTCCGACGATTATGACACACAAGTACTCGTTCTCGGTGGCGGCCCCGGTGGCTACACAGCCGCCTTTCATGCCGCCGACCTTGGCCTCAGAACCACACTCGTTGATCTTGAGCCAAATCCCGGCGGTGTTTGCCTTTACCGTGGATGCATTCCATCCAAAGCCCTTCTTCATGCCGCCAAAGTGATGAATGAAGCGATGGAAGCGCATGACATTGGCATCACATTTGAAAAACCGAAACTTGATTTAGATAAATTGCGCGCTTGGAAAGATTCCGTTGTTGAACGTCTGACCGGCGGCACAGGTCAACTGACGAAACAAAGAAATATCACCTACATTCAAGGCCGCGGCAAATTTACCGATTCCAATACACTGCACATTGAAAAAGTTGATGGTGGCGAACAAACCCTAACCTTTGCGAAATGTATTTTGGCAACAGGCTCACGTCCAATCGTGATCGATGCCTGGCCCAAATCAGACAAGTTAATCGATTCGACCGGTGCTTTGGAGCTCAAAGATATTCCGGAGTCCATGCTCATCGTCGGCGGAGGTGTGATCGGCCTGGAACTCGGGTCCGTGTATGCCGACTTAGGGACCAAGATCGATGTGGTCGAGATGCTCCCTCATCTTCTTAACGGAGCCGACCGCGATATTGTCCGCGTGCTTGAAAGCCGCCTTAAAAAATCATTCGACAGTATTATGCTTGAAACAAAAGTGGTTGCGATGGATGAAACGGCAAGCGGCATCAATGTTAAGTTTGAAGACAAAGAAGGTAAAGCATTTGAAAAAGAGTACGCTAAGGTATTTGTCGCTATCGGACGTCGGCCTAATTCAGAAAATATCGGCTTAGAAAATACCAAAGTAACGCTCACCGACCGCGGCTTTGTCGAAGCCAACGATCAGCAGATGACCAGTGATCCGTCCATTTATGCCATCGGCGATTTAATCGGTCAACCGATGTTGGCGCACAAGGCGTCCCATGAAGGCATCGTTGCGGCCGGCGCGATTGCCGGACATAAAGTTGCCTTCGAACCAAAATGTATTCCAGGTGTTGTCTACACCGATCCGGAAGTCGCCTGGTGCGGCCTGACCGAAACAGAAGCACGTGAAAAAGGCATTGAAGTATCGATTCAAAAATTTCCTTGGGGGGCATCAGGACGTGCAATCACCATGGCACGCACTGACGGGTTAACCAAGCTGATCATTGACCCAAAAACAGAAATCCTGCTCGGGATGGCGATTGTCGGGGTCGGCGCCGGCGAACTGATCGCCGAAGGCGTTCTGGCCATTGAGATGGCGGCCACGGCCACGGATGTCAAAATGAGCATCCATCCTCATCCGACAATTTCTGAAACGGTCATGGAATCAGCAGAAAGTTTCTACGGACATGCGACGCATGTCTATAAACCACGCAAAAAGTAAGGAGAACAAAATGGCAAAAGGGAAAAAAATGGATATGTTAATCGTTGGATCAAAGACAAAAGAAGCCCTTAAAGGAAGCGGCAAAAAAACATTTAACGTTTCTGGCGATACACTTGATGCAATCAACAAATATGTTTACTGGCTGGTTGAACAAGCGCAATTACGTTGCGAAGCGAACGGCCGTAAAACGATCCGTCCACATGACGTACTTTGCTGCGACTAAGTAGAGATTAGAAATCAGGACAAAAAAGCAGTAGGCCATAAGCTGTAAGCCATATCATATGGCTTACAGCTTATGGCCTACGGCTTTTTTATTTTAATCACCATGTTTATCCGTCCAATACGAACGGAATAATTCAAGAACACTATGAAGCTCTTCGTAGGTTTCTGTCTTGCGGACAAAGCTAACAGCGCCATGCTCAAAGCTCTTGTTTAAATCTTCTTCATCCTGAGAATGAGTTAAGATAACCACATGGATATCACAAAACCGTTGGTCGGCTTTAACCTTTCTAAGCACTTCAATACCATCCACTTTCGGCATTGTTATATCAAGCAGAATCAAATCCGGTGTTGGCGCCTTATCTTCCTTACCCTCATAATCACCTGTATGAAAAATAAAATCGAGGGCCTGTTGGCCATCACCTACCTTAAATAAATGTCTTTCCGGAAGTTCTTTCTCCAGCACCCATTCAATGATCTTCACATCAGTAGGGCTGTCTTCTGCCAAAAGTATATTAACCGGTTTCATTTACGTCACCCTCGTTTTATTGTTATGCCCAAAGTTAATGTAATAAAAAAGTGTCCTCTTATCAATCATTTTTCTATTTAACCGCAACAAGCACCGGGTGCCCAGGCACCCGGTGCTTGTTGCGGTTATTTGTCAATAATTCGCATAACGACATCATCGCCAACAGTAATGCCAAGCTTGTCGCTTAAGCCGCCACCAATTTCTAAAACATACCGCGCTTTTTTTTCAGGTTTAAAAACAGGACAACGCTCTGATAGGCAAGGTCCGGCTTGTTTGACAATCGTCACAACTTTATTATTGCGGTCGATCCAGATCATATCAAGCGCGATTAGTGTATTCTTCATCCAAAAAGAATGTCTGCCATCATAATTAAACACAAACAACATGCCTTCATTCTCGGTTATTTGTGCACGATTCTGCATACCGCGGCTTTGCTCCTCGGCTGTGCGCATCACCTCAACATCAAAACAATACGTTTTCATACACACTTGGTCACGCGCCTGGGCCGAACATCCAAAAGACAAAAAGACACACACCAAACAAAATAGGATTCTAATATTCATTTTCGGTTATATTAAGATAATCGCGGAAATTAAGTTGCCCGGTAATTTCTTGACGGACAACGCCGATACGACGCGCCGTATTAGGATGTGTTTTAAAGTAACTAAAGCGGCGAGGACCCGCCTCTTCGTTTTTCTTTTTCAACTTTTCCAGAAAATCAGCTGCGGCATTGGGATTATAGCCGGCTGCCTTCAGATATTTGACCGATAACCTATCGGCCTCATGCTCGGCTTCCTGTGAATAAGTGCTCATCATCGACGCAATCGCAAAGCTCACCGCACCGGCTGAGCCTTGATGTTCAACACTCGTTGCAGCAATTTGAGTCAACATCGCCCCGTAAGAGGCCTGCAGGCGCTTAACATTATGCCGGGCTGTTATATGAGCAACTTCATGGGCAATAACACTGGCTAACTCATCATCCGTGTCTGCCTCATCAATCAAGCCTTTAAACACATAAATAAAACCTCCGGGAAGCGCAAAGGCATTGACCACATCTTCATCAATGATCTTGATATGATAAAGGATATCCCGACGGTCACACACCGCGACGATACGGTCAAGGATCTCACGCACACGTTCATCCTCTTCAACGCCATGATAAAGATCCAACTTCTCATTAATCTTTGCGGCCACCTTGGCCCCCATCTTAACTTCTCTAGCCGTGCTATACATATGATATTCCTGCTGATTAGTTGCCAGATTAAACTCAGACGTGCATCCACCGGCCGTTACCACCAATAACACACTTAAAATACTGACGCCAAACTTGGCGAGCATCTTTTTTAATTTCGCCATCGGCATGCCAATGACATTCGTGTAACATCCTTCCACACGATGAATAAATAAACTCCCAAGCCCCTCGATATCAAACCCACCGGCCTTATCCAGCGGATTAACTTTTCTGTGATAGGCTTTAATTTCTTTATCACTCAACTTATTCATAAACACTTTTGTCTTTTCATAATCGATGAGTGTGCGTCCTGTTTTGGCATTGATGACGGCCACCCCCGAATACACCCATTGAGGGCGCACCATTAACTTTTTCAGATCACTTTTAGCTTGTTTAAGCGTTTTTGGTTTGAGAATAATTTTTTTCTTCCCTAAATAAACAACTGTGTCAGAACCAATCACAATACCGTCTTTAAGCCGCGAGGCGATATCCCGGGCTTTAAGAAACGCATTCTTTTTCACAAGCGCGGCACATGTGGAGGTAATAACTTTGTCTTCTTCAACATTAGATGGTTTGACCGTAAAAGCAAGACCCGTCATCTTAAGCAGATTTTTGCGTTGGGCCGAGTTGGAGGCGAGGATTATCTTTTTCATTTAGTTGCTGGTTGCTTGTTGCTGGTTGCTAGCATCCACGAGCGACTAGCATCTAGCAACGAGCAACTGTTTGTTTATTCGCTACTTCACATGAATATCTGTTGCTTTAAATATTGAAACTAATTGACTGCCTTTAGCGGCTATAGCCTCAGCCGCGCCTTCTTCGCGATCAACAATCGCCACACATTTAACAACCTCAACATTCATCTCTTTCATCACATCCAGAGAATGCAAAAAGGCCTTGCCGGTGGTAGCGACATCGTCGACAATCACCACCTTGCTTCCTTCTTTTATTGCAGGCCCTTCGACCATGCGTCCGCGGCCATGCCCCTTCGGTTCTTTGCGGATAATAAAATTATTCAACGGTCGTCCGTTCTGAAGGCTAATGACACCAAGTGCGCCGATCATCGGATCGGCACCGAGCGTCGGACCACCGATCGCATCAATAGCATCATCTTTGACAAGGTCAAGCATCAAACTGGCGGTAAGCGACACACCCTCGGGTGTCAGCGTCACCAAACGCGCGTCAACGTAATAGTCACTCTCTTTCCCCGATGATAATACAATTTTTTCACGAAAATAGGCTGTTGTTTTGATAATTTCCAGAAGCCTTTTTTTTTGTTCTTCAATACTCATGCGTCCTTCTTTCTATTTTTCGTAATTAAGGGGACACAATACTTAATTATTTTTTAATTAAGTATTGTGTCCCCTTAATTATTACTCCAAATACTTATCAATATCATCGATATTAATCGATGCCCGCGTGCCGATTTCGCGCCGCAAATCAAATATGTAACGCAAAAGTTTTTTCCGGTTACCATAATCTTTAGCGGAATTAAACCCGGCGGCCTCCACAAATTCACGGCTGGCCTTTTCTTCAATCTTGGCCTCAATATAGGCATCGGTCAAGGCCTTGTCATTCATGGCCTTAATTTCCTCCGTGGAAGACATCTTGATTTCATACAAAAAGGAGGCTGCAGGAGCGGCAGAAACAAAGATAAAACAAGCTAAAAGCAGTAGTCTTTTCATATTATGACCAATTCTTAGATTTTGGATGCTAGATCCTCGATGCTAGTCGCTCGTGGAGCCTAGCAACCAGCATCTAGCAACGAGCATCGCTGTCTATTTAAATACTGCCCATATTATACATCGAAAAGCCTGCGATGCAAATTCCAACATCCTCAAATTTGACGGTGGCCCAAGACTGTGTTAAAGTCTTTTTATGATCACGGCCTTATGGCATGGACTATGCGATTTGGTCTACCCCCCGATCTGCCCTGTTTGCGCGAAATATAGCGCAGAGCCTCATCCCCATAAAGATTGCTGCCCGGCCTTTCAACAATTTATTCGCTTCAATCATCCGCCGTTTTGCGCCAAGTGCATGCGCCACATACATCGCCGCGGGACGCACAACCAAAACTGTATCTGCCAAAAACAAAACCCGGACTTTGACTTTGCCTGGTGCGCGTGCCATTTTCACGGACGGCTGCGCGAACTGATCCACGGCTTTAAATACCGTCAAAAAACGGGACTGCGCAAGCTCTTTGGCTACTGCATGCAGGAATTTCTCACACACTATAAACTGGATATTGACCAATTTGATCTGCTTATGCCCATCCCGCTTTTTCCAAGCAAGCACCGTGAGCGTGGCTATAATCAGGCAGAGCTGCTGGCTCTGGAAATAAAAAAGAAATATAATATTAATATTAGTAAAAATAACCTCATCAAGAAGAAAAACACCCAGAATCATGCGCAATTAGATAAAAAAGAACGCTTTACAAACATACAGGGGGCTTTTAAAATAAGGCACCCCGATGGCGTTTGCGGCAAATCCATTCTGTTGATTGATGATTTACTCACAACCGGAGCAACAGCGTCTGAGGCAGCTAAAACACTTAAACTTAACGGGGCCAAGCAAGTCGGCGTATTTTGCCTGGCGATCGCAACCTAATTTTTTATGCGCATTATCCGTAACTACATTCTTAAAGAATGCTTTCTTCCCTTTATTATTGCGCTTACGGTCCTGACTTCTGTCTTTCTTCTGGGAAATCTGATTAATCTGGCGAACCTTGTGATCAACAAAGGTGTGCCGGTCTCCGTTGTTAGCCAGGCTTTTGTCCTTTCCATACCCCTTTTACTCGGCTATACACTTCCGATCGCAACGCTTTTTGCCGTTATTGTTGCCTTCAGCCGGATGTCCACCGACAATGAAATCCTGGCGCTTCGGGCCAGTGGTTTTCATATTCTTAAACTTCTCATTCCGCTTGTAACACTCAGTATTATTATGAGTCTTTTTGCGCTGATCTTAAACGATAAACTGATTCCCTACGCTCATCACGCGCGCCATAAACTGCTTAAAAATATCGGCGTTCAAAACCCAACCGCCATGCTTGAAGCCGGCGTATTCATCCACGCCTTTCAAGGACAAGTTGTCTTTATCCATAAGATCGACGGCAGCAAGATGGAAAATATCACCATATACCAGCCGAAAGAAAACGGACCGACACGCACCATCATTGCCAAAAAAGGTGAGTTTACCCATATCCCCGGTACCGATCAAATCAAACTCAAACTCATGGACGGAACTTCCGATGAGCCCAACATGAATGACGGCAGCAGCTTCTATAAACTGAATTTCAAAAACTATTTCATGACGCTTGATTTAAATAAGGATAAGAAAAAACTGCAGAAAAAACCAAAGAGCATGACGCTTAAAGAATTAGAAAAAGAAATCGAAAAGCTTAAAGTACTTCTGGTAGATACACACCGCTATGAAACAGAATACATGCGTAAAATAACCATTTCCTTATCACCCATTGTTTTTATCCTGCTTGGTTTTCCGATTGCCGTTATTACTAATAAACGGGAGAAGTCTGCCAATGTCGTCGTGGCCTTTATTTGCGGCTCGACGTATTATCTTTTGACCATAGGAGCCGAAGCCCTGGCCCGCGAAGGAATCATGAGCGCCTACTATATTATGTGGGCACCGAATGTTATCGGCTTAACGGCCGCAACCATACTTAATATCAAATGCGCCTCTTAGACCGCTACATATCAACATCCATCTTGACCACGTTTATCGCAACGCTTGTCATTTTTACGGGGCTCTTTATTCTCTTTGATTCGACGGGCCATTTGGATGAATTCATCGACCGTAAAATTCCTCTGGAGATTATCATCCAGTATTATCTTTACGCCATGCCTGATATTGTCTCGCAGACATCATCAATTGCCTGTCTTATCTCTGTACTTTTAACGTACAGCGCTTTAAGCAATCACAATGAAATCACTGTTATGCGCGCAAGCGGTATGAACTTTTGGAAAATCGTAAGGCCGGCACTAATTTTCGCGCTTTTTCTGTCCGTCGTTATTTTCTGGGTGAATGAAAAATTTGTTCCTTATGCCACCGCCGAACAAAAAGAAATCGAAAATCAATACATGATCCTTGAAGTCGACCGCAAATACAAAAAAGAAAAGATTATCAAAAACCTCACCTTTTACGGACTGAGAAACAGGTTGTATTACATCGACACATTCGCGGCCAAAGAAAATAAACTCTCCGGTATCACTATTCTCGAATACGATAACAATCAAAATTTAGTGCAAAAGATCATCGCGCTCGAAGGCCGCTGGACCGGCATCGCCTGGAAGTTTTACCGCGCGCAGATTACAACGTACGGCGAAAAGGGGGTAAGAAGTCCTCTTAAAATTAAGGTATATAATGAAAAGCTCATGGATATTAAAGAGACCCCGCGTGATTTTGTTAAACAGCGTCTTAATGTGCGCGCGATGAACATCCGTGAGTTGGGACAATATATTGAACGCTTCGCCGACAGCGGGGCTAACAAAGCGCTTAACAAACTGCGTGTTGATTATCACCAAAAGATTGCTTATCCGTTCGGTAATTTTGTCATTGTGCTGTTAGGCCTGCCGTTTGCTTTGATGATGAAAAACCGCAAAGGCACCACCTTTACTTCGCTTGGTATTGCCATGGCCATCGGTTTTCTCTATTATGTCGCCAATGCCGTTGCGCTTGCCCTCGGCAAAGGCGGGGTGCTGCCCCCCACGCTTTCTGCCTGGACCGCCCCGATTATCTTTACGGGGATAGGACTTCTGGTCATAGAGTTTGACTTTGCTAATTGATAAATGAGCAGATAGTTTAGCAAGCGCCAGCGAAGCTAAACTATAGTGAAACGTCTGCGAATTTACTGCTGGAGACAATCACATTATTTTGCGAAGCAAAAAATGTGATTTACGAAAGCAGATTTTGTAAATTATTATTACCGCGACGAACGTAAACTGTTACAGCGAAGTTATCCCACGAGGCTGCTTGCTAAAATGAAATATACCCAGCCGAAGTGGGCATTCCATTAAAACAATGTCATCTGGAAATCTTCTTTTTTGGCGGGGCGTTTGGGTTTTTGCTTAGCGACATCGTAACTTTTAAGTTCTTCCTCGATGTCCTGCAGAAATTCTGATGGTTTCGACTGGTGAGATTGACCAAAGAGCATGCGCTTCTGGCTGTGGCAAAGATACAGCAGGGATTTAGCGCGTGTCATACCGACATAAAGCAAACGCCTTTCTTCTTCTTTGCTCGATGTCAGTCCGGCTATATCAAGCGGCAGCAAATTTTCTTCACAGCCCACAATAAACACAACCGGAAACTCAAGTCCTTTGGACGCATGTAAAGTCATGAGGCTCACACGCTCATGATCAAGATCAACATCTTCTGTCCTTTCCGGGCAGACATCATCGGATAGGCCGTCCTCTTCGATATTCGCCTTCGCGCATACCTGATAGGGAATACCCATCCGGTCAAAGGCTTTGATAAGCGCATGGCGCTGGCTGTTAAGCCGGTAAAGCACGGCCACATCCCCAAAACTCATTTCGCACTCAGCGAAATTATGCACGCGGCCTGAATCATGCGAAAACATCGATGTGCCGCCAACCATCTTCTCGGTTTGATGAACAACATACTCGGCTTCGGCCTTATCTGTTGGCGCCTGATAAATCGTTAAACGCCCTTCTTGATAAAGTTGTGCGGTTAAGGCCGGAACATGCGCACTTGCGGTTTGCGCAATCATTTGACCTGAAGCAGTCAATAAATTTTGTGATGAGCGGTAATTATCAGATAAATAAAAAACTGTTGCCCCGGCAAAGTCTTCGGCGAAACTATGAAAAAAACGCACATCAGATCCGCGAAAGCCATAGATCGCTTGATTAGGATCCCCTATCGCTGTTATATGACTATTAGGTCCAACTAAAGTTTTCAGCAAAGCATGTTGTATGCCATTAATATCCTGATACTCGTCGACAAAAATGGTAGGATATTGGGATTGGACTTTGTCTAAAACATCTTTATTATTCCGCAAAAGATAATAGGCCTGTAAAAGCACATCATCAAAATCAAGAAAACCTTCTTTGGCTAATAATTGATTGTACTCGGTGACGGTCTCAGGTTCTTCTGCTGTGAATACCGATGATTTCCAATTGGAAATTGCGTTTAACCGGTCCTTTCTCTCTTTATTCGTTAACTCGGGCCAGGATTGTTTAATGCATGTTTGGATTTCTTCGGGGGATGCCACACGAAAATTGTCGGGCAATGATGTGTGCACTTGATATTCTTTTAATAACCGCAGGCAAAACTGATGAAAGGTTCCGCAGACAATGCATTCACTTAAATCTTCGTTGATGAGTTTAGCAAGGCGCGTACGCATTTCATCGGCCGCTTTATTAGTGAAAGTGATGGCAATGATTTGTTTATTGTCAGCAATCTCTTTAACTAATGCGGCAATCCGGTGAGTTAAGGTGTGTGTCTTGCCCGTCCCGGGCCCGGCGACGATGAGTAAGTGACTGCCGCGGTGAAGAACAGATTTTTGTTGCTCAGAGTTCATTCTTATTATATATTTAAATTAGATCTTAGTCAGGGAGCCATTAAGCTATAGAAAAAGGCCGGGAATTATTATTCCTGGCCTTTTTTATTTTCAAAATAAAGTCAACTGATCTGTTTCTTCAGGCACAACATCGTCAGCAGAAAATATTTTAATCTTTCCGTATTCCCCGTCATAACCAGCGGCAATGTTAACGTCTCCTTTTCGCATCCGTTCAATCGCTTGCGCCAAACGTGCTCCACCGGCTTTTTGAATGTGATCAAGTGGGCAATCACGCAGAATAAACATTTCATTACCGAGCGTCGATAATAATGTCCTGAATTGATTTTGCACGGTCTTACTGTTCGGACCAACGCCGACACAATCCCCGATAATCTCCGGCAATGGAATCAAACTAAAAAACGGCCGCCAGTTCGGCGCCTTGCGCCCTTCCGGATGATCGGCGAGTTCTTCCACACGCGCCATAACACCGACAGTCACCGGCTTACCACATGACGGGCAAACACCGCTATGCTCGACCGTTTCCTTTGGATGCATACGCATCTGACAATTACGACAGCCGTCATAGTGATACTTGCCTTCTTCCGGAAAAAATTCGACCGTGCCAATGAGTCCTTTATTAGTTTGCGGATTACGCAGCGCATCATAAATCGCCGGATAGGACATCTCGGTGTCAAAAATCGTTGCCTCGCGTGCAAGCTTTTGCGGTGAATGCGCGTCCCCATTGGAGACCAACACATACGGATCCAGTTGGCTTAAGCGCCAATTCATGGTCGGATCGGATGAGAGCCCTGTCTCAACCGCAAAGATATGATCGCTTAAATCCCCAAAGCAATCAGTCATCCGATCAAATCCGCTTTTGGATCCCATGGCCGAGAACCACGGCGTCCAGATATGCGCCGGCACAAGATAGCTCAGCGGATCGGATTCAAGTACGATTTCCAAAAGATCGCGGGAGTCGAGTCCCAGAATCGGCCGTCCATCGGCATTGAGATTGCCGATCTTATCCAACCTGTCTCTAATTTTTCCAGCCGCCTCAAAGCTCGGCGCAAAGACCACATTATGGACCTTGCGCACACGATCAAGCCGTTTATAAATATTAGAAATCTCAACGGTGAGCATAAAGCGTAGCTCACCCTTGCACGCTGCGGGGAGTTCTTTTTTGGCGATTTCTTGATACTCTTTTTTAAGTTTGAATAATCCCTCTTCGGCAGGCTCGAGCTTTTCCTGAAGCTCTTTAAACCAGGCCGGATGAGTAAAATCTCCGGTGCCGACAATGTTAATGCCTTTGAGCTGTCCCCAGAGATTAAGATGTTCCAGATTTAAGTTCTTACTCGTCGCGCGGGAATAATGGGAATGCAAATGCAGATCCGTGTAAAATTGCATGGACCTATCCTAGCAGAATAAAGATGCCAATTCAAGTGCGGCAGTTGAATAGGCTCAAATAGAGGATTTCTTCGCAACCCAAAAAGGTCTAGACATTGTGGATGAGTAGAGGTGACGGTCGATGATATGAAAACCTTGGGATATTATAATTTCTTCTAATTGAGCGACTGTAAAACTTTTGATCGTACCAACGCCGAGGACGGCGGCGACAATTGGCGCGGCGATCGGCCAGAACCAACTTTTCTCGCGCAGGCAGGGTGTTTTGGAAATAAAAACTCCCCCCGGCTTAAGCAGCGCATGGATGCGTTTGAGCGCTGCGTTTGTATCATCAAGTAAGTGAATAATATTATACCCTAAAATTACATCATAGGCGCCTTTTTTAAGCGAGGCATCATCTAATGTGCCTTTAACAAAATGCAGATTATCTGCCTTTTCGGCAGCCTTTCTTTCGTTGGCAATGGTAATCATCTCCGTGGAGATGTCCGTCGCTGTATATTCCTTTGTGTACGTCGCAAGTTTAAGGGCCGTCATCCCGGTCCCGCAGCCGAATTCAAGTACACACTTATCCGCGCCTAGATATTTTTTCGTATCTGCGAGTGTCTTTTCATAGCCCGCCATATCCTTAATCGGATCCTTGGCGTACTTGCGGGCCGTCTTATTCCAAAATTTTTCTGAAGTAGATTTCATAAATGAATGTTAGACTTATGGAAGCGCACAGCGCTGAACATAAGTCTTACAATGAATTTACCTGCGGAGTTCAACACGAGTACTACAAAATTTAAACGTGCAAACATTTAAATTTTGTAGAACGCAGTATTGAACGGAGCAGGCTTTTTAATTAAACGGGGTGCCGCCCTCTATTATTTAACGAGCTTATCGTAATCCGCATGCGAGCCAATCCAGAACCAGAGTAAATCCTTATCATTCTCAACCGCAAGTGCTCGATGACGGGTGCCAATTCTAACTGAACGATACTTGCCGATCTTCTTAAAATAAAGTGAAGGGTGTTTTGCGTTCTTCTTAAGTAAAGTAAAATTTTTGTCAGCTATTTTCCGAATAGATGAAGGCAGGCGTTCGTAACATTTCCAAAAAGAAGGACTGGTTAAATGCTTCATAATTCTTTGCATTTACCATCTTTGAAATCTTTGAGCGCACTTTCAGCAAGCTTGTCCAGCTTACCGCTGTGGACGTCTTTTTTCAACTGCTCATCCCATTTAAGCGCATCGAATTTATGAAACCATGCACGAAATTTCATAAAATCTTTTTTGGGTAGACTTGACACCGCTTTTTCTATATCACGTATTTTAATCATAACTGTTCCCTTTAATGGACAAAATCTTCTTTACTAGGAGTATATCATGCGCGGACTTTTTTCCAAGAAAAATTAAATGAACGCACAACGTTATCTGCGAATCATACAAAAGGCTTTTGCCCCCGGCGCAAAATCAAATTGATTACTGACAGAAAAACCAAGCTTTTCATAAAACCGAACCGTTTTTTCGTCGCATGTTTCCAGATAAACCGGACAATTGTTTTTTGTTGATTCTGCGATCGCGTACTCGATCATCGCCTTACCATAGCCCCGACCCTGTTTGTCAGGATCAACGCCGAGAAATTCTATGTAAACAAACGGTGCGTCAGGCATATGTTTTTTAAACAAATCAAAGACGCGATATATATCACGCGTCCTTAGACCAAACTGCAAAAAGGTATGCCACAAATATTCAAAATCGCTCCAGTTATTTTTCTCTTCGTTTTGACCTACAAACGCCCATTGCATCGCCGCACCATTATCTTCGGTTTTAGAAAGATTCCCATAACGCAGACCATGTTTAAGATCATACGTAAAAAATTGTTCAGATCGATTAATCCAGTCTTTATCCGACGGAAAAAGCCACCGGCAATACGGCTCATTGATAAATGCACGGCTCATCGCTTTCGCCAATGCTTCACAATCATTTGGTGTTGCTTTCACTATTTTTCTTGGATCTGACACTATGTATCAAAGCCCCAACTGCTCGACAAACATATTTTTAAATGCCGCATCTTCCATTTGTCTGCGCGTAGCCCAGTTATCTACCGCATCTTGACCGGCCAGATAACGCACCTGATCGGTGCCATCGGTGGCCGCCTGCCAAATCACATCGGCAACAAGTTCAGGCGATGAGGCATTATCCAGCATGCCTTCCAGTTTACTGACCATGGTCCCAAAACCTGGTTTGTAATCTTCAATGGCGCCTGTCTCACTAAGCTGCATCGAACCGCCAAACTGCGTTTTAATCGCACCCGGTTCAATCAATTTCAGTTTAATCCCAAGTGGATTTAATTCGTATTGCGCCCCTTCGGTCAAACACTCAAGCGCAAACTTGGTTGAATTATAAATCGTCAAATAAGGGTACGCCACAAGTCCGCCGATCGAAGAAACATTAATGATCATTCCCTTTTTTCTTTGACGCATATGCGGCAAAACAGCCTTCATGCAATCGATGACGCCAAAATAATTCACGTCAAATTGCCGACGGATGAGCGCATCATCCAGTGTTTCCATCGGACCCATGATGCCGTAACCGGCATTGTTAAGCAATACATCAATTTGGCCGAATTGATCAACGGCTACTTTAACCGCAGCGTCAATGGAAGCTTGATCCAACACATCTAATTGTGTGACCAGCACATTATCCAGCGCCTTAAGTTCTTCTTCTTTTTCAGGGCTGCGCATGGTGGCCACCACATTCCAGCCATTTTGGTGAAACAGTTTCGCTGTTGCGCGGCCAATCCCGGTTGATGAACCTGTAATAAAAATTGTTTGTGCCATTGTTCTCTCCTCCAATTAAATTTTCTATTTCAAAATAGTTATGTATTATGTCCTCGAAATTTTATTCTACCTTGTAAATATGAAGCACATATTTATTATCCAAACTTTCCGAACCGCGCCAATTACCAGCCATGATGGTTACGTTCGGCTTCTCTTTAGTGCCGCCAACACCCCATAGAAACCAAGGATAACCTGTCGGTGAGTTAAAATTTTCATTAAGCAGTGTCGCAGATTTATTAATCAGTTCATAAAAAGGATACCCCCTTAAAACTAAATTTGCGATCGTCTCCTTATCCAGCCCCTTTAAAAGAAACGGATCCGCCTTGTGAGGTTTATCCGCCAAAATAATGCGTGCGGCCACAATCCCTTTACCGTCCCGTGCGTAATACTTTACTTCTTCAATAACTTGTTTACCTAATTGAATCGGCGCATCAGGATGTTGATATACCTTAATGTCGGATTGTTGCTCAAAGGCATCAAACGGATTAACACCGCCGAAGTTCAATACAACATCTTTTTGAATCGCTTGTAGTTTATCCAACTTTTCTGGATCAGCGCCCCACTTAACAAGCCCCACTCCTTTTTGAAGAGCGGATGCCGATAAATTGACATCGCTGGATGCCTGCGTGCCACAAGCGGTTAAAAGAATTAGCAAGATAAATAATGTGCTTGCAAAAAAACTATTTGTTTTAGAAAACGATAACATAATTAACTCCTTTGATTATTTATCCACATTGTTGCTTCGTACAAATTTTTGGCGATGAAGTCCGGTGGATCAATGTCGGTGAGCTCGTCTTTGTGTTTCTCACCATGCCCTGTTAACACATAGATCGACGTCGCGCCGACTTGCTGGCCAAACTCCACATCATGCGGATGATCGCCAATGACAAAAGAGTTTTCAAGATCGATATTAAACTCTTTCTTGGCTTGGTCTAAAAAAAAGCGCGACGGTTTATGGCAATTGCAATGCTCTTCGTCCCCCATATGCGGGCAATAATATGTTTTTTGAATAATGATGCCTTCTTTGCGTAGCATCTGTTCAACTTCACCATTAAACTTAATAAGCTCTTCTTCTGTAAAAAATCCCCGGGCCACACCCGATTGATTGGTCACGATAAAAAGAACATAATCTTTCTGAAGAATTTTAAGTGCTTCAATCGATCCTGGAATATATTCCCACTTATCCCGTGTGCAAAAATACCCCACATCCTCGTTGATTGTTCCGTCTCTGTCTAGAAAAATTGCTCGCTTCATAAATGAGTGTTCACCTTACGGCAGATCCCGCTGCCAGCATTCGTAATAATGCAGCGGGAGCAACGTAAGTTGTTACAACGAATTTACCTGCGGAGTTCAACACGAGTACTGCAAAATTTAAACATGCAAACATTTAAATTTTGTAGAACGCAGTATTGAACGGAGCAGGCTTAGTTAATAATTATGTATTATGTCCCCGAAATTTTTACTCATACGTCCCACGAATAGGGTAATTATTACTACGGATCCATTCCAGCCCTGAGACCATAACCTCCAGATCAGGACGGGCCCAAGGATTGTTAGAAATATCAACGGCTTGCAATGTGCCCTTCTCATTGAGAATAAACATACCCGGTTCGGCAAAGGGATGATCTGTTTCCTTTTCCGATCGTGGATGAGAAATATAAAGACCCAATATTTTCATTTGCTCAACGGTTAATCCATAGTATATAGGGAAGCTCACCTCAAGACGCGTCAAATGCTCCTCAAGCTGCTCTTTGCTATCACCGGAGACAATATCCAACGCAATGCCCACATCCAAAAGCCGCTTGATATACCCGTCAAGCTTATTAAGGAACTTTGTGCATAAAGGACAATGCCGTCCGCGATACACAATGGCCATCCGCCAATCCGCATCGCCCCTTGGTTTGCCGAACTCCATGTCCTCACCTTCTAAACTTTTTACTTTTATCTCAGGAAACGCCGCCCCTGCGACCAACTTTGTTGATGGCATAATTTTCTCCTCAATATAAATACTACCTATTCAACTGCCGCAGTTGAATAGGCTTTGTGTTCACAAACGAATCCAGTCTTTGATTTCTTCGTGTTGAAAAATCATGCAGTCCTGAATGGTTAGATCTTGTCCAACCCCGGACTCTAAAGCACGGTTGTACATTGCGATTGCGATCGCCACATCCACATACGCGAGCCCTACCGCATTAAAATAAACCCTCTCATCCTCCGACTCGCGCCCTTTTTTCTCACCGCGCACAATATCGATCAAATTACAATAGATATCATCATCTTTGAGCTCACCGTCCTTATACATACGGCTCAATGTTTGTGTGCGGTGCTTAACGGTTTCCCAGTCGTCACAGACAATTTTATCGGATTGTTTGGCAACGGCATACTCATCTTCCCATCCGCCGATATGGCTGTAAAAGGCGCCCGGCTTAACCCAATCGGCTTTAAGGAGCGGCGCCTGCACACTGGTGGCGGTGACAACAATGTCCGCCCCATCGACCGATCGCTCTAATTCTGTTTGCGCGGCTTGAAATGTGATATCAGGAAAAATCGCCTTCATTTCATAGATGAATGCCTCTTCTTCCACATCTTCCTTAGCCGCGACCCGGCACTCCTCAATCGTTGAAAAAATTGTTTTCATGGCAATCAAATGCATCTTAGCCTGCTCGCCGCTGCCGATAAAGCCGATCGATTTAGGATCCTTTTTGGCCAAATGTTTGGCCGCCAGCGCCCCCATCGCGCCGACACGGACATTAGAACATAATGTCCCCTCCATAAAACACAGCGGAAACCCTTTTTCAATTTCCGATAAAATCATAACCGCCGAAAGGTTTTGCAGGCCATGGCGCGCCGGATTAGGCGGAAAGACAGACACCCATTTCATGCCGCAAATTTTCTCTTTAAAGAATGTGGCCGGCAGACAATTGATTCTTTCCTGCGTGTCATGATTAAATATCTGAACAATTTTATCCGGAAAAAGCACCTCCCCGTCACTGTGCTCAAGCAGGGCCTCTTCCGCCGCCTTAATCGCCATCTTTAAATCCAGGCAACCGGACTTAAGCAAATCCTCCTGCGAAAAATACTTTGCTGTTAATTTATGTTTCATGATTAACCTCGGTTAGTGATTGTTATTGAAAAATCCTGCATTATCCTTTATATTTAAAGTAACTTGCGAAAAGAAAGTTTGAGTTACGAGTCGGGCCAGGAGCAATCCTGGCCCTTTTTTATTCTACTCTTAGATGCCTACCCATTCAACTGCGTTACCCATTCAACTGCGTCAGTTGAATAGGCCTTTCATTAATTACGTACGTGTCCCCGGGATTCTTCTAAACATACTTTTCTCCAAATTAAAATAATAAAAATCCCGCTAAAGCACTCACCCCTACCAACAAAAACACATTCACCTTACTAGCGTTTAGCGTACAGCGTATAGCGACTAGTTACTGATTACTTCCTAAACGCTAACCGCTATCCGCTAGACGCTAAATTTAAAACAATACAAACCCTGCCACAGCACTCACCCCTACCAACAAAAACACATTAACTTTCTTCACAAAATACACATACACAACCGCCAGGACGCAGATGGTGGCAGATTTGGCGTCGACGATGGAGGTTTGAACAAGATGGATCAAGACCGCGCTCATGAGGCCAACAGCGGCAACATTAACCGAATCAAGAAAACACCCAAGGATTGGGACACGGCGGATTTTGCTGATAAAGGGTGATGTGACAGCCACAAAGAAAAAGGCCGGCAGAAACATCCCTACCGTTGCCACAATCGCCCCTTCCACTCCGCTTAAATAATACCCGATAAACGTTGAGGTGGAGAGCACCGGCCCCGGTGTCATCTGACCGATCGCCACAGCATCAAGAAGAGCTGCCTCATTCAACCAATGCAAGCCCTCGACCAACTCCCCTTGTAGATACGCAATCAAGACATACCCGCTGCCAAAAAGAATCGCGCCGATTTTAAGGAACACTAAAAAGAGCGGCACAAGTGCCACCTTAGGCGAGCCGCGTTTAAAAAACGTATCGCTCGAATAGGTCCACACCGTCCCCAGTAGCCCGGCAATAAAGAGTGCCGCGACTTCATTCACTCCGTATAATACAAGCGCAAGCGCGATAATACCGATCACACCGAGTGTGCGATTCTTAACCGCCTTTTTGCCAAGTTTGAGGATCGCGCTTAAAATAAGCGCAAGGATCGCCGCACGAATCCCTAAAAAGACCGCTTCAAACTTCGGCAAATAGCCGTAGTGAATATAAAGATACGCAAGCGCCCCTGTTAAACACACCGCCGGCAGGATAAAAGAAACGCCGGCGACAACAAGCCCGGCAAACCGTGCACGCACAAAGCCCAAATGCATGGCCATCTCCGTCGAGTTTGGCCCCGGGATCAAATTGGTTGCGCCAATCAGATCCAGGAAATGATCACGGGTGAGCCACTTGCGTTTTTCGACAAACTCCTCTTCCATCATCGCGATATGCGCCACCGGACCACCGAAGGCAACTGTCCCAAGTTTAAGAAAAATGACTGAGAGTTCGAGTAACTTGCTCATTAAAAAGCTCCTATTGTGGTCCGTGTTCAGTGGTCTGTGGTCCGAATAAATCTATGATATTATTTTCCAGATCACAGAACACAGATCACAGATCACCAATTTCATTTATAAACATGCTCAAGTCTATTTCCAAGTGAACACACCACCTCATAATTAATCGTCCCGGCGGCAAGCGCAAGTTCATCGGCCGTGATTTCTTCAGGGCCTTGCTTCCCTATTATAGTGACCGGTGTTCCCAAGCGCAATTTATCGATATGCGTCGCATCCACAATAATCTGATCCATGGTCACTACGCCCAAAACCGGGCAGCGTTTGCCTTCAATCAGCACCTCGGCCTTATTGGACAGACTGCGAAAATACCCGTCATTATACCCAATCGGAATGGTGGCAATACACATCGGTTTTTTGGTAAAAAATGTCCGGCCATAGCTTATGCTCTGGCCCTGCTCAATACTTTTAAAAAAGATCACTTTTGATTTAACCCCCATCACCGGTTTGAGATTCACCTTTGTCTTAAGACTCGGATGCGGATAAAGCCCGTAAAGCATAATGCCGGGACGCGCCAAATTCAAAATATGAGTTTTATACCCGGCCAGCCCCATGCTGTTGGCCGCGTGAATATAGGGAATAATCAGCCCGCTTTGATCTAAAGTGGTTACTATCTCATATAAAATATCAAGCTGCTTTTGGGTGAATACCTTATCGGTGTCCGCCGCCGGGAAATGCGTCATAAGCCCCATGATGCGCAGATTTCCCAGCTTATTTACCCGCGCAATAAAATCGATCGCGTCATTGTGCCATACCCCGAGACGTCCCATCCCGGTATCAACTTTAATGTGAATATCAACGCGTTTGTTTTTCGCCTTGGCGGCCTTATTGAGCTTAACGGCCACATCATACGCACAGATCATCGGCGTAAAATTATATTTGATAATATCATCGACTTGATTCGGTAAAACACTTTCCAGGATCAAAATCGGATCTTTGATTTTGTGTTTGCGCAAAACCACTCCTTCGGCAATATCCGAGACCCCAAAAAAATTGATCCCCTCTTTTCTTAAGACATCGACCACCGCGCACATCCCGTGCCCATACGCATTGGCTTTGATGATCGTGAGTAACTCAGGAGGATTTTTCGGCTTTGGGCGGGTTGGCAAAGAGAATTGATAATTTTTGATAATCAATTTTTTAAGCTGCTTCAAGTTATATTGAATAGCCTTCTTATCAATTTCGATATAGGTGTGTTGTGAAGATTTATTAACCATAATATTTAGCGTTTAGCGTACGGCGCATAGCGTTTAGGTAGTTATCAGACTAAAACACTAATTACTACCTATTCGCTAAACGCTATACCCTATACGCTTAATTAAATTATTACATTATTGCCTAACCTGACAATCCTCAGGATACAAGTACAGCGGCTCAAGGGTATCGATATCATCATACTCCTTTGCCTTTAACCGATCTTGAATGAGCCCCAGAAAATTCTTCGCCTGCGGCTTATACAACTCTTCGTCCTCAATCACCATGTGCTTCTTCTCAATCGCTTCTCTATATAAGGGAACCCCGTCACCGATAAATGTCGCATCATCAGGCACTGCTTTAAGCAAATCGTCGATGGAACACAATGTGTAGTCCATTTGCTTTATAAGCGTCCCATCTATCTTATCGTAGGTCGCCGCATACACAAGTTTGCGCTTGGCGTCACTCACCACACATAACCCTGTAACATCGCCCTTCACATTCATCGCAACAGCATCCAGGCTCGACACGCCGATAAGCGGCAAGCCGCGGGAAAAGGCCAAGCCCTTGACTGTTGCCATACCGACACGCAGCGATGTAAACGCCCCCGGTCCTTGACCGATCACAATACAATCAATATCATCCATCTTAAGCTTATTCTTCTTAAGTTGTTTATCGATCGCCGGAATAATCGCGGTATTAAGCGTCTTTGTCATCTTCGCGTTGGAAAAAGATAACACCTTATCATCCTTGGCAACGGTAATACTTAAGTTTTTAGTCGAAGTGTCGATTAGTAATAGATTCATAATGAATTTAGCGTATAGGGTATAGCGGTTAGCGTTTAGAAAGCCTGCAGTTGTCAACACTGAAAACTTCCTATTCGCTAAACGCTATACGCTAAGCGCTATTTTAATTCTTTGATTTTTTCTAATAGGTTCTTATAACGGGTCCCACGGGCCATTATCTTAATCGTCCGTTTACCTTCCGTACGATGAGCGATCGTCACCTTCAAATACTCACTCGGCGCAGCATCACCCAATCTTTCAGGCCACTCGACAAAAGAAATGCCCTCGCCATAAAAAAACTCTTCATAACCGATCGTATTAATCTGATTCATGTTATCTAGACGATAAAGATCAAAGTGATAGATCTCATACTTCCCGTCATAGATATTAAGCAGCACATAAGTCGGGCTCACCACTTTAGTTTCATCGACTTTAAAATGCTTAGCCGCCCCCTTAACAAAGGTTGTTTTCCCCGTTCCCAGATCACCGTTAAGAAAGACAATATCCCCGGGCTTAAGCAATTTGGCAAGCCTCGCAGCCAATGCTTTCGTCTCTTTTTCGTTTTCGGTTTTAACAGTAATCATTAGAAATGCTGAAAGCCTTTGCGGGTTAAATCTTTTTTACGCCCCTCACGGTCAATGACACAAAACTTATCTTTTTTATCAACAATTTCGCCAATAGGGTAAAACTTCATTGTCAATTTTCTTTTCATTAATTGTTTAGCCTGCGCCTTGGGTAAAGTGAATAACAGCTCAAAATCCTCACCGTCATACATGGCATTCACCACCGAAACATCCGCATGAACCGGGATATTCTCTTCAATTAAATGCGCACCGACGTCAGATGCTTCAAGGATATGCTTTAAGTCCGGCGCCAGGCCGTCGGAGATATCAATCATGGCCGTCGGTTTAAAATACTTAACCAAATATTTTGATTCTTTAAGGCGTGGTTGAAACGTTAAATGCCGCCCTGTCTCAAGTGATCCACCCAGTCGACCGGTCACAAATATCTGATCGCCCACACGCGCGCCGCTGCGTTTAATCACATGTTTTAACTCCGCCTCCCCGGTGAGCGCAATATTAATAATAAGCTTATCGCTTTTGACTGTGTCCCCCCCGACAATCGCCACTTTATGCTTGCGCGCCAGACGGTTGATGCCGCTGTAAATCTCTTTAACATACTGCGTTTTAGTCCGTCCTGAAACACCCAGCGATACCAGCGCATGACGCGGCACACCACCCATCGCGGCAATATCACTGATGCTGCAAGCTAGTGCCTTATGGCC
This sequence comes from Candidatus Omnitrophota bacterium, assembly GCA_028280285.1. Lineage (GTDB taxonomy): Bacteria > Omnitrophota > Gorgyraeia > Zapsychrales > Zapsychraceae > JANQNA01. Next base: position 97,761 of record JANQMA010000026.1, on the reverse strand, counting down.
GATCACACGCGCCGGGATGTCTTTGGTAAAATGCACATCTTCAATGAGCATATCGGTTGTCAGAAGCAATTTCTTATTCGCCGGGTAAGAAACAATCGCCGTATCATCACCGATACCCTCGATCACGGACGCATTTTTATCGATGCGTTTTTTGATAAAATCAATCAGGCCGAATTCGCCTAGCTTTGATAATGAGGTCTTCACTTCCCTAAAACTTTTTTGACTTTTTTGCGGGTTGGATTTTTGATAATGCCGTATTCGGTGATGATGCCCGTAATCAAACTGTTTTCCGTCACATCAAAGGCCGGATTATAAACTTTTACTTTTTTAGGCGCCGTCTGGACCGAGCGAAAATTAATCACCTCATCACGGCCGCGTTCTTCGATCGGAATTTGCTTGCCGTTTTTAATTGTTAAATCAAATGTCGAATAAGGCGCAACGATATAAAACGGCACGCCGTGATGCTTGGCAAGTACGGCAAGATTATATGTGCCGATTTTGTTCGCGGCGTCCCCATTAGAGGCCACACGGTCGGCGCCAGTGAAAATAATATCGACCTTGCCCTGCTTCATCAGTGTCGCCGCCATGCTGTCACAAATAAGCGTTGTATCGATCTTTGATTGCATCAGCTCCCAGGCGGTTAAGCGCGCGCCCTGCAGAAGCGGACGCGTCTCACACGCATAGACATGAAATTTCTTTCTAGCCTTTTTCGCCGCATAAAAAACACCGAGGGCCGTTCCATAGTCAACGGTCGCAAGCGCTCCGGCATTACAAATAGTCAATGCATTCACGCCTTTTTTAATCAACTTAGCACCATACTCTCCCATTTTGCGGCACACACGTTGATCTTCTTTAAAAATTGTCATGGCCTCTTTATGCAAAAGCGCTTTGATCTTTTTCAGATCTGCCTTGGGATTATTTTTTAAAACAGCCTCCATCTGTGCGAGCGCATTAAAGAGATTCACTGCCGTCGGACGCGAGGTTGCAATATAATCAGATACCTTTTTAATATGTTTATCAAATGCCGCGCGCGTACTGCCGCGGAAAGATTTAATACCTAAAAGAACGCCAAAGGCCGCCGCCGCACCGATCGCCGGCGCACCGCGCACACTTAAACGTTTGATCGCATGCCACAGTGATTTAACATCACGGCATGTCAAATAGGTTAAGCGGTTCGGCAGTTTTGTTTGATCAATGAGGCGAACGGAACCGTTTACCCATTTTATTGTTTGTATTGGCATAATTTTAGCGTACAGCGCATAGCGGATAGCGAATAGAAAGTGATTAGTGACTAATAACTAACCACTCCCTAAACGCTATACGCTAAACGCTAATTACTCATTTATCTCCAACCTCGGAAACAATGCTTCATGTTCCTTTAATTTAACTCCCGGCAGAAGGCCGCCCCATGCAGAATGTAAATTCTCACACCCCATAACGTGTAACACCTGACTACACTTATCCGGCATAACCGGCGCCAAATGCACCGCACAGATACGCAAGGTCTCGGCTGCTGCGTAGAGAATACGTCCGGCGGCCTTCACATCTTCCTTTGCCACCTTCCACGGCGCCTGGGCTTCCATATATTTATTGATAAAACGGACAACCTGCAATGTTTCTTCAATCGCTTCATTAACGTGAAAATTATCAATGAGTTCGACAATCTTTTCATCAAGACCTGTGGCACGCGCTTGAAGATCTTGTTCGGCCTCAGTCAGTTCTCCCGGATCAGGGACAACACCGTCGAAATATTTACCGATAAGTCCGCTTAAACGATTAAGCAAGTTACCAAAGTCATTGGCCAGGTCGCTGTTAAACCGTTTAATAAACGACTCCATTGTGAAGTTCGCATCTTGTCCAAGGACCATCTCACGCATCAAATAATAACGGACCGGATCAACCCCATACTCCTCGATCAAATCAAGCGGGCTGACAACATTCCCTAACGACTTACTCATCTTCGATTCCCCCATAAGCCACCAGCCGTGGGCAAACACAGTTTTAGGCAACTCAACCCCGAGGGAAAATAGCATTGTCGGCCAATACACACAATGCGTCGTTAAAATATCCTTACCGATTAAATGGACACTCGCCGGCCACCATTTACTAAACTTATCCTCATCCGACAAATAACCCGGCGCCGAGGTGTAATTAAGCAGCGCGTCAAACCAGACATACGTCACATAATCACTGTCAAAGGGTAATTCAATCCCCCAGTTCAAACGCTCCTTGGGGCGGGAAATACATAAATCGTTTAAGGGCTGACGGAGAAATCCAAGGATTTCATTTTTGCGATGCTCAGGTTGGATAAACGCAGGGTTATCTTCAATATGTTTAATCAAACGATCCTGATATTTACTCATCTTAAAGAAATAATTTTTTTCTTTAAGCTTTTTAACATCACGAAATTCGCCGGAATCCTTTTCCGTTTCCGTAATAAACCGTTCTTCACTGACCGAATACCAGCCTTCATACTCATCAACATAAATATCACCTGCGTCATGCACTTTTTGTAAGGCCTCACGGACAACTTTTTTGTGACGCTCCTCGGTCGTACGGATAAAATCGTCGTATTTGATTTCGAGTTTATCCCACAGCTGTGTGAAGTTAGGTGCCAAGTCGTCGCAGTGATCTTGAGGTTCCATGCCGCGTTTTGCGGCGGCCTGCTGGACCTTTTGGCCGTGCTCATCAAGACCGGTTAAAAAAAAGACATCCTGTCCGCGCAGTTTATGGTAACGCGTCAGAACGTCAGCGAGAATCGTCGTATAGGCATGCCCGATATGCGGCTTGTCATTGACGTAGTAAATTGGGGTTGTTAGATAGAATGTGTTATTCATAAGTTATTAATTCAAAAATGTGAAATAAAAATTAAAAGAGAAAATTAAAAAATTGAAAGAAAATAAAAAATAAAAAATGTATTTAGTAATTGGTATTTGGTAATTGGTGAACAATTTATAAATCGGATTCATAATAGAAAATGGATTTCAAGAGTTTTAATATTTTTTGCTTGGCACAATAATATATCATTTTTAAATTATTATTTTTTAGAAAACCAATTACCAATTACTAACTACCAAATACGAATTTTAATTTTACTTTATAAATTTATTTCATTTTTTCATTTTATTTTTGACTTTTTACTTTTTAATTTGTAATTACACGCTAAACACATAGTCCTTGCGAACGACTTTCCCCTCGCCCACATCGACATTGGCGTATTTTTTAAGCACGTTAAGCTCAACCACCTTGCCCTTACCCTCCGGCGTACTAACGGTCTCACCTACCCTTGGAAGATGCTTGGTGTATTGCTTATACACATCAAACTCATAGGCCATGCAGCATTTAATCCGCCCGCACACACCGGAAATCCGCGAAGGATTAAGCGGCAGGCCTTGTTCTTTCGCCATCTTGATCGACAGTTGATGAAAATCAAGCATATAAGAAGAACAGCAAAGCTCACGCCCACACACGCCGTAACCGCTTATAATCTTTGCTTTATCCCGCACACCGATTTGTTTAAGCTCGATGCGCACACGAAAAACACGCGCCAAGTCTTTCACAAGATTTCTAAAATCCACCCGTCCGTCGGCCGTAAAAAAGAAAATGATTTTACTGCTGTCAAAGACATACTCGGCCTTGACCAATTGCATATCGAGCTTGCGATCGGTAATTTTACGGCTGCAGATACCGATAGCATCGCGCGCTTTACCGCGATTATTTTCGATCTGCTTAAGATCTCCGTTGGTGCATTTCCTTATAATTTTTCCCTTAGCCTGATCTGTTTTACCTGCGCAGGTATTTTCAACATCCGTTATCACCTGGCCAAACTCACTGCCACGATCGACCTCAAGCACAACATAGTCACCGCGTTTACATTCTATATTATTTAAGTCATAAAACTGGGCTTGTCTGTATTCGCCCAGCTGGACTTGCACTAATTTGCCCATATGCGCTCCTTTATAATCGCCAGTGGAATTTTAAGGTTAAAATTTTCCACAAGCATCTTAAACATTTGAACGATGTCTTCCTCCAAATGTGTTAATTCTGCGAAACTAAATTTCTTAGCGAAAGTGTTTAAATCTGCTTTACGATCCAAATGGATAATCATCTGCTCGGCACCCCCGCTTTTAAGCAAAATCGCATCGCGCGTCCAGCTTAAAAGGACTTCTAAAAACGCGCGCGTTTTCTCTTTATCCGCCAAAATCTTTTTCATATAGTCATCACTGTTGCGATTTAAAATAAATTGATCGATCATATTGTTTTTATCCGCGATCGCACCGCTGTCTTTCAAACGGAGCGCTTTGTTGAAACACCCTTGCGCGTAATAAGCTAAGAAATGCGCATCCTGTTTATTTTCGCCCTGCTCGTGAACGAGCTTCGCCTCTAACTCATCGCTGCTAAACGGCAGAAACCTGACCAAATGACAACGGGATTTGACCGTCGGTAAAATATTTTCCATCACCGCGCTGGTTAAAATCAAAAGGCTGTTATCCGACGGTTCCTCAAGCGTTTTTAAAAGCGCGTTCGCCGCCTCCGGCGTAAAAAGATCCGCGTTCTTAATAATAAATATTTTTTTCCGTGCGAAAAACGCCTTGAGTTTAATTTGGCCCAATATATCCCGGACAGCTTCGATTTTGATTTTTTCACCCGGTTCTGCTTGAATGACACGCACATCCGGATGAGTCCCGGCTTCTATTTTTACACAATTAGGACATGTCCCGCAAAAAGTGCCTTGACTAACACTTGCTTGATCTTCGCAGTTAAGCAGTTTGGCAACCGCCAATGCCGTTTCGCTTTTCCCCACATCATGCGGCCCGACGAAAAGATAGGCGTGGGCCAGGCAGCCTTTTGCCTCTAAATCGGCGAACCTTTTTAAAATATTTTCGTGAATTGAAATAGCCTGTGTTGCCATAAGAATTATATTAATATTGTACGGGTCGCTCGCGAGCGACCCTAATTTATCGACATATTAGGGCGGCTCACGAGCCGCCCCTACAATTTTAATATTTTATTTACGTATTTTTTAACAACCTCATGAATCTCATCAATCGATCGATCAACCTTGATCGCCTTAATCCGCCTGGGATATTTACGTGCCATATCCAAATAACCACGGCGTACCTTATTGTGATAATTAAGCGTGCGCTGCTCAATGCGGTCCAGTTTACGGTTTTGAATACGCTTCATGCCTTTTTTAACATCAATATCAAAAAACAGTGTCATATCCGGCTCAATGCCTGCGTGGCAAACTTACCGATAGACTGCACCGTCTTAATATCAATCCCGCAGCCGTATCCTTGATAAACAACGGTTGAATCCAAAAAACGGTCACAAAGAATAACCTTACCTTCTTTAAGGGCCGGAATCAGTTTTTCTTCGACGAGCTGAGCACGCGCCGCCATGTAAAGCAGCGTCTCACAGATTTTATTCATCTCCTTATTTTTTGTATCCAAAAGAATACGCCTTACCGTCTCGCTGATCTTAACGCCACCGGGCTCACGCAAAACAATAACCTTACACTTTCTTTTCTGAAGATATTTTTTAAGCAATGCCATCTGCGTGCTCTTGCCTGAACCTTCGGAGCCTTCAAACGTAATAAATTTACCCTTAAATGCCATCGCCATTTTCGCCTTGGTTTTCTTCGTGTTTTTCCAAATGTTTAACGCGTTTGATCAAATCACGCATATGCACCATAACCGGATCGGCAATGTGCACATGATCCAATGAATCAACCTTTTTGCCTTCATGTTTGGCCACACGCCCCGGCACACCAACCACCGTCGCATTGTTAGGAATATCTTTTAAAATAACCGCATTGGCTCCAATATAAGAACTATCCCCAACCGTTATGTTGCCAAGCACTTTAGCCCCGGCTCCGATGACCACATTATTGCCGATGGTCGGATGCCTTTTGCCGCATTCTTTACCTGTCCCGCCGAGTGTCACGCCTTGAAAAAGAGTCACATCATCACCGACAATAGTCGTCTCACCAATCACAACACCCATCCCATGATCGATAAACAGCCCTTTACCGATTTGCGCTCCGGGATGAATTTCAATGCCGGTTATAAAACGGACTATTTGTGACAAGAGCCGCGCCAAAAACTGGAATTTTAGTTTCCATAAACGATGATTGATCCGATGCGCCATGAGCGCATGCAAACCCGGATAAAGCAGAATAATCTGCAAATAGCCGCCTGCCGCCGGATCTTTTTCCCGTGTTGATTTAATCTCCTCGGCAAAAAAGACAGCCGCCAGTAAACTAAAGGCAAGCGTGATTAAAAATAATGTAAAAATAAAACCTATGAATCCCATGATTTCCTACCTGTTAAAAAATATATTAATAAAATAACTCCAAGTCCGTTTAAAGTTTAATGTTTATTGTTTATTACATCACCCAAACTTTAAACATTAAACAATAAACAGACCCATCTAATTCTTATAAATCAAAACTCCCGCAAAAGCGGCAATGCCTTGCGCCTGGCCTATAGCCCCCAAGCCTTCTTGTGTTGTTGCTTTGATATTAACATCCTCTAAATCGATCCCAAGTGTCTGTGCAATGTTTGTGCGCATCTGCGTCTTATGAGGATTAAGTTTCGGCGCTTCGGCCTGAATCATAATATCGACATTGCTTAACACATATCCCGATGAGGCCAACTGATCGCCTACCTTTTTTAATAATTCAATCGACGCAATATCCTTATACGCAGGATCGGTATTCGGAAAGTGCTCACCGATATCTCCACGGCCAAGCGCGCCTAGAATCGCATCACACACGGCATGCAGCACAACATCCGCATCCGAATGACCATCAAGCCCTTTTTCATAAGGAAGCTCAACACCGCCTAAAATACATTTACGCCCGTTGACAAATTTATGAATATCGTATCCTAATCCTGTTTTGAATCGCATGCTTGTACTCCTACTAGTCAATAACAATGTTGCGTCTGGTCTTTAGTCATTCGTCCTCCAATGACTAATGACTAATGACCAACAACTAACGACGCTTTGATTCTTTTTTATTCTGATTTTAAAAACGCCTCTGCTACGATTAAATCCTCTTGCGTTGTCACTTTTATATTACGGTCACTGCCTGCCATCACATACACACTCTGGCCAGACTGCTCAACCAACATGGCATCATCAGTTGCTTCTTGATTGATATCCAAATTATGCGCGGTAAGTAATAAATCTTTATCAAAAACCTGCGGCGTTTGGACTTCCCATAGATCGCAGCGTTTAGGTGTTGCGGTCACCTGACCTTCAGACACTGATTTGATCGTCGATTTAACCGGAACAGCAACAATAACGGCTTTTTTGGTTGCGCACATCTTGACCGCCTCATCAATAAGACCGGAGGCAATCAACGGCCTGGCCCCGTCGTGAACAACTATTACACTGGTATCATCATCACAAGCCTTTAGACCATTATGAACAGACGCACGGCGCGTTGCGCCGCCGAGCACAACCTTGATATCTTGACCAAAGCCATACTCACTTAAAGCATCTTCCATGCTTTGTTTTTGATCTTTATGGACAACCAAAATGATGCTGTCGACAGACTCTGCAGTGACAAAGGCTTTTATAGTATGAATAAATAATGGCTGTCCACCCAAATCAATAAGAGATTTCGCCTGCTGTGTTTTAAGCCTTGCCCCGATACCGGCGCACGGAATGATTGCTTGAACCTTCATCACTTATCCTAAATTAATTTGGCAAAGATCATACGGCCTGTTTGCGTCTGCAAAGTAGAAGTCACCTCAACAGAAACCTCTTCGCCGATTTTATCTCTAGCATCTTTCACAACAACCATCGTGCCGTCTTCCATATATCCGACGGCCTGGTCTTTTTCTCGGCCCGGTTTAGATAACTTCAAAGAAAACTCATCGCCGTTATGTAATGACGGCTTAACCGCTTCGACAAGCTCATTTATATTTAATACTTCAATATTCTGCGCGATCGCCACACGCCCTAAATTATAGTCCGTCGTACAAATACTTCCGTCCATCATCTTGGCCAGCATGAGTAATTTATCGTCCGCACAATCGCCCGAATCATACGTATCATCATGGACTTTGATTTCAATCTTGCTATCATGGAGCATTTGACTGACCAAGTCGAGTCCGCGGCGCCCTTTCTCGTGTTTAAGAGGATTCTCATCATCAGCGAGTGTCTGCAGTTCCTGTAAAACTGAACTTGGCACAACCAATCGTCCTGATAAAAAATGAGTCAAATAGATCGCATGCACACGCCCGTCAATCAAAACACTTGTATCAAGAAGTATTATATTCTCATTAACGGCTTGCCGCTTAAAACGCACATACGGAATAATAATATTAAACTCGTCTTTCCCGCGCAACGCCATGGTTGCTCCAATATAAGAAAATATCAATGTTATAATAATTTCTGAAACTGACAGAGTGAAGACATCCAAAGGCAATAGTTGCAAAATGGCGGAAATAAGTTTCGCCATAAAAATACCGAGAATCAAACCGAATACGACACTCGATAGTCCACTCATCGACACACGCTGCAATCTTTGCTCCAAAAAGATGACCACAAGGCCAAGTAAACACCCTGCCTGCGCGCCTAAAATTTCCTCATTTAATATGGTGCCGACATAATAACCGACAACCCCGCTGGTTAAGATAAATAAAATCCGAATAAAAGATAAGGTCATTACCTTCTCCCTTCTTCTGTTTTAAATTAAGTTTTCTAACGCTTCTTTTAGATTGGAAACCGCAATAAGTTTAATCGATTTATTTTTCAAGGCGGCTTTATTCTTCAGATTATTAGCCGGGACGATACACCGTTTAAATCCAAGCTTATCGGCTTCATTAATACGTAAAACAAGCTGTGACACACTGCGAATTTCAGAAGACAATCCAACCTCACCGACAACGGCCATATCATGCGGGATGGATTTATCTAATAACGCCGAGGCAATCGCCATCGCCACAGCCAAATCGGCCGACGGATCGACAATTTTAACCCCTCCGACGACATTTAAGAAAACATCTTTATCCTGCAAATTAAGATTAAGCCTTTTTTCAAGCACTGCGACAAGAAGAGCAAGACGGTTGGCATCGAAGCCTTGCGCCTTGTGGCGCACCATGCTGAAACTGGAACGACTCACCAATCCCTGAATTTCAACCAGAAACGGCCGCGTTCCTTCTATAATCGGCACCACAACAGAGCCTGATGTGTCCTTCGGTCTTTCCGAAAGAAATATTTCAGAAGGGTTGGTTACCTCAAGCAAACCCTCACCTGTCATTTCAAACACGCCCATTTCATTCGTTGAGCCAAATCTGTTTTTAATCGCGCGTAAAATCCGAAAGCTCGAATACCGCTCGCCTTCAAAATACAAAACCGTATCCACTATATGTTCAAGCACGCGTGGCCCGGCAATCACACCTTCTTTGGTCACATGTCCAATAATAAAAAGCGACATACCCATTGATTTGGCCGTATGTGTTAAAATAGACGCGCACTCTCTAACCTGACTGACACTGCCCGGAGCCGATGTGATATCGGGATGATAGATAACCTGAATCGAATCGATGACAACTACATCCGGTTGCATTTTGCGGATATGCTCCTGAATAACATTTAGATCAACCTGATTAACGATGTAAAGTGACTGTTTATCCTTCGGGCTGATCCGGTTAGCACGCAAGGCAGTTTGTTTAACCGATTCTTCGCCGCTTATATAAAGAACCTTTTTTTGTTTCTCGCTTAATGTGCACCCGATTTGAAGCGAAAGTGTTGACTTACCGATCCCCGGATCACCGCCGATCAACGTAACTGATCCCGGTACAAGGCCTCCACCAAGCACCCGGTCAAGCTCCGATATATCGGTTAAATACCGACGGTCATCTTCACCTGTCACATCTTTTAGCTGAACAGGATCACTTTTAAGCAAAACCGCACTTTGCTTGGCCGCTTTGGGAACCATAGCCTCTTCCACAAACGCATTCCATGCCCCGCAACTTGAACATTTCCCTTCCCAGCGAGGCGTTTCAAACCCGCATTCCTGACAAACAAAAAGTGTTTTCGTTTTAACCATTTAAAATTCCAGTGATTTTTCTATGCCGAGCATGCCCGATACATCGTCGGTTTCTTTGCGCAGCAAATATTTAAGCGAGGTTGCCCCCGTTGAATCATCTTTAACCTGGCGTATCGTCCATTCTCTTTCAGATTCTGATCCACGCACAACCGGCTTAAAAGTTAATTCTTTGATTTGTTTCTTAAAATTTTTCCGGTCACGCAAATTAATCGGCCCTTCAAATTCAAAATTCAAACCGTCTTTCTTAAGAACCTTTGATTGGGCGATCTGCAAATGGGGATAAACCCCTTCGATATCCAAATGGATCTCGTCAAAGTCAAAAGTTTTTATATACCCATCCGCTCCGTCTAACTTGCCTTTAAGATAAAGAGCGTCCAAATCGCCGGTTACTTTTATGATGCCTGAAACAAGACCATCGGCATCATATGTTCTACTCGGCTGCCAGACATCTAAAAACTTATCCATCGGGATACGGTCGATGTTAATGGCCAGGTTAACCGCATGGGGACTTTCAAAATCAAAAGAACCCGTACAATTGACACCACCGAATTTAAGCGAACTAAACGTCAAAACTTTATCTTTAATAAAAAAATCGCCTGACAATTCACGGATTGGTTTAAAATCGACCAGCATATATTGCGTATTGAGCGTTCCGTTATAGACAATGGCATTGTCGACATCAACGCTTTTAGTGAACACAGCTGTAAAATCACTCGATAAATCGGAACTCTCCGTGTTGAAATGATCGATTTTGGCGGAAAGTTCATAACCTTTGTCCTCGATCAAACGGTTAGTAATAACAGCCTTGCCATCTTCTTTCGACAAAACGGTGATATTAAACTCCTTGGTGCGGAAATCAAATTCACCCTCGAAAGGATAGACAACAGCGGCATCGCTGGATGCCGCTGTCAGGATAACAAACAATAAAAACCAAATTACTTTGTGCATCTTTAAGTAAATACTAGTTCATCTTTTTTACGTTTAACTTTCACAACCGATCCTTTTTTGAATGCTCCAGAGATAATCTCCTCAGCCAGGGGATCCTCAAGCAAACGCTGGATCGTCCTTTTTAAAGGACGCGCCCCATAAACAGGATCAAATCCTTTTTCCGTTAAAAGGGCGAAAGCTTCTTTTTCAAGCTCAATGGAAATTTCTTTATCTTCCAAACGCTTAGCCACATAATCCACTTCGATTTTGACAATATCTTCTAAGTTTTCACGCGTAAGTGAACGGAAGACAATGGTATCGTCAATCCGGTTTAAAAATTCCGGTTTAAACGCCTTTTTAACCGCTTCAAGTAATTTTTCTTTTGTCTCCTCATAACTTAGGCTTTCTTTAGATTCAACAAACCCAAGCGAACCTTGGCTTTTAAGAAGTTCAACTCCGATATTCGATGTCATAAGAATAACGGTATTTCGAAAATCAACTTTACGTCCCAAGCTATCTGTTAATCTTCCTTCCTCAAAGACTTGCAGAAGAAGATTAAACACATCCGGATGCGCCTTTTCGATTTCGTCGAGCAGGATTACCGAATACGGTTTGCGACGAACCTTCTCGGTTAACTGACCACCTTCTTCATAACCGACATACCCCGGAGGTGCTCCGATCAAACGCGAAACATTATATTTATCCATGTACTCCGACATATCGACCTGGATTAACGAATCCTTACTGCCAAACATAAATTCGGCCAATGATTGGGCGAGTAATGTTTTACCAACACCTGTTGCGCCAAGAAATATAAATGACCCAATCGGACGTTTAGGATCTTTAATCCCTGCCCGTGAACGCCGTACCGCCCGGGCAATCGCCCCGATCGCATCACCTTGACCGATAACTTGTTTGTTCAAAAACTCCTCCATTTTAAGCAGGCGTTCACTCTCTTCCTGCTCCAAGCGCACAAGAGGAATCTTGGTCCATTGGGACACAACTTTGGCGACTTCATCGTAACCGATGGTAAGCGTTACTTTGTCGCGCTCCTGCGCCCATTCGTTTTTAACATCATCAAGCTTTTGACGATTCTCACGTTCTCTATCCCGCATCATCGCCGCCTTTTCAAAATCCTGCGATTTGATAAATGCTTCTTTTTCCTGTTTAGCCGATTCTATTTCCGCTTCTAGCTCTTTAAGATCAGGCGGCACAACCATGGCCTTAAGGCGTGCCTGCGCGCCGGCTTCATCGAGTATATCAACCGCTTTATCCGGCAAGGCGCGTCCTGAGATATAGCGTTCCGATAAATGGACGGCCGCCTCAAGCGACTCATCGGAAAATTTAACACGGTGATGCGCTTCGTATTTATCACGTAGGCCGTGTAAAATTTGAACGGCTTCATCAACCGACGGCTGATCAACTGTAATTGTCTGAAACCGTCTTTCAAGCGCCGCGTCTTTTTCGATATATTTACGGTACTCATCAAGCGTTGTGGCCCCAATACATTGGATCTCACCACGCGCGAGCGCCGGCTTTAAAATATTAGCCGCATCGATCGCGCCCTCCGCTGCCCCAGCGCCAACAAGCGTGTGCAACTCATCGATAAAAAGAATAATTTTTCCGGAACGTTTAAGCTCATCCATAATCGCTTTAATCCGTTCTTCAAACTGCCCGCGGTATTTTGTTCCGGCAATCATCATCGCTAAATCAAGCATGATAATTTTTTTATCTCTTAAGATTTCCGGCACTTCACCTTTTTCAATTCTTTGGGCGAGCCCTTCAACAATCGCTGTTTTTCCAACGCCGGCCTCTCCGAGAAGAACAGGATTATTTTTAGAGCGGCGGCACAAAATTTGAAGGATACGGTCAATTTCTTCACTACGCCCAATCACCGGATCCAGTTTGCCATCGCGGGCGAGTTTATTTAAGTTACGCCCATAGGCATCGATCGCGGGACTTTTGTCCCCTGTTTTGGCGGCTTCGGTTCCGGTGTATCCCGGAATACCTGAGCCTAAAAGCTCCATCACTTCATTGCGCAATTTACCAAGGTCAAGACCAAGATTGAGCAGAACCCGGTAAGCCATACCTTCGCCTTCTTTAACAAGCCCCAAGAGAAGATGCTCGGTGCCGATATAATTATGACCCAAGGCACGTGCTTCTTCGGCGGAAAGCTCAAGCGCTTTTTTTGAACGCGGCGTAAATGGGATATCCCCCAAAACTTGCGTTTGCGGTCCAGGCTGAACGAGTTTTTCCACCTCAATACGGATGGTTTCTAAATCCAAACCTAACTTTTGTAATACGGCCGAAGCAACACCTTCGCCTTCACGGACAAGCCCTAATAATAAATGTTCCGTACCAATATAGTCGTGATTAAAACGTCGGGCTTCTTCTTTCGCATAAACGATAACTTTTCTGGCTCTTTCGGTAAATCGGTTAAACATTTTACTTGCCTCCTAACTTTTCACGTATAAGACTTGCTCTTTTCATATCTCTATCTGATGCGGATAGTTTTTTTCCTTCAATCTTTTGCAAATGTGCCGGCTGAATGGTAATCAAAAGTTCATTGATCGACGGGCGGTCAATGTCTTTAACAACTTCCAAATCCACACCCAAACGCAGCATAGACAATAGATCGACTGTTTCCTGGCTGGAAATAATATAAGCATTTTTAAGGATGCCGTACGAACGATGGATTTTATCTTCTAACATCGGACGATTTTGCACAAGCAAAGCTTGCCGGGCTTGCTCTTCCTGTTCAATGATTTGACTTATAAGACCGTTAATGTTGGCGATCACATCACCTTCACTATGGCCGAGTGACACTTGATTAGAAATCTGATAAAAATTTCCGCTCGCCTGTGTCCCTTCGCCGTAAAAACCGCGTGAAGCGAAGTTAAGTTTAGATACAGCGGCCATAACTTTATTAATTTGTTTGGTCATAACCAGCGCCGGTAAATGCATCATCACACTGCCGCGCATAGCTGTTCCGGTATTCGTGGGACATGCGGTTAAATAACCCCAATTAATATCATAGGCAAAATCGAGTTTGCCCGAAAGCTCATCGTCGAGCGAATCAGCGGTTTTCCAGGCCGTCTCTAAATCAAAGCCCGAATGCATCACCTGAATACGCAGATGATCTTCTTCATTGACCATAATCGCCAATGATTCATCTTTGGACACGACAAGCGCCTTGCCTTCTGTATTACTTGCATGGTCGTGGCTCATCAAATGACGCTCAATGAGAAACTGTTTATCGACATTATCCAATTCATTGATCTTAAGAAATAAAAAGTTCTTAAGCAGATGCGCTTCTTCCATGCCCTTGTGGACAACATCCAGGGATTTGGTTAATTCCTTTTTGCCGGCCTTGCTCGGAAACGGATGCTGCGCAAGATTACGCGCAAGCCTTATGCGTGATGACATAACAATGTCCGAATGAGCACCCTCACCCTTAAGCCACTGCCCTGTATTGTCGATGAAATTATCCATAATTTTAGTACCTGGGACTTAGGCGTTAGGACTTGGGACTTGGATTCTAAGTCCTAAGTCCCAACCCCCAAGGCCAAAATCCATTTAATACTTAACCCCATCCTTTTTCGTTAACGCATGAAACTTATCGATAAAGTCCAATGTGAGCTTACCCGGTTTGCCGGAGCCAATAGTCCGCCCATCGACTTTAACAATCGGTATTACTTCCGCTGCCGTTCCGGTTAAAAAACACTCATCAGCAATATAGACTTCGTGTCGCGTGATAAAGCTTTCGCGAATCTCAACTTTGGTTTTTTTCGCAATATCCAAAACAGCCTGCCGGGTAATGCCTTTCAAATGCCCTTGAACCGGGGTCGACAAAATACCATTTTTAATCAGAAAAATATTGTCCCCCGTGCATTCGGTAACATAGCCTTGATCGTCCATCATAATCGCTTCGTTATATCCGGCATTACTGGCCTCCACTTTGGCCATAATATTATTCAGGTAGTTCAGCGACTTAAGTTGCGGGTTGAGCGCATTAGGTCCGTTTTGCAATGTCGGTACTGTAATAATCTCCATCCCTTTTTTATATAATTCCTTCGGATACAGAGTGATTTTATCGGCAATCACGATAATACTAGCGTTGCCATTGCACTTGCGCGGATCCAAACCTAGATCGCCGACACCGCGCGTTATGATAACACGAATATAGGCATCTTTTAATTTATTAGCCTTAAGAGTATCAAGGATCGCTTTTTCCATTTGCTTTTTTGTCAGAGAAATGTCAATCATCATCGAATGACACGTTTCATAAAGCCGGTCAATATGTTCTTTTAATCTGAACACAAAACTGCCGTAAGAACGTATTCCTTCGAACGCACCATCCCCATATAAAAAACCATGATCGAATATCGAAATATTCGCATCTTTTTTATCAACTAATTGTCCGTTGAGATATACTTTCATGATGTCCTCTCTATAAAAATGTAAAAATAAAAAATTAAAAGTAAAAAAGAAAATGAAAAATTGAAATAAATTAAAAAATTAAATTGTGTTTGGTATTTAGTCGTTGGTAATTAGTAATTGGTTCGGGGTTGCAATCTCTAATTACCAATTACTAACTACTAAATACGATTTTAAATTTTAACTTTTAAATTTTCTTTTTTACTTTTTCTTTCTCAATTCTCAATTATTGATCGTCAACCAACAACCCATCTTTAATATGTACGCGACGATGAGAACACTGCGCTATATTTTCATCATGTGTCACAATAACAAAGGTCTGTTTATTTTTTTTATTAAAGGCAAATAACAAATCAATGAGTTCCTTACCACTGGCCGAATCTAAATTTCCTGTCGGCTCATCACACAAAATGAGCTGCGGTTGATTCACTAAAGCACGCGCCATGGCCACGCGCTGCTGCTCACCTCCAGAGAGTTGATTCGGTTTGGACTTAAGCCTCTCTGAAAGGCCCATCCAATCGAGTAATTCTTTTGCCTGCTCGGTGTATTCAGCAAATTTATCTGTTTTGTCTTTGATGAGTGCCGGTAAAACAACATTTTCAAGCGTCGTTAACTCCGGTAGCAAATAATAAAACTGAAAGACAAAACCGATGCTTTGATTACGCAGCTCAGCCCTTTTTTTCTCTGTCAATCCGTAAACATTCTGTTGATTAACAAATACTTCTCCCTGATTAGGCTGATCCAATCCACCGATAATATTTAAGAGCGTTGATTTTCCCGCGCCAGACGGACCAATAATGGCCACGACCTCGCCGGCTTTAACCTTAAAATCAATTCCTTTCAAAACTTCTATTTCATTGTCGTCATATGCATACGACCTGTGAATATTGACGGCTTCGAGTATCATATGCGCCCTTACTGATACCGCAGGGCATCAACAGGCTGCATAGCTGCCGCTTTTGATGCCGGATAAATAGTTGAAAAAAACGTAATTAGCCCTGCCGCCAATATGATGGCTGCCATGTCATAGAACTGAACATCCACTGGAACACGGTCAATCGAATAAATAGCCTCTGGTACTTTCACATAATTACCGAGCACATAACAAAATCCAACGCCACTTAAAACGCCCCAAAATATGCCGTATAAACCGATATGCATCCCTTGATTAATAAAAATTTTCTTAATCGATGACGCTGGTGCACCGATTGCTTTAAGAATGCCGATCTCATTTATTTTACTGGTAACCGTCACAACAAGCGTGCTGATAATATTAAATGACGCGACTAAAATCATCAGCGTCAAAATGATAAACAATCCCCACTTCTCAAGAAACAATGCGTCAAATAGATTGCGGTTAATATCAATCCAGCTTCTGACAATAAATTTATAACCAATCACATCATAGATATCTTTCTTTATGGCATCCGCCGCCTCAGGATTTTTTAAACGCAGCCCAATACCGGATGACATATTATCCGGAAACTGAAAAATGGTCTGTGCCTGGGCCAAATCGGTCAAAACCAAATTCATGTCATAGTCAATCATCCCGGTGCGGAAAATACCGGCGACCTTCAGTTTATAGCGCCACCCTTCTCCCGCAAGTCCTGAGCCCGGGGCAATAAACGTAACAAAATCTCCGACTGTTAGATTAAAATAGCGCGCCAACTCCTCGCCAATAATAACCGTCTCGTCCGTTAAGTCTGTCAATGAACCTTTTTTAAGATATTGATGAACGTATGTCACGCCCGATTCACGTTGTGGATCAATCCCGCGCAGCACCAAACCGACCGCCTGCTGCGTCGTTTCTAAAAATACATTGCCTTGAATATACGGGGCGGCCCCTTCAACGCCATTGATATCACGCAGCTGAACAATGATTTGATTAAAATCATTAATGCGCGTTTCTTTATCGATCATGATGTGGGGCATGGTCCCGATAATTTTTTCCCGCAAATTATTGCCGAAACCTGTCATAACAGAGATCACAATAATGAGCGAAGCCACACCGATCGCCACACCGACAATCGAAATAATATTGAGAAATGCTAAAAACTTTTCTTTTTTAGCGCGGGTGTATTTACGGCTGACCCAGTTTTCAAAACTCATAAAACTCCAGTTGTTGGGTGTTAGTTGATGGTTGTTAGTTTGAAAATCCAACAACAAACAACTAACAACAGACAACAATTAAATCTTTTTCAAATCTCACTTCAAAACACGTTTTTCATCTTTGGCCAATGCGGCACTGATTTGTGAAACAAAACCGCGGTAGGCCAAAATAATATTTTTAGGCTGAACGCCCCCCTCAATCCAAAGATCATATTCCAGCGTCAAAATATTTTTCGAAAGCACCGCCTTAACCTGCATCAAACTCGCATTAATAATCTCAACCAGGACTTTCCGGTCGGCTTCAACCGCGCCGTCTTGAAAGTTAAAATAGACACTAAAGGTTACGTTTTGTTTTTTCTTGCCGACATCGATATAAATCTTAAACTTATCTTTAACAAATAAACTTCCCTTATCATCAAGCCCGGTATTAAAATAGGCCTGATCAAAGTGTGCCCGCAATAAATCACGGGTGATATTTTCTGAAGAAATAAGTTCCATCAGCTCTCCTCGTCATGCCCTACTGGTTTCATAAGCGGAAATAATATAACATCCCGGATTGACGGTGAATTTGTAAGCAGCATAACGAGTCGGTCAATACCAATGCCCAGTCCTCCGGCCGGCGGCATGCCGTATTCCAGGGCATTGACAAAATCCTCATCAATCGTTCGATTTCCTGTTTCTAAATCTTCTCCCAAATCCTCTAACAACCTTTCCTTCTGTTCCTGCGGATCATTCAGCTCGGAATACGCGTTGCCGATTTCCATACCGGCCACAAACACCTCGAAACGTTCCGATATATGCGCATTATCCGGACGTGTCTTGGCCAGCGGACAAAGAAATGTAAAATAATCGGTGAAGAAGACGGGATTGGTAATCTCATCCTCTTCTAATGCCTCCTCGACGATATTCATTATCGCTGTTTTGGTCAGCGTCTCAACCTTCACATTGCCACGCACAGCTTTGACTTTGGCAAGCATCGCTTCGGCATTATCTTCAGGATTAATGTCAAATTTATCTTTAACCACTTGTGCAAAGGAACGTCTCTCCCAGGGAGTCGTAAAATCAATTTCTTTACCGGCAAATGTCACTTTATAGGAGCCCGTGATTTCATGAGCCAAAGAACTGATCATGTTCTCCGTCAGGTTCATCATATCCTCAATATTTCCGTAGGCCTGATATACTTCAAGCATAGTAAACTCCGGATTATGCCGCGTGGAAACACCTTCATTACGGAAATTACGGTTAAGCTCATAAACACGTTCGAGCCCCCCGACTAAAAGACGCTTCAGATAAAGCTCCGGGGCTATACGCAGGAAAACATCCAAACCGTAAGCATTATGTTTGCTCTTAAAAGGTCTGCCGCGCGCGCCGCCTGCCATTGTCTGCAGCATCGGCGTTTCTACTTCCAGAAAACCTTGCCCGTCAAGATAATTACGGATCAGTGAGGTAATCTTACTGCGCTTGATAAAAACATCGCGCACATCATTATTTATAATTAAGTCAACATAGCGTTGACGGTAACGCGTATCAACATCCTTAAGCCCATGAAATTTTTCCGGTAGTGTTAAAAGGGACTTTGATAAAACCGTTAGATCTTTGACCCGCAGACTTTCTTCCCCCATCTTGGTCACAAAAGTCTCTCCGCTAACACCGATAATATCACCAATGTCGAGCTCTTTAAGCAAAGCAAATGTCTCTTCCGTTAAGTTATCTTTCTTGACAAAAAGCTGCATCCGCGCCGTCTGGTCTTGAAGGTCCATAAACATAACCTTGCCATGTTTACGGTTGGCCATGATGCGTCCAGCCACCACAACACTTTGATCTTCCTTAAAATCATTTAAAACATCCGCAAGCGCGTGGCTGCGTTCAAATCTATGACCATAAGGAGTAATGCCTAACTCCTTTAGATTATTAAGTTTATCTAATCTAACCTGTTTTAATTCATCCACTTCCATTAGCTGAAACCTGCTTTCTATATTCTGGATGCTAGTATCTAGATGCTTGATGCTAGTTGTACTAGCCACACAAGCATCTAGCATCCAGGATCTAGCATCAATACTGCTATTTTATTTAAAATTATTAAATTAATATTTAACGTATACTTTAATACTATTATTACTATAGACAAATGATTATAAGTTAAATGATAATAGGTGTCAATGAAGATAAAAATACACAAAAAATCATAAATTATTGGAAAACATAGTGTTATAGACTTATCGGAAGATTCTTGTAATTATTTTTTCGAAGAAGAAAACTAAAGGGACACAATCGAAATAGCCGCTTTATCCGCCAGATCAATTGTCTTATCGCGGTCAATAATGATGGTCTTGCCGGCCTCGACCGCGATACAACTGGCATTGGATCGTCTCATATTACGGATGGTGCGCGGACCAATCACAGGCACATCGAAACGCAAATCCTGATTGGGCTTACTCATCTTAACAACAACCGCATCGCGCTGGGCAATATGGCCACCCCTTAAAATGGTTTTATCCGTTCCTTCCATTGCTTCAATGGCCACAATCGCCTTATCTTTGATAACAACTGTCTGTCCGACATCAAGGCCCCCCATCGCTTTGGCGATTTCACGGCCAAACTCAATATCGGCATTTTCGTTTTCCGTGGGCTTACGTTGTGTTAAAACACATGCCGGCGCCAGATGGTCTTGAATCAAAAACGTTGAATCAATCAATTTGATCCCATAGTCTTTTAACTTTTCACCAAGCGCGGCAAAGATGGTATCAGCCTTACGATCTTTAATGGCGGCAAATAATTTTGTAAATTCCTGATCAAGATGTAAATCTTCTTCAAACAAATTATTTGGGTTCACCTGACCTGCCATAATAACCTCTTTAACACCACTATCACGCAGATAAGAAAATATTTTATCCAATTCTCCGACGGGAAATGTCGATATTTGATCGGTAAAAAATCTTAAGAAAAAAGAAGTGTCGCCTTTAATGCCGGCGGTCACAACATGATAACCTTTTTCTTTTGCTTTCTTTGCAAACGCAAAAGGAAATTTTCCACTGCCGGCAATAAGTCCTAATATTTTCTGACTCATATTGTTAAAAGGAAAGGTTTTGGTTAGCTGCAAAGACCGCGTTTAGTCGTTTTACAGAAGAAAATCAAATGCTCAAGTTCAGGGCATTGATCGATCTCTTTGACAACACGTTCGATCGCGTTTGTTTTACTTAAACCTGAACGGAATAATATTTTAAATGCAAGATTAAGCCTTTTAATTAAGTCATCTTTAAAACCTGCCCGTTTAAGACCAATCGTATTAGGTTTAATGACTTTGGCCGGATGCCCTACACACATCGAAAACGGCGGTATATCCTGAATAACTTTTGTACACCCACCTACAATCGATAAACGCCCCAAACGCACAAATTGATGAACTGCACTTAAGCCGCCAATCACGGTATTATCCTCCAAGGTAACGTGCCCGGCCAAAGTCGCACTGTTGGCCATCACACAATGATTGCCGATAATGCAATCATGGGCGATATGCGAATAGGCCATAAATAGATTATTATCACCGATGGTTGTTTTCCCCCCGCCTTGGGCTGTGCCGGGATTCATGGTGACATATTCGCGGATAACATTATTTTCGCCAATATTTAAGAAGACATTGTCATCAGCGGCATATTTTTTATCCTGTGGAGCACTACCGATAACAGCACCGGTGTAAATCTTTGTATTACGCCCAATGATTGTCTGGCCTGTAATCACACAATGACTCCCCACCCGAACATTATCCCCTAGGCGAACCCCTTCTTCAATAATCGAATAAGGCCCGACCGTGACCCCTGAAGACAGCTCAGCTCCTGGGTGAATAATGGCTGTTTTATGTATCCTTAAGTTTTCCATATGGTTATTGTAACCTAGATCAAGGCCCTTTGAAACCAAAAAGTCAGTTTTGTTAGGCCGTGTGAGCTTGCGTAGCTCACAGAGGCTTATTCATCAAGATACGAGGCATCGGTAAAAGAAAACATCATATCGGCTTCAACCACGATTTGGTCGCCAACTCTAGCTATCCCATGGACTTGCGCTGTTTTGCTCTTATCCCGGACAATATTCACTTCCATCAATAACTGGTCTCCCGGGGCAACGACTTTGCGGAATTTCACATTATTAATGGCCATAAAAAATGCTACCTTACCATGGTGCTGTTCGTTCGTCAATATGACAACCCCGGCCGTCTGGGCCATGGCCTCAATCATCAAAACACCCGGCATAACCGGCTTGGTGGGGAAATGCCCCTGGAAAAACCCATCATTAATGGTCACATTTTTGATGCCAACCGCGCTTTTACCCTTCTCGATTTCAACAACGCGATCGACCAATAAAAACGGATAACGATGCGGCAAAATCTTCATAATCCCGGCAATATCGATCTCAGGTTTATCGCCATAATCATAGCCGACAATAATGCCTTTTTCCTTAGACTTTACATGTTGTTTGTATATTTTCTTAAGCAGATCAAAATTCGCCTTATGTCCGCTTTTAGTCGCATAGACATGCCCTTTGATCGGCATTCCCAGCAAATAAAGATCTCCAATGAAATCCAATATCTTGTGACGAACGCACTCATCATCAAAACGCAGTGTATTATCAATCGGCCCGTCATCACCGATCACAAGCGTATTTTGATGTGTCGCGCCTTTACCCAATCCCAACTCTTTTAACTGATTAGCTTCGCTTTCCAAACAAAATGTCCGGCAAGGGGCGATATCTTCTTTGTAAGTTTGTTCATTAACAACAAGGGAAAAAAACTGCGATCTTAAATAAGGATGGTCATAGCTGAGCGCGTAAGTTACTTTAAATTCGTCGGCAGGAAAAATATAAATAGCCGAATCACCATCGGTCACACCGATCGGTGTACGTACGGTAAAAAACTCTGCATCCTTCGACTGTTCTTCAATACCTGCTTTTTCCAATACTTCCAAATACTCTTTACTGCTACCGTCAAGACCGGGAAGCTCGTTGCCGTCAATTTCAACAATTAAGTTATTGATGCCAAGGCCATAAAGCGCGCTCATCAAATGTTCAACCGTATGCACACGCGCATTGCCTACACCGATCGATGTGCATCTGGGCAGTTCCGAATGGTCCGAAATACTTTCCGGGCATACTTTAATCGCCGGTGTGCCCTCTAGATCAACCCTGACAAAAGTGATACCAAAATCCTCGGCGGCCGGTTTAAGTGTCAAATGGATTTCATTACCCGTATGTAAACCTATGCCTGAGATGGTTGTTTCTTTTTTAATTGTCCGTTGTTTAACCGTCATTATTTATCTTTCTTCTCTAACTCGTCCACACGCTTTTTTAATTCTCTGATTGTTTTAACATACTCTGGCAATCTTTGCAGTGCGGCGTTGACTTTCTGAGCCTCCTTGTGCGGCTTGGCCGGATATCCGGAAACCATTTCTCCTGACGGGACTGATTTTGTCACGCCACCTTGCGCAGCGACAATCGCACCATCACCGATGGATAAATGACCGGCAATGCCGGCCTGCCCAGCTAAGATTGCTCCTTTACCAATATTAACGCTGCCGGAAACACCGGCTTGCGAAATGATGAGTGCCGCTTCGCCAATATCAACGTTATGAGCAATCTGTACAAGATTATCGATTTTAGTGCCGCGCCGGATAATAGTCTGATTAAACCGGGCCCGGTCAATCGTCACATTAGCCCCAATTTCAACATCATCTTCTATAACAACATGACCTATCTGCGGTATTTTATGATGAGCCTCATCTTGCTGTGTATAACCAAAACCGTCGGATCCAATCACTGTACCGCTGTGAATAATAACATTATGGCCGATGCGCGTATCATGATACACAGAAACATTGGCATGAATTGTACAGTTACTGCCAATGTGTGTATTTTGCCCAACATACCCTCCCGGCATAATAATCGTATTATCACCAATGACACATCCATCGTCGATCACCGTAAAAGGAGCAATAACAACATCTTTACCTAGTGAAACATCTGCACCGACAGATGCCTTTGGATCAACCCCCTTAAATGAGGGTGTATACGGTTCAAATAAAGCAGAAATAACTTTGGAAAATGCTAGAGAAGGATTATCAACTTGCACAACAGATTTATCGTCTAGGGCAAAGCCTTGAGGAACGATAACGGCGGATGCTTTTGTGTCTTTAAGATAAGTTGTGAATTTTTTATCGGCAATAAAAGTTAACTGGCCTTCTTCTGCTTCTTGGATACCACTGAGGCCCGTAACCGTAAGACTTTCATCACCGACAACCTTACCATCAACTATCTTGGCAATTTCGGCCAGGGTGATTTTCATAAACTAAAACCTACTATTCCTGGCCAGCATTTAAAATATTCAAAATCTTTTCGGTAAGATTATGTGTCTGCTGTCCGTAAATTAAAACCCTATCATTGAGGATAATAGAGTACTCTTCTTTTTCTGCATAGGTGCTAACAACCTTCTCGATTTCAAGCAATATGTCACGAATTTTTTCGTTTCTTTCTTTGGTGAGCGTTGTTTTTTGCTGCTGATCATATTCAACCAATTCGGCACGCATTTGCTCGATTTGGCCCTCAAGCTCGGCTTTTTTATCCTCTTTGAGAAGCGCCAACTTACCTTGGGCTTCTTGTAATTTCTCAAGCTTGGCTTGCTTTTCTGCTTCGTAGCCATTATGTTTTTGTTCAAGCATTGCGTCAAACTCTTTGGTTTTATAGTATTCGTCAAATAAAATACTTAAATCAACATATCCTATTTTTTCTTCCGCACTAGCCTGCGTCGAAACAAATAAAGATAGGATAAATATAAATACTAAGACAAACTTACTCAATTTCATGTGTTCCTCCTTTAATCATCACCCTGTTACAATTGTGAATTAATCCGCTATGATATCACTTATTAATAAGCGGGGCAATTTAAAAATTTGAGGGATATTAGAACCCTCGACTTACATTAAAGTAGAATTTGCCGGACTGGTCTTCTTCGCCCGGCTCGTCATTAAGTGGATAACCGTAGTCTAAACTGATCGGGCCGATAGGTGTTTTAATA
Organism: Candidatus Omnitrophota bacterium; assembly: GCA_028280285.1. Taxonomy (GTDB): domain Bacteria; phylum Omnitrophota; class Gorgyraeia; order Zapsychrales; family Zapsychraceae; genus JANQNA01. Next base: position 73,165 of record JANQMA010000026.1, on the reverse strand, counting down.
CGCGCGCCTACACCTGCGCCTGTTTTAAATCCGCTGTCGCCGTAATCGCCAACCTTTTCCCAAACACCACCACTATCAACAAAGACCGCAAGTTTAAGAAAATCAAGAAGCGGCACAGTGTACTCAACTGTGGAGACAATCATGCTTTCCCCACCAATAGGATCTTTGGTGGTGGCATCCTGCGGGCCGACGCCACGCTGTTCATAACCCCGGATGCTGCTGGCACCACCGGCGAAAAACCGTTCAAAAATAGGTACTGAGCTGGAGTCCCCATAAGCATCGACAATACCGGTACGGGCCCTAAACTCTAGGACAGAATCATACGCAAGAGGAACATAGTAACTCCCCCCTAGCGTCACACGATAAAAATCCTTATCTGCCCCAAGAATACCACCGGCAATATCAAAACCAGAGTTAAAAACCCAACCTTTTCTTGGATTAAAAACACTGTCACGTTCATCGTGTGTGTAATTGATACCGAAGACACTCACCGCATTGGTTCCGGCTTCCGCTAACAGGGCGGCAGACACACCTGGTTCAAAATTAGAAATTTCAACCTCTTCCCATTTATAAGATATGCCTGCACGATCAAACTCGCCAAACTGTTTACTCAAACGTAATTTCCCACCAACACGTTCTTCATCATACGCATAACCGGTATCATCTTCACGCTCACGGTCACGGGCATATAAATCAAATCCGAAAGAAATCGGCCGATCAAAGACCCATGGTTCGGTAAAACTGAGAAGTAAATTGTTTTTGCTTGAACCTGTTTCGGCGCGTACTTGAAGTCTTTGACCTCCCCCGACAAAAGTCGGCCAATTTGTGATATCAAAGTTGCGCTGCTCCACTTCAATAAACCCGACAACGCGGTCTACTGTACTAAATCCACCGCCAAAACTAAACGAACCCGTCTTTGCTTCTTTGACCTGAACAACAAGATTTTTACGGTCGAATGTATCGGTATCCTCAATATCAAACGATACATCTTCAAAATAACCCAGGTTGCTTAAACGCTCTTTACTTCTTCTTAATTTCGAACCATCAAACCGGTCTCCAGGATATAAACGTAATTCCCGGCGGACAACAATATCTCTTGTGCGTGTGTTACCTTGCACTTTAACGCGTTCAATGTATGCCAGTCCGCCTTCTTGAATATTAATCTTCACCTCAACCATCCCGGTCTCACCGTCTAAAGATGAAGCTTCATTAACCGCAGCAAAAATATAGCCGCGGTCAAAATAAAGTGTGCGGATGTTCGCCACATCGAGTTTCAATTTCTCACGACTAAAAATATTTCCTTCTTCAATCGTCCGCATGGCACGGCGGATTTCTTTCTCTGAGACAACTTCATTACCTTCGACAAAAACATCACCTACTTTATAGCGCTTACCCTCTTCTATACTAATATTGACCAACACCTTTCCTTTGACAAGGTGTTCGACATTGTATGATACACGCGCATCAATATACCCATTCTGCTCATAAAACGCTGTCAGCCGCTCCATATCTTCCTTTAATAGATCTTCCTTCAAATACCCGCCTCTAAATATATTTGATGTCTTTGACTTAAGTTGTTTTTTAAGTTTTCTGTCCTTAAAAGAAGCATTGCCCCCGATATTAATTTTGTCAATCTTGACTTGATAGCCTTCACGAATAATAAAATGCAGACTTACCTTATTCGTCACATCGTCGATAAAAGTCTCTACTTCGACCTCGGCAAGCGACATACCTTTTTTATCGAACATATCGCGGATTGTTTTTACATCATCTTTCAAAACTTTGTTGTCTAAAAACTTACCAACTTGGGAATTAATTTGCTTTTTGATGGCATTAGGACGGATTTTTTTGGTCTTTGAGAAGGTAATCTCTTCGATGATCGCCTTTTCATCGACAAGGATAACAACTTTAAAACCACCTTCAAACTCCTCACGGTCCACACGGACATCGGCAAAATAACCGGTATTATAAAGCCTTTTCAAATCATCACTGATAACCGTTTGCAGATAATTCTGTCCAACCCGTGTCTTGATTTTGGAGAGGATCGTTGCAATGCTGATGGTCTTATTGCCCACAACTTCAATAGCCGTAACAACTTTTTTGTCTGATGAAGAGCCGGCATTTTGGGCAAACCCTGTAGCTGTAATAGATGTAATTATAAAAAGCGAAAGGCAGAAAATACGTACTAGTACTCTCATATAAATCCTAACTATTTAGATTATATAGGCTTTCATTTCAGTTGGTCTGATTATACGGATGAAAAATAATGATGTCAATCAGTTATGCAAGATTTTCAAACCGGACAAATTCTTTAATGAAGGTCAGCTCCACCGAGCCGACAGGCCCGTTACGCTGCTTGGCGATAATAATCTCGGCTTTATTGCGGTTTTCTTCGGTGGGATTATAATATTCCTCACGCATGAGTAAAAGGACCACATCGGCGTCCTGCTCAATGGCCCCCGATTCACGCAAATCCGATAATTGTGGACGGTGGTCCTGGCGTGATTCAACGGCACGTGAAAGTTGGCTAAGTGCAATAATCGGCACATTCAATTCCCGCGCAAGCGCCTTAAGCGCTCGTGAAATTTCAGAAATTTCCTGTTGTCGGCTTTCAGATTTACTATGCCCTCGCATAAGCTGAATATAATCAAGCACAATCATATTGATATCATGATTGGCCTTAAGCCTGCGCGCTTTAGCACGCAGTTCCATCACAGAGATAGCCGGCGTGTCATCAATATATATTTTGGAAGCCGACAATTGCCCGGCCGCTTTCGTTAACTTCGGCCAATCGGATGAAGGCAAGAATCCCCCCCGTACCTTTTGCGCATCCACGCGCGCCTGTGAACAAAGCATACGCTGAACCAACTGCTCTTTTGACATCTCAAGGCTAAAAATCCCCACACCACCTTCATAATCAATCCCGACATGTTCGGCAATCGAAATCGCCAGCGCCGTCTTTCCCATTGAAGGCCGTGCAGCGACAATAATCAAATCTGAAGGCTGCAGACCGGATGTCATTTTATCGATATCCACAAAGCCGGTCGGAACGCCTGTAATGCTCTCTTTACGGTGATACAAATGCTCAATTTTCGCAATACTGGTTTTAACCACATCTTTAATATGAATCGACTGCTGCGCCTGCTTCATATCCGCGATTTCAAAAATTAATTTCTCCGCATTATCAACAACTTCGTCAATTGCGTTCTTCGGCGCATAACTTTCATTAATAATTTTGGTGGAGTTGCGGATAAGCTGACGAAGAATACCCTTTTCTTTGACAATCTGCGCATAATGCGCAACGTTGGCTGAAGTCGGCACACCGTCAATAAGTTCGGATAAATAGGATGCGCCCCCAACGCTGTCAAGGGCATTATCATCACGAAGTTTGTCGGATAAAGTTATAAGATCGACATTCTTGCGGCCATTATACAAATCAATAATAGCACGATAAATTTTTTGGTGGGAGTCATCGTAAAACCACGACTCATCAGCGATTTCGATAACCGTTCCGATAGCCTCATCGTCAATCAACATGGCTCCCAGAACAGATTTTTCGGCATCGATATTTTGAGGAGGTACTTTTACTTCTTGGCTACCCATAGTCGCACTTTGGCTGTCACTTCGGGATGAAGTTTAACATCAATTTCAAAAATACCTAATTCTTCAATCGGTTTTTCGATAACGATTAGTTTTTTATCAATTGTAAAGCCTTCAACTTCGAGCGCTTTAACAATATCCACTTCACTTACTGAACCATATAATTTTTCCAAGTCATTGACCTCAACACTTACCGTCGGTGAGGCCTTAGCAATTTTCTCGGCAAGTTCTTGAGCCTGTTTTTTGGCATCGTCATATTGTGCTTTACGATTTTTTTCAAGCCTTTCAATTCTTTTCAAATTGCCAGCTGTTGCCACATAGGCCAGTTTCTGTGGAAGAAGTCGATTACGGGCATAGCCATCTTTAACTTTGACCACATCGCCTGTCTTTCCCAAATTGTCTACATCTTTAATAAGAATAACTTCCATAATTATTTATTAACTCCTCCGGTTTCAAGCAATGCAAGAAATCTTGCCTGCTTAATCGCTGTCGTTAATTGACGCTGTTCTTTCGCTGTTACCCCTGTAATACGGCGAGGAATGATTTTTCCTCTTTCCGTAATATATTTCTGCAACAGTGGAATGTTCTTATACTCAATAACAGCGTCTGGAGCTAACTTGTATTTAGCTGAATTTTTGAGCCTATTAATTCTTCTTCTTGGTTTTGGTTTTGTTGTGCGTTTCACTTAGCTTCTCTCCTTGCTATGAGATGTTGTGGGATAATCCCACCGCTTGTGCAAACGGTGGGATAACATCTCTCGATAATCAATATTATTCGTCCCACGCAATATCTTCAGGCTTAATTGCTTCACCTGGTGTTACTTCGGCTAAAGCCTCATCAGCTTTTTTATTTGCCTCACTGGTGTCATTACCTTTATCATTAGAATACGCTCCGAGGAATTGAACTCTTTCCGCGCGCACATCGATCGCACTTCTTTTTTGTCCATCACTTGTTTCCCAGAAACGCGACTGAAGAACACCTTCAACAAAAACAGGGCGTCCCTTTGATAAATATTGGCAACATGCTTCGGCCTGTTTGTCCCAAACGGTCACGGTTAAAAAACATACTTCCTCTTTTAATTCACCCGTACTATCTTTGAATTTACGATTCACCGCAAGACCTAAATTAGCTACGGCTGTTCCACCTGGCGTATATCTTAACTCTGGATCTCTTGTCAGATTCCCAATTAAAAATACTTTATTTAAATTCGCCATTTTACTCCTCCTTACCAATCACTCTCATTGATGTTTTAAATTAACTGTTATGCTGCTTTTGCTACTTTTGCTTCTTCAGCAACCGCGATCATAAAACGCAATACTTTTTCTTTAATTTCCAAAGCGCGTGTGATTTTTGTATTCGTCAAACCGTCACTTTCAAAATTAACTACGTAATATGTTCCTTCTGTGCATTTTTTGATTTCAAAGGAAAGCTTTTGTTTTTCAAGCCATATGTCACTGTTGATAACTTTAGCGCCATACTTCGTTACCTCTTCAGAAACATCTTTGATAATCTCTTCTTTTGCATCAGACGATTGATTCGCATCAACAATAACAACAAGTTCATACTTTTTAATTTTTTCGTTTTCCATGTTTCGTTCTACCTTTTTTGATTAAACTTTTCCATAGCCCTCGCCGCTCCCTCTTCTAACCAGAACAGACAGCAATCGACAGCTTCATTGACATAGTCATCAAGGTCTTCTCTTTCAGCCTTAGTAAATTCCTGAAGCACATAATCTACCGTCGGCACGCCGTCCTTTGGCAATCCTATTCCCATACGTAATCGGGAAAACTTCTCACTACCTAAGGATGCTATAACAGAATTTAAACCATTGTGACCGCCATCACTACCTTTCGAGCGCAATCTCAACTGCAAAAAGTCCAGATTGAAATCATCACTAACAACAATCATATTTCCCAGCTGTATCTCTTTGGCTTCGATGACCCGTTTAACAGCTTTACCTGAATTATTCATAAATGTTAAAGGCATAAGCAAACACAAGGCCATGCCTTTGTATTCACCTTCCGCTGTTAAACCATTTGTAAAAGAACTTAAACCTAACTTAAAACCGATTTTTTCAGACAACCGGCATATAACCAGGAAACCCAAATTATGACGTGTGTATTCATAATCACCTCCCGGATTTCCTAAACCAACTATCAGCCGGACATCAGACAAAACAATATCCTTGCCTTATTTAAGATTTTTCTTCTGACTCAGAAGCCTCTGCGTCTTGTTCTTTAGCTGCTTGTTCTGCCTCTTTAGTCTCGCGCTTCTCTTGACGCTCTTTTTCTCCAATGACTTCCGGTTCCGCATCAGTATCAGATTCCGCTGGTTCCTCTTCCGCCTCTTTCATAGGCGCAACAACAGATGCGATCATAGAGTCTGGATCATGTTTGGTTGTTACCCCTTGTGGAAGCTTCAAATCCTTAACATGAATACCGTGCCCGATATGAAGTTCAGAGACATCCACTTCAATCGCCTCCGGAAGATTAGTCGGCAAACACACAACATCCAGATCCCATATCGCCTGATCAAGTGATCCGCCATCTTGCTTAACACCGACAGCCTCACCCATAAGCTTGATCTGAACTTTGACCTCGATCTCTTCCTTTAAAGAAATACGTTTGAAATCGATATGCAAAAGACCTTCGGAAACCGGCTCAAACTGCTCTTCTTTGACGATCGCAGAGTAATCGCGTAATTTTTTATCGCCCTCAAGGACATTAAGATGAAAAACAACACTTTGTCCGTGATGCTCACGTTTTATTTTTTCATAATTACGCCGGTCAACTTTAATCGATGTCGGTCCGTGTTTGCCCCCACCATAAACAACAGCCGGCACAAACCCGTCACGACGCGTTGATTTAACCGAACGCGTTCCGACAATTTTTCTTACCTGTACATCTAACTTTACTTCTTCCATTTGATTTACCGTCTCTTTTGTTTGTTATTTTAATTGTTGTTGGTTGTTCGTTGTTTGTTGTTGGAGCTTGGATCACCAACAACCATCAACCGACAACTAACAACAAATCTATTTCTTATCCTCAAATAAAACACTGATCGATTCTTCATCATGAATCCGGTGAATCGCTTCTGCGATCAACGATGAAATGCTAACAACCTTTATATTATCCGATTGCTTATCCTCAGCGAGAGGAATACTATCGGTAATAACCAGCTCTTTTAAATCAGTGCACCCACGAATACGCTCAATCGCAGGTCCGGAAAGTATACCATGACTCACCGTCGCATACACATCGCCGACACCTGCATTTTTTAACGCCTCAATAGCCTCGACCAATGATCCTGCGGTTGCGCAGATATCATCAACCAAAATAGCTGTTTTGCCTTCCACCTCACCAAGGATATGCATCACTTCCGTATCCGTCGGTGAATAACGCCTTTTATCAACAATGGCCAACCCTGCGTTGAGCTGCTTGGCATACGCACGGGCCATCTTAATACCACCCACATCCGGGGAAACAACCACCGGATCTTTCAAATCCTTTGATTTGAAATAACTGCACAACTCATTAATGGCATACAAGTGATCCACAGGAATATCGAAAAACCCCTGAATCTGATTGGCATGCAAATCCATTGTCAAAACACGGTCAGCCCCTGCCGCGACAATTAAATTGGCAACAAGTTTGGCTGTAATCGGAACACGCGGCTGATCTTTACGATCCTGACGTGCATACCCATAATACGGCATAACCACCGTAATCCTATCGGCCGAAGCCCGCTTGGCCGCATCCATGATAATCAACAACTCCATCAAATTATCATTCGTCGGTGGACATGTGGGCTGTATGATAAATAAATCTTTCCCACGAATATTTTCTAAAATCTCAACCCTAACTTCCCCTTCACTAAAACGCGACACCAAAACGTCCGTCAATGGAACTTCCAGTTCGTCACTTATCTTTTGAGCTAATTCGCCATTGGCATTGCCGGCAATAAGCGCTAGACCATTCATGCGTTGCCTTTCTCTACTTTTTTAGCCGGGCTGCCCACGACCGTTGTGTTATCCGCAATGTTAGCTTTTTTCGTTACAACGCTTCCGGCGCCAACCGTCGCCTTTTTTCCGACTTTAACCGGAGCAATTAAAACCGCATCCGAACCGATAAAAGCATTGTCTTCTATTTTCGTCGCATTTTTACTGACACCATCATAATTGGCTGTTACAACACCAGCGCCAATATTAACGCCTTTACCGACTGTGGCATCGCCTAAAAAGCTGAAATGCTTAACCAGTGTTTTCGCCCCGATTTTTGTCCGTGATACTTCTGTAAAGTTGCCGATCTCAACATGATCCTCAATACGCACACCAGGACGCAGATGCGCAAACGGCCCAATCGTACAACCACTGCCAATCTTGACATCCTCTTCAATCACCGTAAAAGGTTTAATCACGGTATCCTGTCCAATTTTAACATTCGCCCCAATATGGGTTGAATTAGGATCAATCACAGTGACGCCCTGCGCCATAACATCTTGTAAAACACGTTTGCGAATAACGGCCTCAGCCGTCGCTAAATCCTCACGGGAATTAATGCCTAAACCTTCCTCCGGATTTTCCGTTTCAATAGCCGCAACCTTCTGTCCGTTGTCCGTAAAGAGTTCAATAATGTCCGTTAAATAAAATTCTTTCTTCTTCGTATTTAATTGAATCGATTTAAGGCCTTTAAAAAGCTCCTGCGCCTTAAAACAATAAACACCAACATTAATCTCGGCAATATTCTTTTCAAATCCAGCGGCATCTTTTTCTTCACGGATAGCAATCATATTACCACTTTCATCACGGATAATACGCCCATACCCTTGTGGATCATGCACAACGGTTGTGAGAACTGTGGCCGAGGCATTGGTCTTTTTGTGCTTACGAATCAGCTCGCGGATAACCACCTTATTTAAAAGCGGCGTATCCCCACAAAGGATCAACACATGCCCCCGATAAGACTTCAATTTACTCTCAACTGTTCTCACCGCATCGGCGGTGCCAAGCAATTTATTCTGCTTTACAATCACCGCTTCCTGAGGAAGATGCGTGGCCACCTCATCGGCCTTATGACCCAGCACAACATAATTTTTCAAAGAGCCGACTGATTTGGTAATATCCAAGACATACTGGATCACCGGCTTACCGCAAACACTGTGCAGGACTTTCGGAACACTTGATTTCATGCGTGTTCCTTTACCCGCTGCTAATATGATTGTTTGCAAATCTTTCATTTTTTCGTTGCTCGATGCTTGATGCTTGATGCTCGATTTTTGCGAGCGACGAGCGACCAGCAACGAGCATCCATGCTCGCTTACTTAGACAACATAAACTGCCCAGCCAGGACTCGAACCTAGACAACGAGATCCAAATTCTCGTGTGCTACCATTACACCACCGGGCATTCGTTTAAATATGAAATTTTCTACCGGTTAAGCAGAAAAACTATCTAAACCCTATACAGAAGCGACTTCTCGACTGTACTCACTAAGGATTTTTTGCTGTAGATAGTCGCGAAATTGCTGCGTGATAGGATGCGCAATGTCCCGATGTTCGTTCTTAACATCGATTGCGGAGAGATCTCTTTCTTCATTAATCCTCACACCGCATTGATTACAAAATTTGCTGCCGATTTCGTTCTTAAAACCGCAACTTAAACACGAAATTTTATTTTTACGCGACGGCATAGCGATAAAAAGTCCATTCGAACCTTCTATAACCTTAATGTTTCTGACAACAAACGCATCTTCAAACGTAATTGTTGCATATGCCTTTAACTTTTTATCCTGTCCTTCCTTTGGGAAGACACGAACTTCTGTCACTTCCATAGGCGCCCCTCTTTCTAAAGAGTTCTCGTTACGTAGACCTGGCTATACGTTTTGGTTAAAATACGTTTTATTTCCTGCGCTTCTTTTTGAGAATCAGTTAAGCCGAACACCGCAGGGCCACTTCCTGAAACCATAACCCCCTTAGCATTCAATGACTTAAGCTTCTTCTGCAATTTCTCTAATTTAGGACAAAGACCGATAACCACCTGCTGTAAATCATTGCTCATCCCCTGCGCAATGTGCAAAGGACTGCCTTTTTCCAAATGATGGATTAGAATATTAACACCTTGCTTCTTCTTTGTCAACACATTCGTGACACCTTCCGCTTTGGATCCTAACCTCCTGGTTTGACGGGTAGTTACAGCATCTGAGGCAGGTGAAATGGACAGGCTTTGGTAGACATCTTTCGCATAAACTTTAACCTTGGGGACAACCACAATATGCCACAATTTCCGTCTAATATTAAGCTTTTGGATCACTTGGCCACGGTCGGTGCCAAGGGCAAAACTGGCTTTATTAAGGAAAAAATTAATATCGCTCCCAAGATCAGCTGCATAGCGATCAAGCTGGGATTTACTTAAACCTATATTCCACAACTGGTTAAGAGCCAAAAGAGTCGTTGCCGCATTACTGGAGCCCCCGGCCAGGCCGGCCGCCACCGGGATATTTTTTTTAATCGTTACGGTTACGCCAGCACTAATACCAAAATCTTTTTGGATCCGGACGGCCACTTTATGGACCAAATTCTTAGGCCCACAGGGGACATGCGGATGTGCACATTTGATCGTAATACCATCTTTGGCCGTCTTTTTAAAGGTTATTTCATCGCATAAATCAAGTCTCTCAAAAACTGTCTCAATCGAGTGAAAGCCGTCGGCGCGCTTGTTGAGAACCTCTAAATAGAGATTGACTTTAGCCGGGGACTTGAGGGTGAGGGTGTTCATGTTTGTCGTTATTCGGTACGGTGGGCACTGTTGTTGCGGGCCTCGTTTAACTTGCGCGTAACTTCTTCTTGAGCGGGCTTAAGTTTTAACGAAGCTTCCCAATTTTCGATCGCTTTATCAGGTTTGTTCAACTTCATATAAACATCACCGAGATGATCAAGTATGATAGGATCCTTAAGTAATGCATTGGCATCTTCCAAAGCCTCTAAAGCCTTTTTGTATTCTTTTTTCTTAAAATAAACCCATCCTAAGGTATCGATATAGGCCCCGTTGTCAGGGGACAAACTAATCGCCAGTTTGACATACTCAAGCGCCTCATCTAAATTGCGGTTCTCTTCGGCATACATGTAGGCCAAAGTATTTAAACTACCGTCGTGATTAGGGTTAATTTTAATAGATTTATTTAAGATCTCAAATGCCTCTTCACTTCTTCCGGTTTCAATATACAGAGAGCCTAGAAGATACATAATATCGGCATTCTCCGGTTCCAAGGCATAAATCTGTTCAAACTGTTTTAAGGCCTGATCATATTTTTTTTGAGAATAATAAAGCTGACCAAGATACCCATGGATCTCGATATTCTTCGGGTCTGACTCAGAAAATGTGGTTAGAATATACTCGTATTCTTCCGCGGCTTTATCAAACTGTCGTGTCGAAGAATAAATAAGGGCAAGCAGATAGTGTGACTGCAGTTCGTCTTTATTGAGCTCACCGACCATATTAAGCTCTTCAACGGCGGCTCCCAACATATTAAGCCGGGCATAATCAACGCCAAGACGAAGACGAATTAAATAGCTGGAAGGATCAAACTGAGACGCCGCCTTATACGCCATGGCAGCGCGTTTAGGATCCCCAAGAAGATCATAAATCTGGCCTGTCATGTAATGCGCAAGGCTCTTGGCGGTAGCTACGCGATCTTGGAATGCAAAGGCACACACCTGTTTTGGATAAGCAACGACGAGCATCATTGCAATGAGAATGCCCACTAACTTTTGTCTGCTTTTATCCAACATGTCACTCCTGTTCACCCTGTAGGCGATTTGATGCAAGGAAAGTAAAGAATTAACGCGATTTACGTTTCTTTAAGTGACGCATAGATTTGCGTAGTTTTTTACGCTTATGTGTTCTAATTTTTCTGGCTTTTCTTTTTTTACCGCAAGGCATATTGTAACCTGACTGATAATGTTTTGGATTATTTTTAAACAATAAACTTTAAACATTAAACAATATACTCACATCTTGCCAAACAGTTTAATGTTTATTGTTTAAAGTTTAATCAATTTTATTTTAGTATATCAACTTATTCAATGGGTACTCAATAATCCCCGTCGCTCCGGCACTTTTCAGTTGCGGAATAATGTTACGCACTGTACCTTCGTCAATGACTGTTTCAATCGCGACCCAGTCGGGCTTCGCGAGAGGCGACACCGTCGGGTTTTCCAGTGATGATAAAACACTTAACACTTTTTCATAATTTTTTTCGTGCACATTCATTTTAAGGCCCACCATATTGTTCGCCGCAATCGCTCCTTCGAGCAGCATTGACAATTGATCCATTTTTTTCTTCTTCCACGCATCTTTGGTGGCTTTTTTATTCGCAATAAATTGTGTGATGGACTCGGCCACCGTATCAACTATCCTTAGTTTGTGTGCACGTAAGCTGCTGCCAGTCTCAGTTAATTCAACAACCGCATCAACCAACCCGTCGGCCACCTTTGCTTCTGTGGCACCCCAGCTGAATTCGACTTCAGCCTTTACTTTATGATCACGCAAATATTTCTTTGTGATATTAACCACTTCCGTTGCAATCTTTTTACCACCCAAATCTTTTGCCGTTTTGATTTTTGACTTTTCCGGAACTGCAAGGACCCAACGGACTTTCACCGAACTCTGCTTAGCATATACTAAATTAGAAAGGACATTAACCTTTGAATTGTTTTCCGACACCCAATCAGCCCCGGTAATCCCGCAATCCAAGGCCCCTTCTTCCACGTAACGCGCCATCTCTTGGGCTCTTAACAAAACCGGCTCAATCTCGACATCATCAATGGACGGAAAATAAGAACGTCCCGAGACATAGATCCTAAACCCTGCTCGTTCAAAGACTTTGATCGTTGCGTCTTGAAGGCTGCCCTTTGGTAACCCTAGTTTCAACTTCTTTGCGGTCATAAATCTCTCGTATTTATAAATATTATACTAGGTCCCTCGTTGCTAACAGCTAAAGACAGCAACTCGGGATTAATTCGCCTAAAAACTTATGTTCGCCTTTGGCTTCATAAGTTGAAGGCTCATTAATAAAACAGAGCGTATTATAGCCATGGGTATTGGAAATGTAAAGCGAATTTATCGCTGCAGCGAAGCTGCAGGCAAAAACGCCTTGTCAAATCACAAAGGCAATCGTATAATCGTTGAAACTATTCATATATTTATATAAGGGAGTACAAATGCTTAAATTATTACGTAAAAAAGGTGTAATGAAAAAGCTGATCTGGTTTATCGCGGTCATCATCATCTTATCATTCGGTATTTTTGGAACCGCCTATCTACTCAATGACACTAATCCCGGCAGTGCAAATTACGCAGGAAAAATATTCGGCAAAAAGGTAAGTATTGAAGACTATCAAAAAGCTTTGGCCGATGTGCGCGTGCAAAGCATTATCCGCTACGGCGATAAATATAATGAAGTCCGTCCCTACCTTAATTTTGAAGCACAAACCTGGGACCGGCTCATCGTCCTTAAGGAAGCGGACCGTCTAGGGATCAAAGTCAAAAACCAAGAAATCGTTGACACCATTCAAAATTATGAATTTTTCCAGCGTAATGGCCAATTCGACACTCCTCTTTATAACGATGTTGTCCGTTATGTTTTTGAGATGAAACCGCGTAACTTTGAAGAAAGTATTCGCGATTCAATCAAAATGTCCAAAGTCATCGCCCAAACAACCAAAGATATTGCAATAACCGAAGAAGAAGCTTTAGACGTCTTTAAAAAACAAAATGAAAAGGTGCAAATCAGCTATCTCTTCTTCACTCCGGAAAATTACAAAGACCAGTCTTCTTATACCGAAGAGGAAGCCCGACAATATTACAGCGACAACCAGCTAGAGTTTCTCGTGCCTTACAGCATAAACGTTGAATTTGTAAAATTTGATTTAATCGAAGATGGGGATGACGCACAAACGGTTAACGACGCAATATTCGACAAAGCCAGTACGATCTATGAAAAGGCATTCGAATCAAAAGATCTCGCCGCTGTGGCTCAAGACAACGGCCTTACTATTCAAACAAGCGGATTTTTTAGCCGTGAAGAGCCAAACCTGACACTCGGTTGGTCGTTTGATGTGTTCAACCAAATCTTTCAGTTAGAAAAAGGCGATATCCTTCCTCCTATTCAATCAGGCCAAAGCGTTTTGCTGATCAAATTAGCCGAAAGCCGTGAGGCTTACGTGCCTGAATATGAGGAAGCTCAAGAAAAAGTGGCGGATAAAGTACGCCGCATAAACGCCAAAGACATTGCCAAAAACGAGGCTGAAAAAACTTTGGCTTCTCTCGAAGAAAAGTACGCAGCAACAACCGACTTTAGTCAAGCCGCCGAAGAACTTGGCTTAGAGATCAAACAAACGCCCGAATTTCTGCGTGGGCAGTATTTACCCAAGATTGGTATTTCTTCTTCTTTTCAAGACGCTGCGTTTCGTCTCAGTCAGACCAATAAAATCAGCGGCATCGTTTCAACAGAAACAGGATTTTACATTCTTCATTTGGACAGTCACGTAAGTGCGGATCCGGCCGGCTTTGTGGAAGAAAAAGAAAAGATTATGCAACAACTGCTTGCACAAAAACGCACGGCTTCTTTTGAGCAATATCTCGCGTCACTTAGAGCAAAAGCTAACTTGGAAGATCTTATTGCCCGGCAAAGGCAAGAGGCTGAAACTAACTAACCTTGGTCGACTGCCGAATCCAGTTAAAATACTCTAAATTACCGTCGGCAATTGGAAGAGCTATAATTTCGGGGACAATATAGCTGTGGTTTTTCTTAACGGTTGCCATAATCCGTTTGAAAAGCTTTTTCTGTGATTTCATAACAACTAAAACTTCTTTTTCGCGGTTAATCTTGCCATCCCACCAAAAAATCGAATTCATTCCGGTCAAAACATTCGCACAAGCGACTAATTTTTCTTTAACGCACGCTTCTGCGATTTTATTGGCTTCTCGAGTGCTTTTAGCTGTTACATAAACCACAATGTACATACCTGCTCCTTGTTTTAGATATTAATCTGTACAAATGTATTTGGTAATTGGTATTTAGTAATTAGTCAGCTAAATTCTACATTGGCCACCAATTACCAATTACTAACTACTAATTACATTTTTCCATATTACTCAATTACCCTCAACCCTTAAGCATCATCACATGCAGCATCCGCCCGGCGGCTTCACCATCTCGGCGGAATGAAAACCAATTGCTATCAGTATACGTATCTTCCCCACAATCTTCAATATTTTTATCCACAACACCTAGGCTACGCAGCTGATTTTTATTCGCCTCGGCAACATCAACAAACCCCTGACCGTCAATAGCTTCATATTCATCCGGAAAATACTCTTTAAACTCAGGCCCTACTTCAAAACTTGTTTTACGAATGCAGGGACCAATGTAAACCTTAACATCTTTTGGATCAGTTTCGAATTTCTCTTTTAACATATCAAGTGTCGTTTGTACAATTTTTTTATGCGTGCTCTGCCAGCCGGCATGAACAATACCGATAACATGATGGGCCGGATCATACATAAATACCGGCACACAATCAGCGGTGCGGATTGTAATAGGAATATTTGTTTTGTCGGTGATAAGGGCATCCGCCTCTTCGATCGGTTGATCACTACTTTGTGCGTAGACAACTCTGTTGCCATGCACCTGACGGATATTAACCACATCATCTAGATTTAAATTATTTTTAAGAAAGGTGCGCTGCGTGTCGTTTAAATCATTGTCCTCGGGTGTAAGTTTAAAATCCGTCGACACATCTGTAATGGCCGCAAGCACATCATCGCCGAAACAATCAATCCTCCTCATCAAAATCTCCCATACTCGACTCAATCAGCTCAGCCGGTTTGGAGGCCGGAAGTTCCTGGACATCACGTAGTTTGCGTTCAATGGTCCGTGATTTGCTCGCCGCTTTTTCAATCTCACGGCTGGCTGTTTCTAGCTTTTTATGCGTGTTTTCAAGCAGTCCGCCAAATTTACCAAACTCTGTTTTAACTTTACCCAACAGCGTCCAAACTTCACTCGCCCGTTTTTCCACCGCCAATGTCCTGAAGCCAAGCTGCAGACTATTAAGCATCGCCGCAATGGTCGTCGGGCCGGCAATATTAATACGGTATTCCCTTTGCAGAAGATCAGCAAGTCCGTCACGACGCACCACTTCGGCAAACAATCCTTCAATCGGCAAATACAAAATCCCAAAGTCGGTTGTGTGCGGCGGATCGATGTATTTGTCGCGGATCTTTTTGGCTTCAAGCTTTATGCGTGTTTCAATGGCCTTGCCTGCCTCTTCTATTTGGGCCACATCACCGGCGTCTTGCGCTGACTGCAGGCGTTCATAATCTTCTTTAGGAAATTTCGCATCGATCGGCAAGTACACATATTTTTCATCACGCCCCGGCAGCTTAACCGCAAACTCGACCGAATCACGACCACCTTTTTTGGTGATTACATTATGCTCGTACTGATCCTGTGTGAGGAGTTCTTCCAATAAATTACCAAGTTGAATCTCACCCCATGTGCCGCGTGTTTTAACATTGGTTAGTACTTTCTTCAGATCCCCAACGCCGGAGGCTAGATTTTGCATTTCGCCTAAACCTTGATGGACTTTCTCAAGCCGTTCGCTGACGATTTGAAAAGACTCGCCTAAACGTTTCTCAAGCGTTGACTGAAGTTTTTCATCGACCGTTTCGCGCATTTTCTCAAGCTTTTGGCTATTATCATCCCTTAACCCTTTGAGTTGATTATCGATAGCCGAACGGAGTTGTTCCAATTTTTCCTGATTAAGTTGGGTCAGCTGGGCCAGCTGTTTGGAGAAAGAATCCAGTTGGTTCTTACTGGCATTGTTGACATCATTCAAGCGTGAGAAAAGCGATTCAGAGAATGTATTAAGATTCTTCTGCTGTTCTTCTCTAATAATACCTTCAAGCCGTTGTTGATTTTTATCCAGCGCATCAAGGGATGAGCGCAACTCGCCCCCGTTTTGGGCCGAGCGTTTAAAGATAAGAACAGCAATAAGAGCTAAATTAAGAATGGAAATTATTAGAAGTATTGTTGTCATGTTGTGAATAAACTTCCGGCTCGAGGCCGGTTGTATTGTATTGCGTAACGATTGATTTCGTTTATTAATCTCGCTTTGCTCGATTTGCCAAGTGAACGAAATCCCAAAAGTGGAGCAATACAATACAGAACCCCGAGAGCCTTAATTATTGTTCTCGTTGGGCTTCTGCATTGGTTGTTTCGTTCCGGAAATCGTTTACCTTTTAGAAGACGATTTCAGTCACTCAACAATCCAATGCAAGCGGCCAACTCGAACCAATAAGACTCCCTAATTACGTGACCATATTACACAAAAATACGAGATTAATCAAATAATACATTCAGCGGAGAGTCCGCCCCATTGGATTTTCTTTGGTAGAAATCTTTAGCCACGCGCACAATAAGCGCATGATACTCATTAAACAGCTTCGCATCAGGCTCTAAAGCCGCCATAAACTCCTCCTGAAGGCCATGATAGTCAATATCCTCCGGAACCAAATGATGCCGGGTCAAAATGCGTTTGGTGTAGGTATCGACGACAAAGATTGGTTTGTCAAAGGCATAGAGTAAAATCGAATCAGCCGTCTCCTGCCCAATGCCGTTGACGGCGAGGAGTTTAGGGCGTAAAACGTCAAACGTCTCTTTGCCCATCATCTTTAGGTCACCATCATATTCCGCGTAGACAAAGTGAATAAAATTCTTAAGACGCTTGGCCTTCACATTAAAATACCCGGCCGGCCGGATAAATTCGGCCAAAGAGTCGACAGCAATGCTCTTAAGCGCCGGCACCGTGAGAACGCCGTTATCCTTCAAATTAATGATGGCCTTCTCGACATTCTTCCAATTCGTATTTTGCGTTAGAATCGCCCCAACGATGATTTCGATCTGTGTATCCCCGGGCCACCAATGCTGCGGACCGTAGTGATCGTACAAGATGTCGTAGATTTTTTGATACGATTTACTCATTAGTGAAAGAAATTATTGTGGCACAGGGACGAATTCGATTTTGATGAGATTTTCGTTATGATCGAAGTAAAGATAGAGCTTGGCGGATTTGAAAAAGTCGGCGGCCTCGCGGTAAAGCCATTTGGTGGTAAGATTGTCTTCCTTAATATCCCAGCGGCCTTCCGGCTCACCAAAGGCTTTGACAATATCATCCCGGGTTTTGTATTCAGCCAGTTGATTGTACTGATATTCGGCCATCATCGTGGCAAAGACCTTATCATCCGCGGCAATATCCTGTTCTATTTGCTCTTGGCTTTTGGCCACAGATTGTAAGGTCTTGATCTCTTCGAGGTTTTGTGTGACCGAGCAGCCCGAGACAAAAATAACCGCGATCATCAATAAATAGTGCCAGGTACTATTTTTATTTCCAGCGAAAGTGAACAAAGATACGCCCCCAGTTTTTATCATCTTTTTCTATCCTATGATAAACGTTTTTGTAATTCTTCTCAAGGAATCTCAGCACATATTTTTTGAGCTGCCCGGATCCTTTGCCGGGAATAATTTCAACCACCTTCGCTCTTTTATCCTGCGCATCCTGCATAACATCGATGAGCGCCTGCTCAAGCTTGCGGCCGTTGGAATAGATGTCATGGAGGTCGAGTTTTAGTTTCATATTTAGTTGCTGGTTGATCGTTGCTAGTCGCTCGTAGAAAAATTTTAACGACATGATTAGCAGATAGTATTCCCGAGCGAGTTACGGTGCATACCTTTTTCCATAGAAAAAGGTAGCGCAGCGTTTGTCTGAGCGAAGAATACTATCTGCTGATCCCACGTTTTTCCTGTTCCAATTCTTTAATCCGGCTTTCAATCTCCCGCAGACGCGTTTGGATTTCCTTAAGCCGTACACCAAGCTCTTTGATTATCTTCGGATCTTTCCCGTACGTATCGCTCATCTGCCTGGCCTTCACATAACTTTCGGTATCAAGCTCCTTTGCTTCCTTTTCTAAACTAGAAATTTCTTTTTTAATCTGTGATAGTCTTTTCTTGGCCTCTTTATGCTTTTGATACAGATTATCGACTTTTGGATTAGCCTTGGCCTTTTTTTTGTTTTTCTTATCTGCCGCAACAACCGCTGAGGCTGACGCCGACGACTTACTCTTTTTCAAATCCTTAAAATCCTTACCTTCTTTTTTATACAAGTAATAATCTAAACCGCCGTGATAGATTTTGATCTTACCCTCATTAACTTCAATAATATGGTCAGCCACTTCCTTAATAAAATAAAGATCATGACTGATAAAACACATGGTCTCTTCAAACTTTTGGAACGCGCCGGTCAGCGCCTTAACCCCATCAAGGTCCAGATGTGTTGTCGGCTCATCCAAAAGCATAAAGTTAGGCGGATTAATGAGAAGCTTAGCTAAAATCAACCGCGACTTCTCACCGCCTGATAAGACTTTAACCAGCTTAAATACATCATCCCCATGAAAACTGAAAAGCCCAAGCAGTGTACGGAGTTTTGTCGCCGGAATACTCTTGGTTGTGGCCGAAGTTAATTCTTCGAGTACATTGCGATTCGGTTGAAGCACATCCAGTCGCGTTTGTGAAAAATAACCACGTTTAACATCATGGCCTAATTTCACACTGCCTTGATCGGGATTGATAATCCCGGCAAGCATCTTAAGCAGTGTCGATTTCCCGGCGCCATTCGGTCCAACCAAACAAATCTTCTGCCCGCGTGTGATTTCAAGATCCAAACCTTGATACACCACCTTTTCACCATAAGCCTTATGTAAGTTCTGCCCGGTCGCCACCACATAACCGCTCGTTGGCACATCTTCAAAAGAAAAATCACCGACACTCACCACTTCCCGATCAAGTTCGATATTCTCAAGCTTTTCGATCATCTTCTGTTTATTCTTAACAGCTGAAGCACGGTTCGGCTGGGCATGAAATCGCTGGGTAAACCGCTCAAGCTGTTGACGTTTTTTATCAACCACCTTTTTCCTTTTCTCAAGCGACTTTTGTTCCGTTGCCTTTTGCTCTTCATACTGCTCGTAATTTCCTTTGACCTTGGTCATCTTGTTCTGCTCTAAAATGATTGTGTAATTGGTGACATCATTAAGAAAGACGCGGTCATGGGATATCAAGACATAGGCGCCTTGATAACTTTTTAAATAATCCTTAAGCCAAAGTGTGGCATGCAAGTCAAGATAGTTGGTCGGCTCATCGAGAAGAAGCAGATCATAAGAATACGTTAAGAGTTTGGCGAGAAGCGTGCGCATCTGCCAGCCGCCGCTAAGTTCGACAACAGGTTTGTGAAATTCACTCTCTTTAAACCCTAATCCGGCCAGAATTTTCTCTGCCTTATGTTCGAGCTCATAAATCCCGAGTTGCTCAAGCTTGGATAAAATATCACCATAACGATCACTTGCCGCCTCCCCTTGATCTTCGAGTTTATGTTTTTCGGTTAAGAGATTTTTGATACGCGCATCACCCGAAGTAATTTCTTCCATCACCGTCTGCTCGGAGCTAAATTTGGCCTCCTGCGGCAGATAACCGATGTTAATATTCTTTTGAATCTGCACATTACCGGTCGTTGATTCCATCTCCCCGAGAATAATCGAAAATAATGTCGTCTTCCCCGCTCCATTGGGACCGGTTAGGCCAATCCGCTCTTTCGGAAAAATGCTAAGCGTCACATCTTGAAAAAGCGTACGCCCGGTGAATCCCATCGAAATATTATTTAAACTAATCATATGCTGTAATTTGTAGATCGGGGTGTTAGGTTATGGGTTTTAGGTTTTAGTCTCCTAGCACCTAACACCTAAAACCTATTACCTATGGCTTATGGCCTTTAATGCCTTGATCTCTTTTCGATCAAGTTCACGCGTCTTACCAACCGGCAATGAACCCAATCCAATAGGCCCCTGGGTTAACCGTTTTAAATATTTCACCTTATGCCCCACGGCCTCAAACATAAGTCGTATTTGACGCTTCTTGCCTTCATGAATGGTTATTTTCAAATGCGTATCACGCCCCTTACTTCTAACTTCTTTTATTTTCGCCGGTGCCGTTTTGCCGCCTTCAATCACAACACCCGTTTCCAAACGGCTGATGGTTTTTAGCTCTACATCGCCTTTGGCAATAACAAAATATGTCTTATCGACATGAAACTTAGGATGCGTTAAAGCAAAGGCCAAATCACCATCATTGGTCAATAACAGCAAACCTTCTGTATTTTTATCCAAACGCCCGACAGGCAGCAAATGTTTATACTTGTTCGGCAGAATTTTGTAAATATTTTTCTGACTACCGTGATCGGCCTTGGTTGTCACATATCCTTGTGGTTTATGAAAAAGTGCATACTCTAATTGTTTTGTTTCAATTACTTTTCCCTTAAAACAAATTTTATCTTTATCCGGATCAACCGCAAAAGACGGCTCCGCCTGTTTTTGACCATTGACCGAAACATGGCCTTCCTTAATAAGTCCCATGGCCTCCCGGCGGGAACAAACGCCATTGCGGGAGAGGAAAACTTGTAGTCTTATTTTGGTCATACTATTTGATTAAACTTTAAACACTAAACATTAAACAAGCCTGTTTAATGTTTAAAGTTTATTGTTTAAAAATTGTTTTTCATTATCCACGCTGCCTAACAGCTTCATACAAAATAACCGCCGTTGAGACAGAAACATTCAAAGAATCAACAGTGCCTCCCATCGGAATAGAAACCTTCACATCCGCTGCTTTAAGCCATTTATCTGTTAAACCTTTATGCTCTTCTCCCATAACAATGGCCTTGGCCCCACTTAAGTCAGCTTCATGGTACACTTGCGCAGCATCAGGAGTCGTCGCACAAACACTAACTTTATGCGCTTTCAAATAATCAATCAATTCATCCGATGATATACTAATCACCTTAGTTGTAAATACCGTTCCTAAACTGGCACGAACAACATTCGGATTAAAAATATCTGTCTGCTGATCGCAAACAAACACACAGTGGGCACCGGCTGCGTCAACTGTTCTTAAAATCGCCCCAAGATTACCGGGCTTCTCCACATTTTCTAAAACAATGCACAACGCGTCTTGGTTTAAATTTAAATTATTAAGTGAATAAATTTTTGGTCTGACAATAGCGACAACCCCATCGCCGCGCGCACCATAGGCAATCTTTTCATACACAGCTTCGGTTATTTCAAAAACAGATTGAGCTTTCTTGATGAGCGGCGCAAGCCCTCGCGCCTTTGCATTAAGCACATAGATTTCCTCAATACGCACGCCACCCTTAACAGCATGATTGAGCTCTTTAATCCCATCAACCAACGTGACACCCTGTTTTTTGCGGACCTGGGCTTTGCGAAGCGCCACACACTGTTTAATATGCGTATTGGCTACGCTTGTTATTTTTTTAGACATGATTTCTTAATGCTTTTAGGGTAAGTTTATTCTCTTTGAACTCCTTTGAGCGCCAAGAACGGATCATAGCGGCTTTTGACTTACGCCAATGCAGGTAATAGGTATTCCATCCGGTGACAGGCCCCGGACGGTTCACCCAAGGAGGATTTTCATAATAACTAAAAATACCGTCGGGAAACATGTAGTGTTTGACCGCCTTGTACGTCCAATATGTCCAGTGAAAATTATTTTTATTAAATAAATCCAAAACATCTGTAAGCCAATCAATCTCCCCGCATGTATTTTTCCTGTAATGCACGCCAAACTCTCCCACATAGATGGGAACATTACGTTTTTTCGAAATCTTCACATACTGATCGAGATGTTTTTTAAGCAAAGCTTTATTGTACGTGCGTTTTTTAGATTTTAAGGGATACTTAAGAAACGGGACAAAATTAAAGGTGAGATCAAGCGGCTCATAATTATGAATACTCAACACATAATTATCATCATCAAATTCATCTAAACATTTAATATCTGTCGCCCAATTATTACCTTCAATAAAAAGGATGTGTTTTGTATCCACTGCGCGGATCGCTTCTATTGCCTTTTTGTAAAAACTATTGAGTAACTTAGTGTTCGTTGTCACCGATTCATTGAGGACATCATATCCGGCAACCCATTCTTCCTCTTTGTAGCGTTTGGCAATAAACTGCCAAAGCGCATAGACTCGTTTGCGATTAGACTCCTTGGCCCACAAATCCGCCGGCCCGAGGCTGTCGCCATGCCAATCGTTATTTTGCGCCCCAGGGGCGGCATGCAAATCCAAAATAACCCATATTTTGTATTTGCGCGCCCAAGCGACAACCCTATCCAAATAACTAAGTCCTGTCTTACTGTAACTGTACGGCTTTGTTTCAATTAAACGGCAATTAAACGGCACACGCATACAATTAAAACCAAGCGATTTGATTGTTTTAATATCAGCTTCACGGATAAAATTATCTCTAAACGACTTTTCAAAACTCTTAAGAGCCGAAGGGGAAAGATGTTTGACAAAATTCTTCTTAAAAAGCTGCTCGGCCGTATTAGGCGAATGCATGAAGTACGCTTCCATCATAAGCCATCCGCCGAGATTAACCCCCCGTAGTGAGACAGCCTGTTTACGGCCGTCATAAATTTTTGTTCCCTTGACCCTCAAAAAATTTTTCATATGGCAAGGCCTTTTAAGAAATCACCTAAAACTTTTTTATACCGGTCATATTCATAAAAATGCGCATTGACATGATCGCCGACCATGCGTTCGAATCTTTTCGGTTCAGCGGCTGCGTTAAATAATTTTTCCCCCAGCACAAATGGAACGACTTTATCATCCACACTGTGAATAAATAATTTTGGTACCGTTATATTTTTGATTTTACTCACCGAATCTAATTTGATATTAACCAAAAACGATGGAATAAACGGATAGATATGTTTGCCCATATCAACGCCAGAGGTAAATGTTGAATTTAGAATAAGCGCCCCACAATCAACTTTTGAGGCTAAATCAACAGCCGGGGCCCCACCCAACGAAGCGCCATAGATTACAATACTGTTCGGATCAAGCTTTCTTTCCTGAATCAGATAATCATAGGCCGCATCGGCATCTTCATACAGCCCTTCTTCCGAAGGAGAGCCTTCACTCAACCCGTAGCCGCGATAATCAAAAATAAAGACATTAACACCAAGGGCATTTAAAATGCTTACTTTTTCAAGCCTTCCGGAAATATTGCCTGCATTGCCATGCAAATAAATGATTGTGTGCGTGGCGCCGTCTTTTGGAATCCACCATCCATGGAGCTTGTTCCCACCCGATAGAAAGTGAACATCCGCGTACTCTAAATGATAATCCGTCGGAATCATTTCAATATTCTTATCCGGATAAAATATCGTCTTTTTCTCTAAATACCGTACATAAAGAAAAAACGCGAAGCAAAAACTAACAAGTATCACTAATATTTTCATTTATTCTTCACTCACTCTCTGTGGGATCAAACTTTCCATTAATTTAATGGCTTTCACAATATCGGTCATGGAACAGGGTTTAGCAATGTAGTGGTCAGCCTCAAGTGAATATCCTTTTTGTATGTCCGCGAGTTCATTTTGAGCTGAGACAATAATCACCGGCTGCCATTTTTTAGAGAGCGGATTTTCCCGGATAAGTTGAAGCACTTCAAAGCCATGCATACGCGGCATATTCAAATCAAGCACAATAATATCCGGATTCTCTTCCTTAATCTTATCCCAGGCCTCTTGGCCGTCAGCCGCCTCGATGACACAATAACCCTCCAGGGTAACCTTTTTGGCCATGATTTCCAATACTTCCTCCTCGTCATCAGCGACCAACACTTTGCGCATAGTCATCATTTATCCTCCATTTTGACATTTGAGTATTCTCTCCAATCCCTCTGCTAATATGTTCGTCGGTGTCAATAAGCTTAGCACACAATAGCTCGCCTCATCAAAATCATAAAAATAACCGGGATGGATATAGACCTTGTGTTGATCAAGCAACCTGTAAGCAAAGTCATCAGTTAGGCCGTTAAACCTTAATACCGCACTCCACCCACCCTCAAATTTAAGCAGTGTGGATATATGATTATCCAGTAATTTTTCGATAATTGCAAGATTGTCTTCAATTCGATTGCGTATGTCATTTTGAATTTCTTTCCTTAATGACAGCCAATGCACCAAGGCATTTTGAACAGGCGTGCTGACAGACAAATATGTATCGGCGATCATTTCCAGACGGCTGTAAGCGTCTTTCATCTGATCGTGCGGACCATTCATAATAATCCAGGCCAATTTCATCTGTGGCAAAGCCAATACCTTTGACAGCCCGCTTAAAACGAAAGTGAGCACCTCTGTGTTATTTATAAGTGACAATTTTTCTTCATCATCAATCGCATAATTATTAAATACTTCATCACTCATAATCACCAAATTATGTTTTTGGCATATGCCATTGAGGCGTTCGATTTCGTCTCTTTTAATAAAAGACCCTGTCGGATTATTCGGATTGACCAACAAAACCGCACGCGTACTATCTGTAATACTGTTTTCCAAGGAATCGAAATCAATGCGCCAAGACGCAGCATAGGTTAATCTGTACGGTACCATCCGTACATCATTGACATCACCTAAAAAGGAAAATAATGGATAACTTGGCTGAGGGCACAATACCTCTTCGTCCGGATTTAATAAAAGCTTAAAAAGATACGAATAGCTCTCCGAGGTTGACGCGGTTAAAATAATACGCTCACAATCAACAGTATAACCGTCGTCATGATAGTATTGAGTAATTGCGGCGCGCGGAGCATCGAGCCCTGAGGAGCTTGGATGATATGTGAGATTATCAATGGCCGTGAATGGCCCTAATAAATGTTTTGAATAAAAAGAAAATGCGCATTCCGTAGGGTTAGAGACCGTTAAATCGATATAGGCTGTCTTTTCTTTTTTGTAACGGTCAATAAGTGCAGATATTTCATTGGGGGTGAAATCCCAATTTGTTCTTTCAGCAAAGCGGATCTTATCATCTCCTAAAGGGGTCAGAGCATTTTTTCATCATGAATGAAAAAATGCTCTGACCCCTTTAACTTTCTTTTTGCCGATTAAGGCGTTCTATTTCTTTATTTTTTTCTTTTAATTCTTTTTCGAGTTTTAAAAACTCAGACCGCGCCACAAAGGTTTCGTCATTCTTTTTTTTGGTTAAGATCGCGATGTCCTTTTTGAGATGAGCTATTTCTTGACGGTGGATGTCGTTTTTCGCCTTGAGGGTCGCGCTTTCATTTTCAGCCAGGCGTCTTTGTTCAACGGTTAATTCATGCTCTTTTTTAAGCTCATCCAGTTGCTTTTGCAGATGAATATTTTTAACATGCTCATCACTATAAAGATCTTGAACCTTTTTTAACTCCTGTTTGATATCCGTCATTCCTTTTTCTTTTTTACCGACATCACTTTCTTTTTTGGCAATCCACTCTTTTACTTTATTATATTTTTCTTTAATTTTTTCTGTCTTAACCTGCTCAGCTAAAAGCTGTTTTTGAAGCTCACGTATCTGCTGAGCATGGGACTCTAATTCATTTTTGACTTGGTGCAGTTGAGATTGATAGCGCCGAGCGGTTTTTTCCCAATCTTTGTGCGATGTCTGCTGTTCTTGTTTCCTCTCACGGCGTCTTTCGGCCTTTTCTTGTTTTCTTTTCTGCGCCATAGACTTTTCATCAGGCATCATAAAGATAATACCTAAACAAATAACCGTGATAATACAGAGGCCGATCGCTATCGTCATTGAGGACATTGTGATAACTCCAGGGAAGGGTCTATTATGCTAAATCTTTTTTGATTTCCGTAATCCGCACAACTAACTCTGCGTAAGAAGCATCGAGCTCTTTTAATAAGTCTTCGAAACCTTGCGCATCGTTCTTTGCGCCCATTTCCTCAAAAATGATTAGTTTTTCACGTAGATCTTTGGCAGATATGTTCCCGGAGGCTCCTTTAAGTGAATGCGCAATATTTCTAACCTCTTCAAAATTACCCCCCGAAAGGCTTGCTTCCAATTGCTTGCGCTTTGGCTCATAGTCTTCTGTAAAAATATCAAACAACTCAAGCAAAAGCTCAGTATCGTTTTGAACGCGCTCTTTTAATTCATCTAAATCAACAACATTTTGGCCCATTTTTTATCCTTCCATTAGACAATTCGATCATAAGGAAATATTTCCTAATTTTCTACCTTTTTGTCACTTTCTTTTGAAAAATTGATATTACACAGTATGGAAAAAACATTAAATAAGAGAATCACCACCGTGAGTGTCGCCATACAAATGGTCACGATAGTATTGCGCTTTTCAGCAAAATCATAGCCCATAAGCTCGGTAGCAACATATGTTAAAACCGCAATGGCAAAGATAACAACCATTCCCACCACAAGAAAAAGCAGCAGAGACAACATAAGGGAGATCAAAATCACATAAAAGTAGTACAACCAATAATTATCTTTTGCGATCTTACTCGCGGCAACACCGATACGTTTCATAATAACTCCACCAGTTTGTCAGGTAGTATTCCAATGCAAGCGGCTAACTCGAGCCGAATAATAAGTTTACCTTATTTTGAAAATTTTCCGTATTCTAATTTGACCCTTTTCGCTTCTTTTTCCACATTTTCAATCCTTTCCAGTAAGTCGGGATGAGAACGCAACATATGCGGAACCATTGTTCCCTTAGAATGTTTCTTCAAGATAATGAACGTCTTAACCCCTTCTTCCGGGTCATACCCGGCAAGGTAAGAATATTTAACGGCTAAAAGATCCGCCTCGCGTTCATCCTTACGACTGTAGGCTGAAAACACCAAATTCATCAGAACATCGGAACCGAGCGATGCCAGGCTTTTGGCATAGCCTCCTCCCGAAACTTGATCAAGAATGATCGACCCGATTAAATCATAACCGAGCGCCGCCTGATATTTTTTCGCCACATGTTTAGCGGCACAGTGCCCGATCTCATGTGCGATGACAAAGGCAACCTGATCATCATTTTCTAATTTTTCCATAAGCCCGGTATTAAAATAAATATTGCCCCCCGGCGTGGTAAAGGCATTTAAAGTCTCGTCTTCAACCAAATAAAACTGATATATATAATCCTGTCTATCGGAGACAAGGGCCACGCGCTGACCAATCTTTTCAAGCCGGCTTAACTTCACAGGATCATTCGAAAACGTCATCCTCTGTTTGAGCCGATTGTGAACGGTCGCGCCCATACTGATTTCTTGACGCGTTGACACGGCGACAAACTCTTTTTTCCCCGTCGCTGGGTTATACGTGCCGAAAGAGGCGCATCCTTGCGCCATTATCAAAAGAACAAGAATGAAAAAAATATAAAAACGAAAAAAAACCATAGTCTGTTTTTTGCCAATCAATGAGCAAGGTCATCGCTCAAATTTCACAACCTCTTCCCACCAGCTGCCGCTGTCCCAGGTTTTAACTTCCTTCCATATCTTTTTAGCCGAAACTGTGTGTAAAAAATCCGGCGCTTTTTGAAAAAACTTCTTTGCCTTTGTATACCCGTTATCTACATATTCTTTAGCCTGCAGCAAACATTCCAACACATCCGCATCACGCGCGACTATACTTTCTTTAGTTTTTTGTGCTTCATATTCTTTTCTGAAATGTGTCATATCTTTTTGAACAGAAGGATCCAACCTGTATATTTGATCGGCAAATACTTTTTTCTCAGCATCTCTAAAATCGATATAATAGTGTCCCATTTTATGCAAATCATTAATCCGCGCCTCATGGATATCATTGAAAAGTGCCATAAGCATTGTGCGGCTGGCATCAACACATTCCAAATGCGCTAAATAATACGCAATAATCGCACAACGAAAAGAATGCTCGGCGACACTTTCCGGATCCTTGATGCCTGCCACCCACCACCCGCTTCTTTTTACATGTTTAAGAAGTCCGGCCTCGGCGAAAAAGTTTAATGCATTAACGTATGTATTATTTGCTTTTTTCTTTTTTGTGCTCTTTTTTTTGCCTTGTGATTTCATAACATAGGATACTTGCGGCATGCGATGCATTAAATGATAATGTCTGTGCCGACATAGGAATGGTCACCTTAACATCAATGTTTTTCAAAATAACTTCACGGATACCTTTTTGTTCTGAGCCGATCACGAGCGCATTAGGCAGAGGAAGACTCGCCTCCCCCAGAACCTCACCATTGTCAACAACCGAACCAATAATCCAAAAGCCTAAATCTTTAGCCTTGCGTAGTGCCTTGTTGATATTAGCGACCTGCGCAATAGGAACATAGTTCTCTCCGCCGGAGGCAATACGCAAAACTGTTTCGGTCACACCCACCGAATCATGTGTTGGTAAGACAATCGCGAATTTGCCGAGGCAGGCCACACTACGAATCATAGCCCCGAGATTTTGAGGATCGGTGATACCGTCTAAAAATATGGGACAACGCTTGTTTTTAAGCGCATTGGCCAGCAAGTCGTCATAGTCTTCATATTCAAAGCCCGTGATGACACTCATAACACCCTGTGTGTTTTTATGACGCGCCATTTTAATCATTTTAGACGCATTGACCGTCATAACAGGGATATTATGCTGTTTAGCTTTTTTACGCACTAACGCCGCCCCGCTTGTTCCCTCTTCAATATAAATCTTTTGGATACTTTGCGGGTCAGAACGTAAGCGCTCTATAACTGGATTTTTACCGAATAGTCGCATGATTAATTATGAATTTTATAGTCCCTCGCCTGAACCTCGGCGGTATATTTATTCTCTAAGTCTTCCATACGCCGTGTATATTCGACATAATCAATCTCTTTACTTAAATACATACTTTCAATCGCATCTCTTTTGGCTTTATAATCAGCAAAATGCGGATCATTAATAAAATTACGTGGCTGCATAAAATATTCTCTAAACTTAATTCCCTCTTTCGACATGTCTGCACATCCAACGGCACTTAAACACAAAACAACAAGAAACAGTTTTTTCATAATAATATCCTTTGTTATGGTTTACTTTTTAATCCCTAACCCTAAATAAATCAGCGGCTTTAAAATACTCCACCATCCGACAAGAGGCTTCATTTTTGTATAGCCTAAAGATCTAGATGGATATATTTTTGTCACCGGCGCCTCTTTACATTTGTATCCGCATTTTAATACTTTATACAAAACATACGGCTCTAATTCATATTGATTAAGCCATGTTTGATCAATATTAATACGATCATCGTCGAAAATAGACAATTTAAATGCACGAAAACCATTAGTTGTATCGGTAACTTTTTTACCGGTAATAACACGCATAAGAAGCGGATGAATGCGTGTTGCAATCTTACGGTAAAACGGCATATCTCCTCCGACGCCATCTTTTTTTAAATAACGCGAACCCTGGACAAAATCATAGTCTTCCTTAACGATCGGATCCACAAGAGCAGAAATTTCTTCCGGATTGTCTTTATCATTGCCCGCCATAATCACCAAAATAGTGTAACCGTGCTCACGCGCATATTGAATAACCGTGCGAATCGATGCGCCGACACCGCTGCGTTGATCATGCCGGATTGTCTTAACACCTTGC
Organism: Candidatus Omnitrophota bacterium; assembly: GCA_028280285.1. GTDB lineage: Bacteria > Omnitrophota > Gorgyraeia > Zapsychrales > Zapsychraceae > JANQNA01. Next base: position 43,003 of record JANQMA010000026.1, on the reverse strand, counting down.
GCTGCATATTCTGCCACAATGGCCGAAGTGCCGTCATCAGAACAATCATCCATCACCAAATAATCGGCCTGTCCATAAAAACGCGATGTCAAAAAACGGTCGATAACACTCTTTAACTTAACATTCTCATTGAACGCTATCGGGCTTACTAGAATTCTATTGGACATATTTTTTCAGTTTATCAATAATCCGGTTATGTCATTCGTTATTCGGTATCGATGCCCGTATCGGCTTTTGGTTACGTTAAACGTGTTTTATGACGACAACCGTTAAACGAACATACGAAGCGGGCTTCGCAACCGTAACTATAACCGAATAAAATTTATCACTCAGGTGGCTGGTCTGTGCGCTTTCCGTCTTTGGTCACATACCCATGCAATTGAGCCGGATTACCGTAAACAAGCCCATAATCAGGCACATCACGCGTTACCACACTGCCGGCCCCGACAAAGGCATAGCGCCCGACGGTAATACCACCTAATACAACAGCATTAGTGCCGATCGACGCCCCTTGTTTGATCAATGTCTTGTCCCACTCAATATCATGCGCCTTGCTGCGCGGAAACCTGTCATTGATAAACGCAATATTAGATCCGATAAAAACATCATCTTCAATCGTCACCCCATCAAAAATCGAAACATGATGTTTAACCGTTACATTATTCCCGACAACCGCCCCGCCTTCTATAAAACATCCGTCGCACAAGTTACAATCCTCTCCGACAACAGCACCTTCTTGAATATTGGAAAACGCCCAAATACGTGTTCCACGGCCGATTTGAGCCTTATCATCAACTATAGCTTGTTCATGTTTGAAATATTCCATTCATCTTCCTTATCTACAAAGTCAAAGTCTTCCCATCGCTATCCATCGACTTTTGTACCGCTATCAGTGTTTTAATCACGTCGCCTGCTTTATGCCCGTCGACTTTTTCAACCGATTCTTTTGCATTAATGCAATCAAGAAAAAATTGGCCTTGCGCCTTCAGCGGTTCTTGTGATGGGATCTTGGGAATTGTAATACTTCCTTCTTTGGACAGTAATTGAAACTCCCCGTACGTTTCGTAAAACCGTGATGTTTTCTCGACATATTTATCATACACCTTAATCGGCCCTTCCCCATCCAAATCATCCCACACAACCATCTTCTTATCCCCAACAACCGTTATTTGCCGCACCTTTTTAGGATCCAGCCAGCTGACATGAAGGTGCGCCACAACATTATTGTCATAATTAAGCGCGGCAAAGGCCAGATCTTCTAACGTGTTACCCAAACATTTATGTCCGCGCCCGGATGCGCTAAAGGGTGGGGCATTAAATAAAAAATTGAAAATGGATATATCATGTGGCGCCAAATCCCACAATGCATTCACATCATATCTAAACGGACCCAAATTAGTACGTGTAGCGTAAGCATATTGTACATCGCCCAGCTCACCGCTATCAATAAATTCTTTAAGCCACAATATCCCTGCATTAAACAGAAAAACATGGCCCACCATCAAAATTTTGTCCACCTCTTGAGCCAACTGGTATAACTCATTGGATTCTTCGTATGTTAATGCCAATGGTTTTTCACACAACACATGCTTGCCTGCCTGAAGCGCTTCTTTGGTTATTTGATAATGCGTATTAGTTGGGGTCGATACGCACACCGCATGAATATCGTCATTTTCAAACACTGGCTTATAATCTTGTGTTGTTTCAATGTCGGGATAAACGGCCTTCATTTTGGCAAGCCTCTCTGCGTCCAAATCACTACAGATAACCGCCTCACACCCTTTAAGCTGAGTAAACACGCGTATATGATTCGGCCCCCAATGACCACAGCCGATAATACCAATATTAACCATTCTTATTCCTTTGATGGGATTGGGAAAAAGTTGTGTTTATGAAGTTTACAGCCATTATTATACTTTATTAGTATTAATTTCAAAGTTTTTATTTCTATTTAAAGGGCAATATAGTATAATTCTTGCAAATATCTGAAATCCAACCCGTTACATTCTTATGAAATTGACCCAAAGATATACCCAAGTCCTGCAGTTTTGTGTGCTCTGCAGTGCTATTATTCTTACTATTATTTCGTTTTATACATTAACACCTGAAATCATTAAAGTTAGGAAAAATTGGAGTAATGACAAGCCCTACCCCGGGGCCGCTTTTCTAGACCTGAAAGACAAACTCAAGAGCCTTAAAATAGCCGGCTATCTCACCAATAAGGACGTCTCTTCTGAAAAAAATGATGGCGAATTTCTGATGGCCCAGTATGCCCTGGCCCCCATCGTTCTTGATCTTGGCCAAACACACACAGTAAACATCATCAGCACAACCAGCAAAGAAGCCCTGGTGGCCATTTTGCAACAACACAAACTTAAACCCCTTTATATCAACAAACACGGTAAAACCATTGCGATAAAAATCAAATGACATTAGCGCTTTCCTATATCATTTCAAGCCTTATCGGGTTTTTACTCATTGAAAAAATCACCGGCACATCTAAAATCATCAGCATTGGGTTAAAATGCGCGCTGGCCCTAGGCCTTGGGCTTGGTTTATCCGGACTACTGACATTTTTAACATTATTAGGATTTGGCCACTATTCCCCCTTTTTTTTGATCGCATTGCATATCCTGATACTCATAACTTTTATTATCATTGACCGTAACCATATCAAAAATACATTCACAGACATAATAATGCAGATAAAAGATAAATCCGTCTTTGACTACTTTGCCTTGATCGTGTTTATTGCGTTAACGGCCTGTGTGGGCTTACTTGCTGCACGCTATCCTTATGGGGGCTGGGACGGCTGGGCTTTATGGAATATGAAAACAAAATTCATGCTGTTGGGCGGCAAAGAGTGGAAAAGTATATTTACAGAAATCCATTGGCACGCACAGCCGGACTATCCTTTACTGCTGTCTTGCATCAATACATGGCTTTTGTCCTTTGCCAAAACCAGTATAAATAAAATACCCTTCATAACAGCCATTGTATTATCCGGCTCAACAGGTCTGCTTTTATTTACAGGACTCAAACAATTTATCCGACGAGAAATAGCTTTATTGGCCGCTATTCTTATGTTAGGCAATCCCTATTACATCTTATTATCGACCTCACAATATGCAGATATTCTCCTGGCCTTTTATCTGCTCGCCTCTTTTCTCAGCATAGCGCTTTACTTCAAACATCAAGATCCGCGATTGTGTCTTTTAACCGGTATCTTTTTAGGGCTTATGACATTTACCAAAAATGAAGGCATTGTCCTAAGCCTTATCCTGATAGCGCTCATGACTCTTCATCTAGTGATCCGTCAACTCAAAGACAAAAAACATCTGAAACACATAATATATCTAATGGTGGCCTATGCAGCCATCGCCGCTATCACAGCATCATTTAAACTGTTTCTCACGCCTAAAAATCCCGATATTGTTTTATTTGCAAGTAATGTCGAATATGAATTTTTGAATCTCAACGGACTTCTATTAATTCTAAAAGCATTTCTCGTGCAACTGATACACCCGCAATGGGCTTATATTTGGATCTTAATCCTGGCCATGTTTATTTTGTCGATCAGGCAATACTTTGATAAAAAAAATATATTATTCACGCTTTTCTTTTTAGGTTATTGTGGTGTAATTATCATAATCTACTTAACGACAATCAATTTTGATTTAGCGTGGCGATTGACATTTACGCTTAAGCGTATTATGTTCTATCTTCTGCCATCGGTATTATTTTTTAATTTTAAAGTGATGTTTTCAAACAATCATGAGTCATAAACAGATAAAATCCAGCCGCCATATTTTTTTATTTATGATAGTTTTATTTTGCATATGGTGTGCCGTATTTTACACCTTTATTACCTTTTGGGCACCTCTACAAAGAGATGCCTTTTCTTATTTTTACCATATTCAATACTTTGTCACCGGCCTCTCTAAAGGCACATTCCCTTTCTGGAGTCATTTGTGGGAATATGGACTGCCAAATGACTTTTTCCTAAGACGCTTTAACGATTTAAATCCGCTCTATCTAGTGCTCGTTCTGTTCTACAAAATAGGGTTGCCGTTTCCGCCTGTATACATGGTTTTTCAGATACTATATTTCTTTATTGGGACAGTATTCTTTTTTCTGTTAGCAAAAAAAATATTTAAAAATAACGTTCTGGCCTACATCGCCTTTTCTGCGCTACTCTTCTCATCGATGGGAACACAAATATTCAATTCCTTTATCATTCTGGTCTTCACCCCGATGACCGGCTTCTTTTATTTTCTTGTTTCATTTACAGAAAAAACAAAAAAACAGCATTTGATTGGTGCGGTCTTTTGTCTCATGATCTTGTTAAGCACATATATACCGTTCTATTTTCTAACGATCTTCCTCACCTTTTTAATAAGCTTTATCATTGTCTACTGGCATAAATTTTGTTTGATTCTTAAAAAGTATCTCGCCTTTATCGTAAAACATAAACTGTTAAGCCTTATATGCATTTTTCTGATTATCGCATCTCTCACGCCGGGTGTTCTGATGCTGCTCTCCGGAAAGTCCGAATTGGCTTTAGCTGTCAGGCATGGTGCTGTCAGCGACACTAATGTGCTGCAAGTCACAGAACAGTCTGTTTCTGCCGGAGGCATTGTCCTTCCTTTTATTGTTGAAAATATGTTTACCAATTTCTTACATATAAGTTTAGACCGCATCTATATACCGGCTTTTATCATAATCTGTTTTTTTGCCGGGATATTTAACCGCCTGAAGCGTCAACATATCTTTTGGGCCCTGTGGATTGTCTTAATTTATATGATCGGTCTGAATAACGCGACACCTGTCTATCCTTTCTTGTATAAACACGTCTTCTTTTTCAAACTTTTTAGAAACTCGATCTTTTTTACTTGGTTAGGCCTGCTGCCATTGATTATATTATTCGGCACGTCCCTTGCGAGGCAGATAATTTTTTATGATAGCGAAGACCAAAAAAAGAAAATTTACCATATCATATCTACAACATTAGGATTTTTTACATTTATCTTTTTTCTTACATCAATCGACAATGTCAACTGGCTGCTGTTTATTTGTTCTATTTTAATATTTCTGCTTCTTATATCCTGCATTCTTAAAAAACTACACCCCCACAAACCAATTTTCTTGACTCTCTTCTCATTACTCATTATCATCCCGGCACTCAATCCTTACCTTCATTTAAGCCAAAACTACCAAAGAAAGCAGCGCATAAACTATCCGCCACTTAATTTAGACTTCTCCTATAAAAGAAGTATTGATATTAACGACAAACTAGTCACCTACGTGGCGACTCGTTCGGTCAATCGCATGTATGCCCACATAACACCGAGTATATTTAAAAACTATGCCAATCATCTAATTTTCATTTATGACAATACACAGTTGATCACGCCTGGTTTCAATAATTTTTCTGCCATTGAAAAAAGTATGCAAAATTTTTCCAATATAGCTTTTGTCGAATCAAAAGATACAAACAACCGCTTGATCAATCCCTCTGCCCCTGCCAATGCAAACGTCATCACAGAGGATTCCAAGGAGTTTAGTGTAATTGATTTTTCTCCTAATTATATAACCTTCACAACTGATTTTCCGTCTGAGAAATTCATTATTTACACTGATTCTTACCATAAAGACTGGAAAGCCTATATTAACGGTCAAGAAACCGAAATTTTGCGCAGCAATTTGAGTTTCAAAGGGGTATTAGCCCCGGCAGGGCAAAACACTATCACCTTAAGATACATAAACCCCCAATTAATGGGATTGAAAATAATACTCTGGATTATATTCATCTGTACTTTGGGATACTATATTCACTGCTGCCGAAGAAAAAGACATGATGCTTAAAAAAATAAAACCTTTTATTACTAGAGTCCTTCTACTGTATATCGCCGTATTTGTTTGCTGTAATCTGCTGACGGATAATCAAAAAATCAAAAATGCCTATCATGTCCGGACATTAAATGCATCTATTCCAAAGCCTTATCATTATCATCATCTATTATCGATATTGGAACATAATGACGAAAATATCAATCCACGCACGCTCAACCAAATTAACTTTTATTACAAAAAAGCCATTGAATTCAGGCCCGATATGACTGCGGCATGGGGTCTGCTCGGCGCCACATATGCAGCTTTAGGACAACATCAAAAAGCCCTAGAAGCCTATAACCACGTCAGCAAAAAATATCCCGATTGGTTTTGGGCACACTATAATGCAGGTATTATTTACCACAAAGAAAAAAAATACGACCTTGCCGCACAATCATTAACACTGGCTATGCAGGCCAATGAAAAATCAACCATTTTAAAAACCCTACACTCTCCTATGATTTATGGACCTGTTTTAAAGACTGCAGGCATCACGGGCCCTAAAGAGTTACAAAATGAACTACTCATTGCCAAACAAAACGCAAATGCACTCCTACTTAAATGCTACCTTACTTTAAATCAAACACCCCGGGCAGTGCAGCATATTAATCTCGGCAAAAAAATAGACCCTAAACGAGAAACATTTTATAATTATGCCCTGGCTCAAATCGCCTTAAAAAACAACAAAGGCGACCAGGCGGTTAAGATCGCCCAGAAGATTCTTGTTCAAAATCCTTATCAGATTGATACACTTGTGATGATGAAAGAAATTCTAAATAGAGTCGATAAGAAAAAAGCTGCTGCGGTAATTCAAGCAGAAATAGATAAGTCAAAAAAACTGGGCCGTTTAACTTTCAGCGAGCAGCTCGCCCGGATCAGCTTAAAACCGTATTAAACTAGCCTCCTAGTTTAATATCTAAACATCCCTAAAAACATTTGCACCGCCTTAGCCCAATCGATTTTTTTACCTTCGGCTTTGGTGCGCGCATGATAAGAAATGGGCGTTTCGATGATCCTTACTCCCTGCCGTATTAGCTTGGTGGTAACCTCGGTTTCAAAACCAAAATGATCAGACTCAATGGTTAATTGTTTAAGCACATCCGCTTTAAATAATTTAAAACATGTATTAATATCTGTAATATTCGTTTTAAACTTTAAGTTAAAGACAATATTCGATATGCGATTAGCCATCCAATTGATCGGCGCCATATCCTTGATCTCTCCTAGAAATCTGGAGCCGTACACTACCTCTGCACCAGTATCATCCATTTTCTGAATAATAGCGGCATAATCAACCGGTGAATATTCTAGATCGGCATCTTGGATAATGATCAATGAACCCTTTGCTTCAAAAATCCCCTTTCTAACAGCTGACGTCTTTCCCCGATTGGTCTCCTGATGAAAAACGCGCAGCTGCGGATACTTGATGTTATCAAGAATAGCACGTGTCCCGTCAGTTGAACCGTCATTAATGGCAATAATCTCTAAAGAAAGTTTCGTAGGCAGGCTAGAAGAAAGGACCTTATCAATAACTTCTGATACGGTCCTTTCTTCATTATAGACAGGGATGATAACCGAAAGCATTTAGCTTGGTCGCTCAATTTTTAAAATCTTATAATTAATTTTGCCGGCAGGAACATCAATTTCAACCTCTTCGCCTTCGGCTTTACCCAGAAGACCTTTTCCAATGGGAGACAAAATTGATATCTTATTGGCTTCGAAATCAGATTCTTCAGCCGAAACAAGCATGTAGACAATTTCTTCTTTGCTTTTCAAATCTTGAACCGTCGCATATGCCCCGATATATATTTTATCGGACGGTATGTTTTGATCTTCGATAATTTTGGCACGTGAAATTTTATCTTCTAAATCTGATTGGCGGGCCGCATTATGGGCTTGCGCCTCTTTCGCCGCATGATACTCAGCATTTTCCTTTAAATCCCCCAAAAGGCGAGCTTCCTCTATTTGACCGGCAATCTTAATGCTGTCTTTTTTCAATTTCTCAAGATTATCATTAAGTTTATGAAAAAATTCACGTGTTACATAAATATCGTCCATACTTGCTCCTTATTTAGGGAATAGGGATTAGGGGTTAGGTAACAGTAAGTGTAACACTGTTCCCTATGCCCTATTCCCTACTCCCTACATTACATATTCTCAATGGCCTTCATCATAATCGGAACAATTTCTTGTGCTTCTTCTTTGTTCATACGCCCCAATTTGGCAAAGCGCCATTCACCGGTTGAACCCAGATTTTCACGTGATAACTGTAGTTTTTTAGCTCCTTCATTATATGAAAAAACCCCAACAGAGATTCGTGTTTCTTCCCATTCTTTTGTTTCTTTAAATGACTCAATGTCAAGTGACTTATCGTACGGCATTTTATCTCCTTTATTAATTATTGAACAATTTTGACTAAAATCCCGGCATCATGCCTTGCATTTTCTTAGCAGCTGCCTTTTGTGATTTACCGATCGCTGTATTGACAGCCCGCATAAAATCTTTTTCCAAACGCTCACGAGATGAGTTTTTATGAAAACCTTCCTCAATCTCAATCGACTGAATCATTTGCGAACCATTTATAACGATTTTGATGCCACGTACATCTGTTACCGTTAGCAGATCCTTATCAAGAGTCTTCTTGATCGTATCGGCCTGCTTTTTCATTTCCATCATTTCTTTCATTTTATCGAACATCACTTTGCTCCTATCTTAATAATAGAGATAAATTCAAACTTTAAACAATAAACATTAAACTGTTTGGAAATAAATCTGTTAAGTGTTTAAAGTTTAATGTTTTAAAATGTTTATATAATACCTCTTTACCTCTTTTTTCTACATATTGGCTATCTATTTTTATATAACTTTCGTAGCCAAACTACGAATATTACCCTCTATGGGACTGTTTTGCAACCTTTTTTTAGGACTGAATAGGCCTTAGCGCAAGCTATGCGCTATATCATAAAGCGTTCTAACCAAAAAAGACTGCAAGAAAATAATAGCAATAAAAACAATAATCGGCGAAATATCAATCCCCATTGGCGGCAGCATGCGTCTGACCGGTTGCAATATCGGTTCGGTCGTGCGATGCAAAAATTGCACAATCGCATTATACGGATCAGGGTTCACCCAGCTAATGAGCGCCCGGATCAAAATAAGCCAATACATGATCGTTAAAAAAATATTCACAAGCTTGGCTATGGCCACAATAAAATTACTTAAGACAAACATAATCTCCCCTTTTAAAACACTTTAAACAGTTCATCATTAATGACCTTTTCTTCAATACGGTCAAACATTCTTTTCGACTTAATGGTTATATCTTCCATTTCATCTAAAATGCCATTAATCCCTTTGGATGTCTCCAGAAGCGCGCGCGAGGATTCAATCATTACCTCTGATAATTCAAACATGTCAATACGGCTCATCTCTTGGGCTGTTTTAGTGAATGCTTCGGCCGCTTGAGAAAATTCCTTGGCTAGATCCTGAACGTCAATCGGATCATTACCCAATACCGGGCGTGTAATATCAATAGCCGGAGCTCCTTCGACCGGATAAATTTCAACAATCTTTGATCCCAACACACCTTCGGTACGGATCGCAAAAACAAGTCCCTGAGCAAACTGCTTTTTATATCGGTTGAAAATATTAAGAACTATTTTAACCTGTCTACCCTCTATTTCCTCATCAAGAAAAGCAATTTCGGTCACACTCCCCACATTAACCCCGGCAAGCCGTGTGGGCGCACCAATAACTAGACCGCCAATATTGCGGTAAAGAACAGTTACTTGAAATTTATCCCGCGCAAGACCTTTGTCTCTACCGAGCGTTGCGATAAACATAAAAATCATCACAACACCGGCTATAAGAAAAACACCGGCCGAAAATCGTTTGATAAAATCGTTGTTAGTCATAGTTATTTTTATTGTACTTAGGCGTTGGGACTTAGGACCTGGAGGTTGGCACCCTAAGTCCCAAGTCCTATGTCCTAAGTACTATACCTCAAGTTCTAATCAACAAACTCCCTGACGAATGAATCGGAAGAATTAACGAAGTTCTCCTCCTTCCCCATTAAAACTATCTTACCATTTCTAAGTAAAAGCAACCTGTCGGCAATGCGAAATGAGTTCTTCATATCATGTGATGTTATAATCGTCGTGCATTTTTTCTCACGGCTCACCTGCTTGATAAGATCCGAAATATCCCTACTGCGGATCGGATCAAGTCCGGAAGTCGGCTCGTCACAAAAAAGTACTTTCGAACCCAAAACCATACTCCGCGCAAGCGCGACACGTTTTTTCATCCCGCCGCTCAACTCCGATGGATACTTAGACGCCACATCTTTTAAATCAATCAACTCAAGCAATTCATAAATTTTAGCGCTGATTTCTTCAGCACTCAGGACGGTATGCTCGCGCAGCGGAAAGGCAATATTCTCATAGACATTCATAAAATCGTACAAGGCCCCTTCCTGAAACATATATCCCATCTTCTGCCTGATCTTAAGCAGCCTCTTCTCCCGAAGAGATGTGATTTCTTCGCCTTCGATTTTCACTGAACCACGATCGGGTTTAAGCAAACCAATCATATGTTTTAAAAGAACGCTTTTGCCCGTGCCACTCTCCCCAAGAATCACCAGTGTTTCGCCTGCATTGACCGTAAATGAAACACCGTCAAGCACCGGTTGGCCCTTAAATGATTTGTGAAGATTATCGACTTCAATGATCATTTTTTATAATAACGGAACTTATTATTATCAAACTTCGTATAGAGCCGCGCAAACGGCCGCACATCCACTTTATCGACAAAAAACTGAACATCACGATACTCACCAAGCAAATGCATTTCCTGATCTGTAAAGACTTCGATACCATCCTGAGGATACCATTGTTCTCCTTCAAACTCTATCGGCTCACCATTTACAATCCAATCCGCTTCAATAGCCTCAAAGGGATAACTGCGGTCCAAATGCCTTCTACTTGTAGTCGTTTGACATGAAATCATAGTCAAAATAGTAAAAATACAGAATAGGGCGGTAATTGTGGTACATACTTTATTATTCATTTTATCCCCAATAGACCAAAATTAACTTGGTTAACAATGTATTTGAAATTATGACAAATATATAGGAAAACGCAACTGCTTTTGTCGTAAAACGCCCAACCCCCAGTGATCCGCCACGCGCCACATATCCTTGAAAACAACACGTCCATCCGATCAATATCGAGAAAAAGAATACCTTGAAAAACCCGCTGAAAAAGTCCACATAACGAATCGAATCAATCGTCTGATTGATATAAAAGGTTGATGGCACATTCGCCTCATAAACACCGATCATATACCCGCCGAATATCCCGACTAATTCCGAAAAAACCGTTAGAACCGGAAGCACCAAAAAACATCCCAGAAACCGCGGTAGGACCAAAAACTCAATCGGATCCACCCCCATCGTGCGTGTGGCAAGTATTTGGCTGTTAACATTCATTGCCCCAAGCTCGGCGGTAATCCGCGCCCCGGCCTTACCGGAAAAAATAAGCGCTGTAAAGACAGGACTTAGTTCACGCACCAAAGATAAGGCAACCAGCGGTGCAATAAATTCCTTGGCCCCGAAACGCTCCAACACAACCGAACTCTGCAAAGCAAGCACCACACCCGAAGCCAGTGATGTCAACGCAATAATAATAATCGATTGAATCCCCTGCTCATACATCTGCTTAAGGACTTCACCGATGCGTATGCGTCCGAGACAAATATTACGCAAAACATCAACCAAAAACCAAAACGATTCACCAATGGCAAGGATAGTATTGGTAATATGAGAAATAATAGTAGACATAGTAGTAAAAGAAAATGATAAAAGGTGTTAGGTTCTGGGTTTTAGGTTTTAGTATACTAGCACCCAACACCTACAACCTAACACCTCCTATCATTCATTATTATCTTTTAGCCAGATATCTTTCAATTCTTCATTGATTTTTTGCTCAGACTCTCTGGACACCTTACGGCTTCGGCCCGACTTGGGAGCTGGTTTTTGATGTAAAAAATCATGTACGCTGCTTATTTTAGCTCCGGCGGCTCTCACCGAATATTGAATGTCCCGGTCATCAGTCACCACAACAATCGACTTGACCTGAGAAGAGGCCTTAACCATCTTCTTGATCTTCTCATCCGCCGACTCACCCTTCGTATAAATAATTCTGACCTTCGAATCAACGGCAGGCGAATAAACATCTTCTTTTCCATCAAAAACAATGGTTACAGAATTATTGCCTTGGGGGCTTTTAAGTTCAATATAGCGGATAAGCCCCGCTCTTTGCTCCTCAAGCTTCTTTGAGCTGAGATTTGCCATCTTGTGAATCAGATTGTAACCGTCCAGAAGATACTGTAGTGACATAAAATATTCCGCCGATAATACCAACTAATACCATAAGTAGAAAAACCATAAGAGAAATACTAACCGAAACTCCTTCGGCGATACCGATTTTGGAAAACAGATACACCGCGCCGACTTCACGCACACCCAGTCCCCCGATAGACGGCAGCGATGACACAACACAAATCATCGGCACAAAGATTAAAAAGTGAATTAAGTTAACATCCTGATGAAGGGCCCGGGCAATAAGAAAAAAACAAATGGAAAAAATAAACTGCCCTAAAACAGAAAGAAAAATCGCGAACCAGCCTTGGGCTTGTTTGCCTTTAAGCATTTGAATATCGTCGTGCATAGTAATCAAAGCGTTTTTAAGCTTCGGCCAAAATCCAAAAACCTTGCATCCAAAAGGAAAAATCGTTTCATTAAAAAGAACCACCGCAAGCGTACACGGCCCGACAGCCAAAATAATGATAAACTTCATTAAACTCGGATCATTAACAAGTTTATATCCAACACAATAGGTCACAACAGCCAGGATAACCAACCCGACAAAACCCGATAATCTGTCGAGGAGAATCGAGGCCACCACTCGCGGCTTCTGATCACTTTGGCTACACAACCCGACCGCTTTAATAATGTCGCCTCCCACTGCACTTGGTAAAAAAAGATTACCAAACAAACCAAACAAATAATAACGGATAATGTCGAACGCCTTGGCCTTTAAATCCAAAGCATCAATGAAAACAAACCAACGCCAAATAAGTATCGCATTGTTAACGAAAAATACAGCGATAGCCAATCCGATAAAAAACGGATCAGCCTCTTTTAAAACGGCAATGGTCTTCTCTGTATCAATCTTGGTGAACAACCACCACAAAAGAAGTCCGCTTAAGCCGAACCGCAAAATAAATGATAAAACACCTTTAATTTTTTCTGTCATGAATAAGCTGCCTCCAAAATCTGAATACACCGACGGTAACCTTCCTCGGCAATAAATGAACTGCGCACCTTAGGCCCGCTTTCGACATATTTAAAACCTGTGTGCTCACCAAACTCTTTATAAAACTTGAATTCCGATGGTGTATAAAATTTCTCAACCGGAATGTGCCGCTTAAGCCCCGTCGGACGAAGATATTGACCAATCGTTAAAATATCAACACCGGCCTCCACCAGCTCTTTCATCACAGCTTCAATATCATCGTGCTCTTCTCCCATCCCCACCATAAAACTCGATTTGGTAATAATATCCGGGGCGATACGTTTAAAGTTACGCAATACTTTAAGTGAACGGTCATGCAAAGCTTTAGAACGCACATATTCAGATAAACGGCGTACCGTTTCAATATTATGACTCACCACATCAGGCCGTGCGGCGATGAGACGTTCTATACTTTGCATCTTGTTGGAAAAATCCGGAATCAATACCTCGATCTTGGTCTGTGGCATTAATTTGCGGATCTCTGTGATAGTTTGATAAAACTGCTCAGCTCCCTCATCGGGAAGATCGTCCCGTGCAACAGATGTCACCACAACATAACGCAGATTAAGCTGTTTGACGGCCTCAGCCACTTCCTGCGGTTCATTAGGATCAACCGCAAGCGGCCGACCTGCTTTAATCGCACAAAAACGGCAGGCGCGCGTGCAAATGTCCCCGAGAATCATAAACGTCGCAACGCCGGCACCCCAGCACTCGCCCATGTTCGGACACAAAGCACTTTCACAAACCGTATGGAGTTTGGACTTACGGAACATGCCCTTCATTGCACGGATTTTATCCATGTCGGGCAGTTCTTGCTTGAACCAACTTGGAAGCTTGTGTGAAATATTGGCAGTTTTATTTGTCATATTAGGTGTAAGGTTTGAGGTGTTGGGTGTTAGGTCTGTTTTTTAAAACCTAACACCTAAAACCCGAAACCTTATATCAATTATTTTTGGCCTGCTTTTTTATTTCTTCCAGTTTATCTCTATACTTATCCAATTCCTCATCAGACGCATAGTCCACTATCAGTTTCCCATCAAGATGATCCATTTCATGCTGAACTGCGCGCGCCATTAGCTCTGTAAAACGTTTTTCCTCTTCTTTGTTATCGGCATTGGTATAACGCACAATAATTTCATAAGGACGCTCCACGACAATGTGGACATTGGGTATGCTCAAACACCCTTCTTCCATATCCGCATAACGATTTGTCTTAACAATTGTAGGATTAATCATGGCCAGCGGCCCCTGCCCGTCATTAATATCGATAACAAGGATCCGCCGGTTAATGCCAACCTGAGGAGCGGCTAGACCAATGCCTTTATGCGCGTGCATTGTTTGAATCATTGATTGGATTAACATTCTCTCGGCAGAACCGACATCCGTCACGGTGTCGCATTTTTGGCGAAGACAAGGATCTCCATATAGGCGTATTTTGAGTTGGGACATTTTATTTGGTAGTTAGTAATTACGATTAGATATGTTTCTATCGCACTTGATTGTTATCATCGAGATTAAGAACAACCGGTTTAACTGAACTTACCTTTTCTCGCTCAACCATGCAATAGCTGATAATCATAATTTTATCACCGACGAGACCAAGCCTTGCGGCAGGACCGTTTAAACAAATCTGGCCGGAGCCTGCTTCCCCTTCAATCACATAGGTTTCAAAGCGCTCTCCATTATTGATGTTGAGCACCTGCACTTTTTCTCCGATAATAATATTTGCTTGGTCGAGCAAGTCCGTATCGATCGTGATGCTGCCTTCATAATGAAGGTTCGCTTCTTTAATCGTTGCGTGGGCAATTTTGGATTTAACAATTTCGATTATCATAAATTCGCATTAATCTTTTCAAGTATCTGATTCTTAGGAAGCGCGCCGACCAGCTGGTCAACCGGCTCACCACTTTTAAAAATCATCATCGTTGGAATAGACATAACATTATATTTCATCGCAAGTTCTTGGGCTGAATCAACATCAAGCTTGGTAATCTTGACCTTACCGCTTAACTCATCGGCCAACTCATCCACAACCGGAGCAATGGCTTTACACGGCCCACACCACTCGGCCCAAAAATCAACCAAGACCGGTATATCCGACTTTAATACTTCTGTCTCAAACGTATCTTCTTTTAATTGTAGCGCTGGCATCTGTAACTCCTTTATATTAATAGTAATAAATTAGGGGCTGTCGCTTCTTTGAGGTGTGTATTATATATGTGAAGATATGTGAGTTCAACTCTTATTTAGAGCGCCCTGCCAAATATCTGTAACTTCTTGCTGGGTATACCTTTGTGAATTTTTTATCCTAAAATCACAAACACCTTTAGCTAAAGTCTCATAAACGCTATCGTCCTTAAGTGCCTTTTCGCAGACAGCGCAATACTGATCAAAATCTAAACGCTCAACCACAAAGCCTGTTTGCCCATCTTGAACCACATCAGAAATATCGGCAATATCCGGCACAATCACCGGCACACCACAACTATAACTTTCCAAAATAACAACAGGCAGGCCTTCCGTTTGAGACGTCATAAGTAAATATTTACTCCTCTTTAAATAATCAAAAACATTGTCTTGATGACCTAAAAACTCAACATGACTTTCAAGGGCGCAGGTGTTTATTTTTTTCTGAACCTGATTGGCTAAAGGTCCCTGCCCCAGAATAGCGGCTTTAAAAGACAATCCCTTTTTTTTAAGAGCATCAAAAATATCGATGAGCACATCAGGCCGCTTCTCCTGCACCATATTGCCGATAAAAATAAAATCATACTCTTTCTCCCCGGTGATGTTGCCATTTAAATCAATGACATCAGGAAGAACAAATATCTTATTAGTATCAGCTTTGCATTGGTTAATCAGGTACTGCTTCGAGATTTCCCCACGCACGCTAACTTTATCTGCCTTTTGCACGAAATACCGGAATATCGCACTGCCATGATATTTTTTCGGATCTTCAATAATCATCATGCAATAAGGAAGATTAAACACGCACCCTAACACCCCCACATAAACACAATGCATACGAAAATGAATCCCTACCAGATAATCAACCTTTTTGGCTAAACACAAATAAAAGAGGACGGCACATCTGCACACTTCTCTTAGAGGTAAAATGCTTCGGATAATGACCGGGGGGACAAGTGAGACAATGCCGGGAAAATCAAGTTTTTTATGGCGGATTAACGATATCCCGTCGATAAAACCCAACGCGGATAAAGGCTTTAAGATACTGGAAAGCTTATGATCAGATAGTCCGCAGGCAATGGCAATTTTCATAAAACAATTGTCGTTAAACAGCTAACTTGGTTTCTTTAAATGTCTGCGTGATAAGAGCGATATCATCACTAGATAAAAACGGATGCATAGGAAGGGCAAGATTTCTTTGGCAAATATCTTCTGTCACCGGCATATCCCCTGGTTTATAGCCCAAGTTATCAAATACTTCTTGCAAATGAAGAGGCTTAATATAATAGATATGTGTAGGTATACCCTTGGCCGTTAAAGCCTCTTTATAAACATCACGTTGGGCCGTTAATACACAGTAATTACATCGTGTATGTTGCATATCCGACGGGGCAATTTGCAAATCACCATGTTCGAGGAGAATATTATCATAAGCTTGTGCAATTCTTTGCCGCAACGTGATTTCTTCTTGCATGTGGTTAAATTTAACCAGCAATATCGCGGCTTGAATAGTATCAAGACGGGAATTAATTCCTTGTCGTATATTGTCGTATTTACTGCCCCCCTTGCCATGAATACGAATAGATTTCATTTTCTCAGCCAGCTCAACATTATCGGTAAAAATCATCCCTCCGTCGCCATAGGCCCCCAAAATCTTGGCAGGAAAAAACGATGTGCATCCAATATCCGTCAGACCGCAAGATTTCTGCCCCTTATACTCCGCGCCAAAAGATTGAGCCGCATCTTCAATCACAAAAAGATTGCCGTCACGTGCAACTTTATTGACCGTATCATAATCACACGGCAAGCCAAACATATTAACGGTAATGATCCCACGGGTATGGGGTGTAATGGCTGCCTTGATTTTTGCAGGATCAATATTCCATGTCTCTTTTTCAACATCCACAAAAACAGGTTTGGCGCCGAGAAAAGTGATTACTTCCGCCGTTGCGATAAATGAATACGCCGGCACAATCACCTCATCACCGGGGCCGATATTATAAGCCATCAGCGCAAGCTGCAGGGCGTCTGTTCCTGAACCACAGCCAATCGCACTTTTGACACCAACATAATTGGCCAATTTTTCTTCCAGTTCAGTTACTTGCGGCCCCATAACAAAGTGGGCTTTGGATACAACATCATTAATGCTACGATCAATTTCTGTTTTATACTTATTATACTGCGCAACTAAATCAACAAATTCTATACTCATTTTTCAACCACCACCCCTTCTATAATTTGATACTTCTTTTCACATTTTCCCCGACACTCACCTTCACTACCAGTAAAATCGATTTTTTCTCCGCACTCACATCTGTAGCCCTTTTCTATAGCTGGATTGCCGTAGACAACCGCATAATCAGGCACATTACGGGTAACAACAGCACCGGCGCCGACAAATGCAAATTGCCCAATGGTCACGCCACAAACAATTGTTGCGTTGGCCCCGATCGTTGCTCCTTTTTTTACAAGCGTTTTAGAATACTCTTCTAAGTCTTTCGGATAAGCCGAACGCGGGCTGACGACATTGGTAAAGACACATGACGGCCCACAAAAAACACTATTTTCTAAAATCACCCCATCATAAATGGACACACTGTTTTGCACTTTCACATCATTACCGATAACCACCGTCGGATGAATAACAACGTTTTGACCTAATTTACAATTTCTCCCGATCTTCGCCCCACTCATAACATGCGAAAAATGCCAGATCGACGTGCCTTCGCCAATCACTGCCCCGTCGTCCACATAAGAAGATTCATGCACAAAATATTGTTGCTCAGACATGTTGTATATTCCTTTGCACTGATTCTTGCGCCTGGGCAATAACAGATAAGACATTAATGGCCTCATCCCCATCCGTCAGCGGGCGTCTGCGCGTTTTTATACAGTCACAAAAATGCAAGCAGGCCTCGCGCAGAGGTTCTTTTACATCAAAAGCGACCGCTTCTCCCTGCGCTCTATTCGCGACGGGAACTTCATCCACCCAATCAACCTTATGCGGATAAAGCATCAGCTTATTATCTTTTTCCATATCATTAAAGACAGCCATATTTTTACTGCCGATGACAACGAGTTTCTGTTCTTTAAACGGATGGAGCCAGCTGACATAAATATGGGCCTTTAGTTTATGATCAAACGTCAAATTCATAAGCGTCGTATCAAAAACAGCGGGTTGCAGATACGCCTCACCAAATGCCTCAACACTCAGTGGACGCTGAGCGGTTAAATGAAGAATAAGAGAAATATCATGTGGCGCAAAACTCCACAAAATATTTTCTTCCCTGCGCAAAAGGCCGATGTTTAAACGGTTAGAATAAATATAACGCAAGTCTCCCAGTGCGCCATCTTCAATGAGCTCTTTAAGTTTCTTAAGCGCCGGATGATACAATAAAATATGATCAACCATTAAAACACACTGTTTTTGATCGGCAAGCTGCTTAAGCTCCGTGGCTTCATCGACATGAAGCGCCAATGGCTTTTCAACAAACACATCCTTACCCGCCTCAAGCGCTTCTTTAACAAGGGTATAATGTGTTACGGCCGGTGTGGCGATAACAACCGCCTTAACCGATTTGTCGTTGATTAAATCACTAGAATTCGTCGTCGCTAAACTAACATCATATTGATCGGAAAAATTTTTCAGTTGTGCTTCATTAATATCACAGAGACCATATAAAACACCGATCTGGGCAAAATTCCGCACAAGATTTTTGCCCCAATACCCTAAACCAATAATACCGATATTTTTGTCCATCATTTCATCAGTGCGCGCGCAATACGCTCCGCACTTTTTCCATCCCAATAGGGAATTGTTTTAAACTTTACTTGGCCTGCCAAGGCCTTATTGACAGCCGTTTTAATTTTGCGTTCATTGAGGCCTGTCAACGTATTACCCCAGCCAAGCGTCTCCGTCCACTCGGTTTGATCACGCAGTGTGATGCACGGCGTTTTCAATATCACCGCCTCGGCCTGAAGCCCTCCGGAATCAGTTAAAATAAATTGGGCCCCGTCAACCAGGTTAACCATAGTTTTATATCCGACAGGTTCAATCATCTTCACATTCTTGCTCAACTTTGCCTTTAATTTAAACGCCTTTAATTGTTTAACCGTCCGTGGATGTGCCGGAAAAATTATATCTGTTTTCCGGGCAATTGTGTTAATAATTTTGACCGCTTGCTTAAATCTGGCTTTATCATCCACATTATGCGGACGATGCAATGTCAGAACACCATACGTATCTTTTGTCTTCACAGCCTTGCGTTTAAGGCCAAGCAAGGTGTCGGCCATGACATTCCCGACAACATGAATTTTGTTGGCGGCAATGCCTTCGCCGCGCAATATTTTCTTTTCCGCTGCGCTCGGGACAAATAGATAATCGGATATCTGATCGGTTAAAACGCGGTTAATCTCCTCAGGCATCGCCCGGTTATAACTGCGCTTACCGGCCTCAACATGCGCGATTTTAATACCCAGTTTACTGGCGGCTAAACTACAGGCAAATGTTGAGTTAACATCCCCGACAACCAAAACACAGTCAGGCTTTTCTTTTAAAAGAACACGCTCAAATTTCTCAAGGATTTTAGCCGTCTGTTTACCATGGGTTCCCGATCCCGCATCCAAATTAATGTCAGGCTTCGGGATATTCAGCTCCTTAAAAAACTTACGGCTCATGAGCGCATCATAATGCTGTCCCGTATGGACCAAAATCGACTTAATGCTTTTACGTTTGGCAAAGGCATCTAAAACGGGCTTGATTTTTATAAAATTGGGACGCGCTCCAACTACAGAAATAATCTTCATGAATTAGCTATAAATGTAAACATTTGTGTTCTGTGTTCGGTGCTCTGTGATCAGTTTTAGTTTATGACCACTGACCACAGACAACAGACCACTTAATTTTTTATTACTCTATTATTAGCGTATTTTTCTATTGTCTCAACAAAAAATCCTACTACATCATCCTTGTCATTTAAAAGACGCTCGCGTTTTTGTCGCCACTCATCCTTAATATCCTGAAGAGCCAAAAGCTCCTTAAGCTTTTCTATCAATTCTTCTTTTTGATCTGTCTTAAACCCATACGATAATTCATAATCCTCATCCATTTCATTCAGAACACTGATGATACCAACAAAATCATTGAGTCGCAAAGAAGGCGTACCGAGAACAGAGGCCTCCATCGCCATCGATAAACTATCTCCTATAAAAAGATCGGCAAAATACATCACATGATGAATATCATAGGCTGCCACCGGAAGACGATAGCGCTCAAACTCATCGGCCAAAGGTCTTTCCGCTGTGATATACACCTTGCCATACTCTTCTAATGTGGCAATAATCCGTCGGGCAAAGTCATCATTGATCCCTTGTTTGCCGATATCATGACTGGCCGTTAAAGAAACCAGACGCAGAATGAAATACCGTTCCATACCCGGATTAAATTTTCTTACCACCGCTTCATCCGGGGTGAAATGCTCAGGCCTTAAATATGCCAGTTCATGGTTGCCATTATACGTGATCTTTTTGCCATTCCACCGGTTACGGTCGCAACACTCCGGCACAATGACTTTGGTCGCAAAAGGATACGTGATGTAATTATCAATGGAAATCGTATCATCTTCGTTGACATACAAAGACGGAATAAAAAGCATCCGCCCTACATGCGTAATGGTCCGTTCACTGCCGATTAAAAGATCGACTCTGTTAAAAAGGAGCTTCAGAAACAATTTGATCTGCGTCAACAGCATAAAAAGGGCCGTCGACAATACCTTCGGCAAAACTTTGCTGCGTCTGCCCTTTGGGAAAAGATTAACATAGTCCCACCCCTCTGCTTTGACCAAGTCTTCCAGTACATCTTTGGTGACAATATAAATAATAACGTCAAAGTCTTTTTCTCTAAGACGCCGGATAATAAACTTAAACAAATGAAAATGAGCCGGGTGGTTGAGAAAAAAGAGTATCTTCTTTGGACGATTATTATCTGCCATAACTAATTAAAAAGTTAGAATGAAAAAATAAAAGTAAAAATTAAAAAATTAAATAAATTTAAAAATCAAAATTAAACTGGAAAAAATGCATGTTGTGACCAATTACTAACTACCAATTACCAAATACTATTTTTTAAATTCTCATTCTTTCTCAATTCTCAATTTTCTTTTTTACTTTTTCTTTTTTATTTTTTAATTTTTACCCCTTTCCCACTTCCATATCAAACCACATTCCGAATAATAAAAACTGCAAACCCGTAATCGTTGTCAGCGCACAAAGTATAGACATGGGCCCTGTGGCCCCCCCACCGAAAAACTCGGCATATAGTTGATGACACCCGAGCACAAGCCCAATCGGGACAAACAAAAGACCAAGCATATAAAAGAAAAACAGCGGATGAAAATCAAGATAGATATACTTAAAAAACATCCGCCAAAAAAATCCGCGCACAAGCATAGGGGAGACACGCAGCGCATACTTCATGCCTTTGATCTGTGATTGCCTCTCACCCTCCAAATAAATCGGCGTGCGTGGAATATCACGCACGCGAAGCCCATAGGCATTCATACGGATCAAAAAATCCATTGGATAACCGTACTTTTTCCATGCACGATCCCAATCAACACGGTCAATCGCATCTTTGGTAATCGCCGTATACCCGTCGACAACGTCCATAATCTTATAATAACCTGACGCCATTTTAGTCAGTGCGGTAATGATGATATTGCCTAAAATACGAATCTTCGGCATCTTGACCTTCGTTTTCTCCCAGACAAAAAACCGGTTGCCCTTGGTATAATCGGCACGGCCGTCAATGAGCGGATCAAGAAAACGGTCGACCTCCTCAAGCGGCATTTGATAATCTCCCCCGACAACGACCGTGATATCACATCCTTCCTCCGATGATTTTTTGTATCCGGTGATAATCGCCTGGCCCGGCCCTTGATTGGTTGCGTGACGCGTATAGTTAATACGCTGATCCGCCGCCGCCAAGGCACGCACAACCGCATCCATATTATCTGTACTGCAATCATCGACGACAAAAATACGGTCGATTTTTTCCGGCACATTTTCAAGCGTCGGTCTGATCAACTTTTCTTCGTTATAACAGGGAATAACTAAGGCTATTTTTTTATCTCTATACATTATCTTTCAAATTCTCACAAATGTAGTCAATCTGCTCCTCGGTGATCTCCGGAAACATAGGTAAAGACAAAATTTTGCCCGCCACCTCTTCGGTCACCGGCAAACTTCCTTCGCCGTAACCGAGCGATGCAAAAGCTTTTTGCAGATGCAAAGGCACAGGATAGTGGAGACCAACCCCAATCCCCTGATCCTGCATGTGTTTAAACACCTCATCCCGATTTTCAACACGTACAACATACAAATGAAAGACATGTGCAATATCGTCCTGAATAAATGGCGTGACAACATCCACATCTTTCAGTTTTTCTGTATACAAGGCAGCGGCTTTTTGACGAAGCTTGGTCCAATTGACAATATGTCTAAGCTTCACATTAAGAATAGCCGCCTGCACAGCATCCAAACGATAATTGTATCCCGGCATTTCATGCACATATTTACTGCTCGTTCCATGATTAGTCAGCATTCTCATCTTGGTTGCAAGCTGTGCATCATTGGTAATGACCATTCCCCCGTCGCCATAGCATCCCAGATTTTTACCCGGATAAAAACTGTAACACCCACAATGCCCGTATGATCCAAGCGGCTTGCCTTTATATTGCGCAAGATGGGCTTGGGCCGTATCATTAATCACCCATAGATTATGTTTATCGGCCAGAGCAAGAATCGCATCCATGTCGCACGGCTGCCCATAGAGGTGAACCGGAACAATCGCTTTTGTTTGACCGGTGATAAGCCCTTCGATTCGGGTCACATCAATATTGTACGTATCACGATCAATATCACAAAACTTAACCGTCGCACCGGTTTGGATAATGGCCTCAACGGTTGCCGCAAAGGTGTTTGATACAGTAATCACCTCATCGCCGTCTGTGATCCCAAGGCTGTCTAAGGCCACATGAAGCGCGGTTGTGCCGGAACTGGTCGCAACACCACAGGCAGCACCGCACATCGCCGCAAAATCATCTTCGCACTGCTTGATATGTGGCCCACCAATAAAACCGCACGACGTGAAAACTTCTTCAACCGCCAGCATAATCTCTTGTTCAATAGATTTATATTGGGTCTTTAGATCGACGAGGGGAATATTCATCTTGTTCGAATCTATAGGTAATAGGTTCTAGCTTTCGTGCCACTTATTTCTTTTATCTCTTCTATTACTACTTCTTCTCCACCTGTTTTAATCGACCGGTCAGCAGCCTCAAGGACAGAAACAACCTGAAGACCATTGAGCCCATCCGCCTGGGGTCTTCTTGATTCAGTAATACATTCAATAAACTCTTCACATTCACTTCTCAGCGGTTCGGTAAAATCAATTTTAGGAAAAGTAACATCGCCCGCTGATTTAATCAGTTGGTATTTACCAAAATCATCATAAGGTCCCAATGACTCATCAATATTCTGACGCTTGATCCCTTTATCATAAATCTGTATTTTGCTATCGGCCATATCATCATAGACAATCATCTTTTCACTGCCGACGACCGTTAAAGAACGCACCTTGCGCGGATCAAGCCAGCTGACCTGCACATGTGCCTTGACACCCCCCGGATAATGCAAGACCATAAACACCACATCTGCCAGTTGCGGTTGGATAAAATCAAACCCATGGGCCGCCACACGCTCTGGCATACCTCCAATCAAATAATTGAGAATAGAAATATCATGCGGGGCCAAACTCCACAGGGAGCTGACATCCTGACGCACAATACCGAAGTTAAGACGCTGGGTATAAAAGTAATAAGGTTTGCCGATCGTACCACAATCGATCTCACGTTTTAATAGTCGTACAGCAGGATTGTATTCAAAGGTATGACCCACCATTAATATACAATCACGGGCATCGGCCATCCGCACCAATTCTTCTGCTTCACTGACAGACATGGCCAATGGTTTTTCGACAAGCACATGTTTATTATGTTCCAGTGCCTCTTTGGTGAGTTGATAATGATTGGTCGGCTGTGTGGCAATGACAATAGCATCGATGTCACCGGCAAACGCATCATGGTAATCTTTGCTAACCCTTATCTTGGGATATTTTTCCGCGGCATACGCCAAACGGTCATTATCCAAATCCACGACAAGCGTAACCTGCACATTACCAATATCTTGGAAGTTTCTTAAAAGATTCGGCCCCCAATATCCGCAGCCGATGATCGCTATATTAATCATTATATTAGTAAGAATAGTAGAAGTTAAAGGGTGAGTTTATTATACACGAAAGTGCGGATAGGGCAATAACTTAGTGTTCAGTGTTCTAGCCCAAACATAACCTCTCTTTATTTTATTACTTATATAACTCCTGCGACTTAAGATAGGAAAGATCGCCAACAGACCCCATCGTATAGGGCCCGGAGTCATCCGAACCCGGCCCATCACCAAACCCGAGCATAAGCGGCAAATTGCTGATCGGCACCACATTCGTAATAATTGGGGTAAGCCCTTTAATGTTGATGTCTTTTAAGACCGCAGGATCCACGGTAGGCAGTATATTGCTGCCATCATACTCAAGCTTAAGATCAAGCATCTTGGTATTAAGGTCAATACCACCGGGTGTCAGATGAGCATTATCTGCGCTCAAGTCAAACCCGCGGACTATATCTTTTATTTGGGAAAAGTAGTCTGAGTCAAGAAGATGCTTAAGTATAATTTCTGAATCAATATTAAAAGTCGCGTATTGCGCACGTAGAAACTCTTCTAATCCTTCTTTATCTGTATACTGCTGATTTTCTCTGCCCCATTTAAAGATTTTTTCTTTTGCTTCGCTTGCAAATTTTCCTTTTTTTACCGCTTCGGCAATAATTTTATCAAACTGGTTAAGTCTTTTTTGATTTTCTCCATCAAAAAGTCTAACTAAAGTACTGCGCACATCATTAAATATAAGTCTATAAAAATTAGTTTCATTAACCTGGCTCTGCACACCAAACAACAACGCATCAGCAATATTGTTAATATCCTCATCTTGTTTTACATAAATAGGCACAACCCCTCGACGACCAGAGGAAAGCCCATAATAATAATGGACATCGATCCGTTTTAAATCGTCTTTTGTTTCATCTGCCACACGTAAATCCAAATAAAAATCACGTGTAATATTGCGCACAGCCCGTTTTTCGCGGTCATTTTGTGATAATACTGATTGATTACCTTTCCCGTCAAGTTGGAAAAATTCGGGAGCATGCTTAATACGCAACTTTACTCCTTCATAAAACTCCAATATTTCTCCTGATTCAGCATCAGTAAATTTAACATCTTCTTTTTCTCTGAAGATTAATAAATCTTTATCTGAAGCGTTTTTATCCCCTTGTTTAAATATATTTATCCCCTCGGGAAGATTTACATTTTCAATAATCGCTTCACTTAAAATACCAATCTGCCGATTAAATTTTTCTCGATCTATATTTTCTTTCTTTGGAACAATAACCAACACTGTTTCTGTATTAAAATCAGAATCAGGTTTCGTATATATCGACCAAACCAATTCATGATCCTCATATTCGCTCATTTGCTCATCAATAAATTTTCGAACTATATTCCAAGTATTATCCTTAACTGACTCCATCTTTTTCCTGGTAGTCTCAATAACCTCATTAGACATCTTCAGCTCGTAAATCTCTTCAACAATACTAAGTAATACCAAAATAGGTATGCTGCTTATATCCGCCCCTCCGTAAAGAGTTTTTCTGTTATTAATAGGATTTAAAAGTATTTGCTTTTCGTCAACGGTTACATTACGCTTTTGACCCTTTAGTTGGCGTGAAATAATTCTGTCTAAAATAGCATCAAAGCCGTCAAGCTGGAGGCTACCTAAATTAATATCTTTATTACGTCTCCTTGTAAGCGCATCAAGAACCCATCTTCTTTCGGCGTTATTCTCAAAAACAAATAAAGGCCATTTCCTGACACGCTCAATGACATCGTTTTTGACTGGACGCCTTACATGTGTATCAAGGTTTCGCCTACTGCTAGCCAACATGACTTCAAGTAAACTGATGTTCTCAGCAAGACTTGGAGTATTTATTGGACTAACTTCCTTCTTCCAACTGTCACTTTTAACCCTTACCATCGACCTATTAATATCATTTTTTTCTACGTACTCATATTCATTGCCTTTATGTAAGAAATTAACTTGAATTGTCTTATTTAACCCATCCTCAGGAGAGCTAGCCTCACGCAATTTGAACCCAAGCCACCAAACTAAGTGTTGGACAGTTTCTTCATAGTCAGATTTAAAATCCTTTTCTTCAGCACCTTTGAAGTAATCAATTATTCTCGATGTACTGCTCATGATTTCCTCAATAAATTCCTCATCACCATTATTACCTTCTTCTTCAAAGGAAAGTTCCAGTAGTGCTTTTATGTAAGAAATTTCTTCTAAAATGGCAGCATCCACTGTAGTAAGATTTATTTCTTCAGGCTTTACTTCAACATCTACTCTTTGAATACTCCCACTATTGCTATTCTGCAAATCAGATATGTTGGCCGGATCCAACCCGTCCATTATTTTTCCAACTGTTTGTAATTTGGAATTATCAACCATTGCTGCAAAATCGTTTGCGATCCCGCCGGAAAAATATTTTTGCGCCACCATTTGCTGGGCTGCAGGGTCATACTCTTCTTTCACATAATTATAAACGCCTGCTTTAAAGGCCTCTAGATACTGGTCGTAAATCGCTTGATTCGTTGCCGGCGCATTGTCATTAATGCCTTCGATTTTGTTTTGGTCAATATAGATTTGTCCGAGCAAAGACTCTTTTAAGTTCGCCTTGTACCAGGAAGCAAGAATAACCGAGTTAAAGATTTGGCGAAGAGGTGCAAAGTTTTTGCCATGATTTACCTCATGCTCAATTTCAGGAATAATGATGTCTCGTATGATAGAGGCAACATTTTCTGAAGATAAAAGCTCCTGCTCTGTTTCCATATGCGATACATCATCACCTACCGCCTCACGCGTCGCTAAATAGTCTTTTTCAAGCATAACCTTTAAATGACTATCCGTTAAAAATACTGTCATATTGTGAATATAAATCTTTGCACTTTCTGGGACGATCCAAACTTTACTAAACATATTAGTCGGGATATCATCAATGCCATGTTTGGTGCTTACCTTCTCTTTAATTCGCTTCCAGAAGGCTTTACCCATTTCATCTTCCGGATACATCAGAGAAGCTGTAAATTGTTTAAGCAAATAATCTTGGGCAAGCAAGTCACGCCCCATCGCTGTTTGCCCTAAGGCATCAGGAACAATACGATTTTTCTCATAGGGCGACAAGTTAACCCATATCTCATCTTCCGGAACAGCTAACCCCGCCATAAAATAATTCACTAAGCGTTGCGACTCTTCTTTAAACGCCTCGCCTTGAAGATTCGCATCACCGGCATCGACAAGGAATGAAAATTGCAGTGGATCATCGGGATTGATGATTAATCCGTTGATAATCGTTGGCGTATACATTTCACTTGCGCCTATCATACTACCTACAGGCGGCATAAAGACAGGCGTGGCAATTTGCTCTGCGTATGTATTGGTTGGAATAATAATATTACCTAATAAAAATATTAATATAGTAAGCGATGAAATGACTTTAGATAGGATGAAAGATTTAAGCGACTTCAATGGTAACTCCTTCTATTTGGTAGAATTGAACAATACTGTGTCACAGAAATACTGTAGTAAAAGTATAACGTAAATTAGAGGGAATTCAATAGGAGGGCGCAGGATAGAATAAATCTAAACTACTGATGATAAATGACTTATACGATTTTGGGAAATGCGAAGACGTGTTACAAAAAATTCACATTCTAGATGCTTGATCCTGGATTCTAGATTCTGGATATCTAGCATCAAGAATCAAGGATCTAGGATCTAATAAATTTAACTCAACTCATCAAACCGGACGGCCTGAACGGCCTCAAGCGGCTCTTCTTCTACCTCAATCGTTCCTTCATTAATTAAACCCAGCATAAGCGGAACATTGGTAACAGGCGTGATATTAATAATAACCGGCACAAACCCTTCGATATCCATATTGATAATCGGCTGCTGACTCACCGGAAGCGGCATGCCGCTTGCGTCGCGTTTGATCTGAAGATCAAGCATCTCGGGATTAAGATCAATACCACCCACCGGATCGGCTGTAACCGCTGCGTTATCCTGCAACGTAATGGTTAGTTCAAAGCCATCATTGGTAACGAGTCGAGAAGGTTTAACATCATACTCCTGTGTTTCTCCGGGATTGAGGTCATCGTTTAAAGAATTTAACTCCTTTTCAAGTTTTGTTAAAACATTTTCCCTGCTTTCTTTAAGCTTAGTCTCAAGTGTTTTAATTTCCTCTTCGATATCGCGCTTTTCTTGTTCATTATTCTGCACATATTTTTCTTTTAATTTAAATTTTAATTTATTTAATTCATTTTGATTTGAATTATCACGTTGATTAGGAATATACCTCACCATACCCTTGACAACACCGTTACCGTTCGACGGAAGAAACCGTACCGTTGCCGTGCTTTTTATCCTTCCAAAATCAGGATCCATATCCTCTACACTAAATTGGTTTACCTTATTCTGCGATTCGTTAACAACAAATAATCTTTGTCCACTGGTCATAGTCGGGGCGTCGGACTCGTTTTCACTGTCTTTTTGCCCCAAAGTAGCCGAGACCTTAGATATTTCAATTTCCATTGTAACGTAAGGCATGCCGTCTCTATTCTTATTGATCGTTAACGTATTGTTTAGCGCTTCGGCTTTTAGTCGCCTATCACTTAAAAACCAATTTAGCTCAGAAACAATTTTTTCATCAATATATTGAAAATATCCATCTGCTGTCCATGCCTTATTAACTGGATCATTAAATATTTGATGAGTAAATTGAATCTCAATCCGCCCATCTTGACGTAAAAATCGTGGGCGGTCAAAGACAACAAGCTCAAAGTCTTCTGATAATTCTTGTTCACGGGATTCAGTAGTAGTATCATGTGTGAATTCCTGCGCAAACTCTTGCATGAATTGCATAATTTGACCATCATTGCTGGAAAGAAAATTGAGATCCTTACCTCTTTGATGGACAAGCTCACGTTTACTTAACTCCTCAAGTGGCAAGTATGTCGTAACAACAGCGCCAGTATAACTTTTCAAATATTCTTCTACGGCACTACTTAAAACAGATTTTTCTGACCACTCCGTCTGACTAATTTCTTTATTATTCTGATCGCTAACAGCAAATCGAACTATGTTTCCCTTTGTCTTTGCACGATTGACAACATTATAGACAACACGAAATTTATCGTCATTAACTTGAATGTCCAATACAGAACGGTTGTTTTTGGGCTCAACATGCCCATCAACATTTACATTGTTGGTATAATATCCCTCTTGAAGCGCCTGTTGAAGATCTGCTCTTAATTGAGTATGCCGCTGTTCTTTTCTTGCTTGATTTTTAGGAAATACAACTTCAAGTGCATTAGCTAGGGTTGGTTCACTTTTTGTCAATAACAATGAATAAAGATGTTCTCTCCTCTGAGATTCTAATAATTCATCCACGGTATCGATAAATACAAAAGGCAATTCACCTCGGTCTAACCTATCACGTGGAATATTCACAAGCGCAGTTCTCAGTGCGGTTGAAGAAACCGGATAGTCCAAACCTGGATTAATAGTATGTGGAACTTTAAGCTCATCGCGAATTTTATCTTCCATAATACTGCCGCGCTTGGTAATTACAACCCTCATTTCAATAGGCTGATCCGGATGACGTTTTTTAAATTCCTTTGCCGATAAATGAATCTTTCCGGCTGTGTCCAGCTTAGGAACTTCTGAAATACCATATTTTTTAAATACTTCAAACAAATGTGGCGTATCTTCAGGGTCATCGTTATCTAACTTCCTATCTTCCTCAGCCGCATCAGACAATTCATCTAAGAAAAGAGCTCTTTGGTCAAGGAGTACTTCAATGGCCTCAACCTGCTGATCTGTTAAGCTTTCTTTATCCTTCTCAAGCAATAATTTCAATAAATCCAGATACCCCTCCATAACCATAAAATCCGCTTCATCCAACTTTACACGGGTGGGTATAATACCTCCCGCCTTAATATTCTGGTTGTGCTCTATTTTTTGATCAATCTCTGTTAGGCGCCTATTAATTTCTACTCGAAACTCCGTTTGATCTTTTTCTTCTGGCACCTCAGCATTTTTTATCTTACTGTTTAATTGCTCTTTTTCTTTCTCAAGATCATTAATTGTTCGCTTTGCTTTTTTCACATGGTCTTCAGTATAGCGCGCAAAGGCAAGCCAATGATCCTCCCCAATCATATAATTAAAAGTGATTTGCTTAGCTCCTATATTCTTTTCAGCCAGAGGAAGCAACATGTTTTCTCCATTTTTGCCCTGCCTTTCAGTCGTTTTGGGCATTAACCGTGCCAGACCTTGCATAGTATTTTCCACTACGGCTTCCGTAATATCATAACGACTATCATATTCACGATAGGCCTCTGGTTTTAGCTGATCTTTGGACACATAAAAAATATTATCATCCGAATAGGACAGCGCGCCTCCTTTTAAGGCAACAGTAATAAAGTGCGCAACAGTCGCTGGATAAGCGGCGAAAGCAAAAAAATTAGCTACATACTCCTCATTTGAATCCAATAAAGGATCATCCGTATGCATACGGATATTTTTATTTAAATCAATAAATTTATTCGCCGAATTGATCGCCATTGTGTATAAAGCAATATCAATGTGTTCCTTTAATATATTAGTTAATTCAATCGCTTTTTCATCAGGCTCAGTAATTTTAACATTATTGAATCCGTGTTTTTCAAGTATAATATTAAGCCTTTCTGTATTATTTTTATCTGCCGGTAATTGCCCATAAAGCGTATCGCGATAGCTTTGTAGGACACGGCCTTCCGGAAATAAGTTTAACCTGGATTCTCCGTATTTTTGAACCAATTCATCATATTCCGCAATTTTTCTCTCAAGGGCAGTTCCTTTACGAAAGAAATTGCGCAACATACGTTCACGCATATTAAAAGGGTTATTATTCTTTTCGATATGATCTAATAAGCTTTGTTCAACATATACTATGCCGTCAAGCTCAAAACCCCCTCCATATTGAAGAGGCTGAGTATTTTCAATAACCTTAATACCAACAATGCTACCCTGCGGATCTGACGCCGTTCGTATGCGTTCGAATTGATCTCTTAACTCAACAAAATTTTCACGGCTCTCTGATACAAAGCTTGCTTCACGCATCAATTGAGACAAATTATCTCTTTGGAAAGATTGCCCCGCATATGAAGTAATCCGGTTAAAATCAGCGGATTCTTTCACCATTGATTGCTGTTGAATCGTACCGGGTTCGACGGGATCTTGTATCGAAGCATTGTCAACCGCCTGGGCTATAAGGCCTAGCTGATTGACTGTTAAGCTACCCCACGATACATCACTAAAAATGTTTCCCCGTGCCGCGGCGATTTCCAGTTGCCCTTGCTTTCTAACACGGAAAGAAAATTCATCTGTTGTGTATACCTGATCAAAACTAACCTTAGCCTGGACCTTATCAGAAACAGCTTGTACGATTAATGACATATGATCATCATTTAATCTGTTCCTTTGTAATTTAACCAAATCACGCGCAATAGTTCTAAGAGTTACCGAGCTAACACCGGGAAAGCTACGTTCTAATTGTTCTCTTATTCCTCTTCGCTTTCTTACACGCGTCGACTCATCACCTCTTTCATCCGCATTACCGACAGCATGGGCCAAATAAACGGCATGTTGGAGATTACCTTGAATATAATCACGCAAACTCATTTCCTCAGAACGAGAAGCACCACCTTCAACAATCGTAACTTCTACACTAAATGCATCTAACAAATCAAGCATGCGTTGCGTGCTCAACTCTTCTTCCGATTGCAATTCTGTGCGCACGGCACGCATAATCCGGTCATCCATGTCTGTGTTAAAAATAAAATCGATCGCTTCACCCGCTTGCACATTAACATCAATCCCATAATCCAAAACACCCCTCTGATTAATAAGCTCAAGCAGCGTTTTTCTGGCGATGAGATTAATTTGATCTTCTTGTAATAAATCGGTTAGTTGGCTAGCCTCCACATTATTAATTATTGTCTTTGGAATATTAGACAAAAGCGGTTGGTAAGCAATTGACTCAACTGTATGCGTTTTCGCACTTTCTTGAGCCAATTGAGCCCTAACTCGTTTCATTTTCCTCACAACTTCAGGAGTCATAGCCTTGCCAAAATTCTGAAGCACGGCTGCATCAAGGGGTTGGCCGTACTGGCCTTCCACTACTGTATTTTCATGAGTGAGTAGCGCTGCCTGATCATGAAGCCATCCGCCGGAGAAGTATTTGCGTGGAATAATCTGCTGCTTAGCCGGATCGTACTCTTCTCTAATATAGTTATAAACACCCTCTTCAAAGGCCTCTAAATACTTTTGATAAATCTGCTGATTTGTTTGCTTGTCGTTTTCATCAATCCCTTTAAGCTTGTTTTGATCGGCATAAATCTGGCCTAAAATCGTTTCTTTCAGATTGTCTTTGTACCAGGAGGCAAGGATAATCGAATTAAAGATTTGCCGCAGGGTAGAAAAGTTTTCGCCAAAGTTGACTTCTTCTTCAATAGCCGGCAGGATCACTTCACGGACAACCTCCGCTACCTCTTGATGGCCCAATAACTCTCCGGCAGTCTCCATATGCGCAACATCCGCGCCAATGGCCTTGCGCGCCGCCACATAATCTTCTTCCAGCATAACCTGAAGACGGCTACCCAAAAGAAAAACACTGGTGTTATGAATATAGATTTCCGCACTTTCCGGCATAATCCAGACCTTGTTAAACACATTGGTCGGGATATCAACGCCCGGACCATATAAAGCTTCCACACGCTGTTTAATCTGTGTCCAGAATTTATCGCCCAGTTCATCTTCCGGATACATTAAAGACGCGGTTAACTGCTTAAGCAGATAGTCTTGCGCGAGAAGATCACGCCCCATGGCTGTCTGGCCAAGGCTGTCGGGAATAATACGGTTATTCTCATAAGGGGAAAGGTTGACCCACAGCTCGCTTTCAGGGACCGTTAAACCGGCCATAAAATAGGTAATCAGCCGCTGCGACTCATCTTTGATCTTTGTTTCGCTATAATTGGTATCGCCTAAATCGACTAAAAATGAAAACTCCAGAGGATTCTCCGGATGAATGGTAAGACCCTTGATAATAAGCGGATCAAAGGCATTGGAAATCTGCACCATACTGCCGACTGCCGGCATGACAGCCGGTGTCGGGATAAATTGTGCCCGGGCCGAGCCGGGAGCAATAACGGAAGTAAAACAAAATATAAACGCGACAAATAGGGATGTAATCTGAGTCAATGGAGATTTACTGGATGATTTAAAACTAATAGACATATTTACCCCTTCCCTGGTAAAAGTATACAAACAGCACCTAAATGCCTTAATTTCTAATATTATAGTTATAAGTATAGCATGCTGTTAAGCCAATTCAAGATTGAAACGGTTTGGGGGATAGTGTGTGGCCTTGTTAGAATTCGCTGTCACCTTCTCTTAAATAGCTAAGTTCTTCTCTTCCATATAGTTGCGCTGATTGAGAGGCATCCGCCTCAGCCTCATTGGTCTCTCCATCCTCATCTAGAAGCCCCAAAAGAAGCGGCAAATTGGCAACTGGATTAATATTAATAATAATAGGTAGAAAACCGTCAATTTGCATATTTTCAAGCGGTTGTTGATCAAGTGGCAGTGGAATACCGCGGCCGTCGCGCTTAATTTGCAGATCCAAAAGGTCAGGATTAAGATCAATACCCCCAAGCGGGTCAAGTGCCGCGTGATCTTCCAATGCTTTATTTGCCGCTTTAATTACCTTACGAAGCATAGATTCTGTAATCTCATCAGGCTTCATTATCACTTCCTTCACACCTTCATATCTAAATAAAGCATATTTCGTTGACGGCGCCGTATATTGGTTAACGTTAAATCTATTCGGATTTTCTTTAAAAATAATTGTCTTTCCCCTAAACTTTCCAAGGACAGGTGCCCTCATTTTAAGTGAAGTCATTTCCGCGTTGAGAATCCCTTTTTCTTTTAACCGATCACCTATTTTTTCAACAACATCCCAATATAAATCTTGCGTTCTCTTTACTGAATCAACGTAGTCATCAACCCGGGTATATGTAAAATTAAGTGCGTTTTTATCATCTTTTGTTAAAACTTTTGAGTTCGCTAATACAGAAAACAATAGATAATCATTGGACCCGTCTTGCCCTTCCTGCTCAAGTGCGGCAGGACCAAATATTACACTCATAACAGGTCCACCGGCATATTGTGTAACCTTTACTTTAGCCTTACGCTCTGCAAAGTACTCTTTAAGCTCTGTCTCACCTACCGTATCAACAATATTTTTTTCAAAATCAATCTGCAAAACCCTATTCCCAAACTCAACAATGGAAGGAAGTCTGTCCATTAATTGATGAGCAAACTCCTCCACAATCTTTCGATCTTCACCTCTTTCCTGAATAATTTCTAACACATCAAATCTCTCTATCCCATCAGCAGTCTGCTCTTTAATCTGTCCTGACAAATTCACATACACACGCATCGTATCTTTCTTCTCACCTTTGGCTTTTTTGATCCGTTCAACGCCAACATGAAGTTCCATAAATGCATTAATAGAAGTTGCTTGTTTCATATTCAATTCAAAGACAGCGAGTCCTTTAGTATCCGATCTTTTACTCTCATCAGAATCATAATCCAGAGTCAACAGACCTATTGTTTGACCGTTAAGCCCTTTAGCCAATTTCTCTACCATATTCAATGCCGCGGCGTCGGCAGGCGTTGCTTCAACTACTGTTAATGCCGCATCATCAAGAAACTCATCAATTTTACTTTGCTCAGCTTCCAATGCTTCTGCATTTAACGCCTTAACATCCTCCTGTAAATTGTCTTTCTGAGTAGTAAGTTTAACTGATATTGCCCTTAACAAAGCCCCAGTAACTCTTTCCAGAGGAAATGGACCATTCCAATGTTGAGCAAAAATTGTGAGCGATTCGTTCATAGTAATATGATAATCTTTTCCATCATGATTGAATGTATCATATTTACCAATAAATTCCTCAATAGGATCTTGATTTGCTTTCGCTCTTAGGGTATTAATTTCGCCTAAAACCTGCGTAGCATACTCTTGAAAGTCATTTAGCATTCCTTGCACAGCACTTTCACGTGATTCTTTTAGCTCTGAAGGTGTACTTGATGATTCACGAATTGCCTTTAGTTTCGCTATAATTGTTTTCATTTTTTCTTCTGAGATAATTTCTGTTGAAATACGGGCGATACTTGCTAAATCTTCTTTTGTAAATGCCGCGGCGTCTTCGAGTAATTTTTTAAATCCTTTGTTTTTAAAATCCTTCTCAGCTTTTTTACGGTTTAGTTCTTCTATAGCTTTGTTTGCAATTCGAGTCAACAGCCCTTCCGTCACCTCAACGGGCTTGCCCTTTCTCAACAACTCAAACTTACCCTCAGGATGAGACTCAAAAACCCATCCCGAAGTCCACGGTAGGAATGGCTGAATCTCTAGACGCGCAATACCCTTTTTACTTAATTGTTTTGCCAGTTGCGTTAAAATACCGTTTCTTATATCTCCATTCTTAAGAAGCTTAGCCCGGGCTTGTCTAATAAATGAACGAATATCATCAATACTCATGCTAACCGGCTTGCTATCGCCTAAATTTATAGCATACTCAAATTCTGATTGACGGGTTACCTTAAGGACTTCATTGTCAATCGGTAATCCTTGAATGCGCAGACGCTTGACCTCCAAATCGAAAAACCCATGGTCAATTAACAATTTCTGATAATGACGCATAACTTTTTCTAACATTTCTAATTCTAAAGGCCTATTATCGTTATAATAAATATTTCTAACATTACCTTGATACTCTAATTTTGCTGTATAATTCATAAAAAAGGAAAAATCATCCCCAATGGCCCGTTCCAGCTGCTTCAAGGCAACTTCAGCGGCCAAGCTTGCTGCATCTTCTTTTTCCTCTTCAATTGCTGCGTTATCATTAGAAAGACTTACTTCCGCTAGTTGTGCATCCACCATTGCAAAATATTTAGTCAAACCAACATCTCCCAAGATTTGCCTTTGCGTCATAAGCGCTAATTGCTCTGTCGCTATATAATTTTCCAGCTTTTGCTGAGCAATATTTTCACGATCAACTTTTTTAAGAAGTTGTGTATAGAATCGTAATGTCTGAGATGTACCGGAAGGGCGAATCATTACATAATTTTTACTCTTTATAAAATGATCCCCCTCTTTCATGTTTTCATCTTTAAAGAAAAATCTAATTCCTTCATCAGGTACGCCTTCATAGTGATTATGATCAATGCGCCCCGATTTAAACTCAACGGCTCCGATAACCTCACGGCCGGCAATCATAAAAGGATTATCTGTTCCGGCACGACTATTTGCTTCAGCCGCCCACTCTTGTGCTTTCTTTAATATATTAATTTTCTCTGAAACGCCTGCTGCCCCTTCAAACGAACCAACCCTTGGTAACGGTTTGTTAGCCGTTCCAAAATGCCCTATTTTTAAATAAATTTCATCGAGCATTTCAAATAGCGTTGTTCCTTCTGATTTCGCATAAGCCGCCATTTCCGCAAATAAAATGGCCGCCAAAGTTCCATCTTTATCATTTGTGTGTCCGTGCAAACTCATTCCATTAGATTCTTCATAACCGCCTTCGGCAACTTTCCCCATCTTTAAAATTTCCTCAAAAGCCTCTGAGACATATGTAAAGCCAACCCATGTGCGCTGACCATTTAAATAATCTCCACGATCTTCTTTTTTATTCATATCTAACATTCTTCCATATGAACCAACACCAAATTCCTGTTCAGCAACTTCAGCAATCGCATCACTCGTTGCATGTGTTGTTACAACAAGATGGTTTTCGGGATTTTCTAATAAACCCATCTCCTTCTTT
Source organism: Candidatus Omnitrophota bacterium (assembly GCA_028280285.1). Lineage (GTDB taxonomy): Bacteria > Omnitrophota > Gorgyraeia > Zapsychrales > Zapsychraceae > JANQNA01. The sequence continues at coordinate 5,423 of JANQMA010000026.1, read as the reverse complement.
TTCATAAGTCTGTACCATGTAAGGAGTGTCCAGGCATCATTGGCTGATATTAATCTATATTTTCCAAATTGTGCTTGTTGGCTTTCAGGGACTTTCAGTACCGCGCCCATACGATCAGAATCAGGATCAGTTCCCACCAGAAGATCTAGTTCATCAAACGCTTCTTGCCCATGCTCCTTAATGAACTCATTGACGGCAATTTCCCCTGCAATTGGGTCACCTGGATCGGGTTGTTCTCCATATTTAAAGGCAGGAAAAAGCCCGTCTAACTCTTGGAGTTTTGACACAACCTTTACATTATCAAAATCTGTTTCATCCAACAAACGTGGTACTGCTTTGCGCCCGGCCCCATTAAATGCAGCAAATCCGATATTAACATTACGCCCTTCACGCGTGATCGCTTCTTTATCAAGAATCAACTTTTTTACCTGTTCAACATGTAATGTATGCATATCGATCAAATCAAATCCATAATACTGCTTATCTTCTAGCCTTTCTTTCCCACCTAACCATACAATTTGTCCAGGTTTAGCATCCGCAAGTGAATCTGCTAACACAATATCTGCAAATGTTGTTCTATTTACCGCATCCAATACAAGATTTTTATTTTCTTGGTTCAATTGGGCTCCTGTTTCCAGTGTAATTTTGTATCCGTTATAATCCGCAGGGTTATGGCTTGCCGATATAAAAATACCGATATGCCCTTGAACTTCTTTTGTTGTAATACCAAAAGACAGCTCTGGAAAAGGCGCCGATTCGTCAAAAATAAAAAGTTTAAATTCATGTTCGGGCTTGGACGCTTTAATGAATAAACGCGCAATCATATCAATAAATTCTGATCCGCCGATGCGGCTATCATACCCAAGCACAATACGTGTGCGCCCTGTCTCCTGTGCATATTTGATAACACCGGCTGTTTTATGTAGAAGAACGACATCATTAATTGTGTTAATTCCCTTAAGAATTGCTGCCGCTGGACCATCCTCTTTCATTTTAAAAAGTTCATCCAGAGTTAGTGCCGCTTTCCCGCGAATACCTGCTGTTCCAAAGGCGATTTCTTGACGATAAGCCTCCACGATATCATTAAAACGTCCATCACGGACAGCCTGCAAATTGGCCATGCGAATCCCCGGTGCTAAGCGGTACAGCTCTTCGCTTTCTGTCCATTCTTTAAAATTTTTAAAGGCGCTTTTCCTTGATTTTTCATAAATTTCTTTTGTTACACTTCCTGATTTGTACTGCTCATCCAAAAGCGTATTAATTCGATCTTCAGCTGCTGTTAATAATAGCGCTCTTTCTTCCTCCTCAGGACTTAATAATATCGCCGCATCAGTCTGCTCAAGCGCGGCTTTGTCTACATCTGTTATTAAAAAGTCTAAAGTCAAATGTATCGCCCGAAGAGTGTAGTCCACATAATGCAGATCCACTTCCTGAACCGATTCTTCATCTACTTCAAGTGATAATCGCATCTCAGAAATCATACGATCTAAAGATACACTGAACCTAACTAAACTAGACCGTATTATATCGGTCAACAAACGATGCCTAAGTAGCAGCTTATCTGCATCCGCATCTCCTTGATTATTTTTAGCTTTAAGTCTTGATTCAATTACACTTAAAAATTGGGCCTTTTCTTTCAGTGCGTCATAGTTTTTGGTAATTGTATTAATTCTATCTTCTTTGCTAATACCGGAGTCCTGCATCGGCAAAGAAGAATCAGAAAAAATCTTCTTCGCATCATATTCATGTAGACCCAAAATATTTAGAGTTACTGTAGCTAGGAAAAAAACCTGTTCATCTCTTGTCGGTGCCTTTGAAATTTCATCAAGATGATCTTTAAGGCCTTTTAGCATGTACAGGGGTATCCCCCCCATTTCATAAAATTCAGCAAAGATCCTACTCATTTGCGGAAGAACATACATCTCATATGCTCCCTGATCAACCTTAAACATTTTTTGGTGTCTCTTCATATACGCCATAATAGCCTCATGTAAACCTTCTTCTGTCTTCCCTGGCTTTAATTGACGAACAGCTTTTATGATATCATCCCAATCATCCTCTTTTTCGATATCCAAGTCCGCCGCATCAAATTCGTCCACGGTTTCCTGCCCAAGCGCGGCGGCGTCGCTGGTTTTCATATTTCCCCGTTCGACCAACTCATCGATCGCAGCGCCGATAAGAACATATCTATCTCCTGCGCGCAAATCATCCGGCGCATGTTTAGAATTCATAACCCTTTCAATAATGACTTCTCTCTTTAATAGTCCTCCCCTTAATTGTTGATCAAAATCTGAATCATCTTTTGCCTCGGCGTTAAGCACTTCAGTAACTCGCTTAGTGATTTGAGTTTTTCCAGTATAATTCACTGCCAAGCTCGCAGATGTAACTGGCAGCAGCTCTTCATCATAAAATAAACGCCTTATGGCTGGCCGTACCTGATCGCTCTTGGTAATTATTGCAAATTCAACCAAACCCTCTGATTCAGCTTTCGTAATTATATCAGCAACAGATGAAGGACGATCTGCTTCTTCTATTGCCTCACGATATTTTTTAGGCAACGCATTAATCACATTGGTCACATCGCGCAACTCAGGATCATGACCTTTATAATCAATCAGCAGCGTGTCTAGTGAGGCCTCATCTTTCATCTGGCCTTCAGCGGAATCTAAATCTAACCATGCATCACTTTCATCACCAACAAGGTTATAAATTTCTTCCCACTCTTCGTCTGAAGATTTTTTAACAGCCTCTTCTGTCTTTTGAGTCATGCGGTCTGCCCGTTGCTTCAATACCTTAGAAATCTCTACAAGCAAATTACTCGTAATATCTTGATTTGGTAAAATCGAGCGCTCGTCACCAAGAGAATAAACAACTAAACTGTTGTCTTGTTCTACTAATTCATACTCACTTTGATTATACTGAAACTCCATGCTCTTTATATCAGGCATAAAATAACCTAGCGTTGTCAAACTATTGCTGCTTCTTTTTTTGTCGTTCTCACGTAAAATCCTTTGAGTATACTCATAAAAATCCTGTAGCATAGCCTTAATCGTGTCAGTTCTCAGTTTTTGCTTCTCTACACTGCTGGCGAGCGTACCAGCTTTTTTAAGCTTATTTATGTGCTCTTGTTTCCTTTTAGGAGATATGACATCATCGGGAATGTCTGCAATAGAGGCGGCATCGCTGGTTTTTATTATTTTTTCGATATCAACTAGCTCACGAAGCACATCAAGCACACTTGCTGGCCTCAATCCATTAAATCCAATAAGTTTATCTTCGGTTACGGCTGTCGTGCGATCAAGCTTAACAGATTCATATTCATCTACAATCTCTGAAAAATATAAAATCTTTTGGGCAATTTGTTCACGCCTAAGATTTCCTGCCATTAACTCCCTATAGAAATCCGGATCTGTAATTTCTGTATTACCAAGACCTATCGCAGCCCAAGCCGTGGCGCTACCATCGTTAAAATAATTCGCCAAAAGATTATCTGCTTTTTTAAACGTAGTGGGATCCGGTTGTAACTCAGCAAATCTCCGAAAAAGATCAACAACTAATTTAATATCCTTACTTGGCCTAATCCAAGGTTGTTCATGATAATTCCCACTCATATCAGTACTAATAATATGCAAAGCTTTTGCTCCACTAACCACATCTTTGAACACAAAGCGTATTATGTTGTTATAATTATATTCAGTATTAGCAGACATAGACTTAGTTAATTTGAGCTCTAAACTCTGTGCAATGCTTTCACTTGTACTCTCTAACTGACGCCTAGGTGACTTTATAATTCTTGTTTGTAAACTTCTAATCTGTCTCTGTGAAAAATATGCTTTTGGTAATTCCATTAAAGCTCTGGCAGCTCTTTCATATTTTTCAGGTAAATTTGATAAACCTTTTTCTATGTTAACCCGTTCTTTTGTATCAATAAAATCCCGATAACGGACAGCTGCTTCATGTTTTTGTTTTGCCCTTTCCTCAATACCAGAAGTAAGTTCTTTAACCCACTCAAGAAGGTTTACTTCAAAATTCGCTATTCGAATACGCAATTGATTAGCTAAAGTCGCACTATCACTGCCCGTAAGATCTTTGCCTAATACTCCATTATCTTTACGCTTTAAACTAACTAAATCTGCAATTCCGCCTGAGAAGTATTTTTTGGCTGTCATTTGCTGGGCGCTCGGATCGTACCCTTCCTTAATATAGTCATAGACACCGGCTTTAAATGCCTCTAAATACTGATTGTAGATCGCTTCATTGGTGGCCGTATCATTGTCATTGATTCCTTCAAGCTTATTTTGATCAACATACACCTTCCCGAGTAAAGACTCCTTTAGATTGTCTTTATACCAAGAGGCCAAAATAACAGAGTTAAAAATCTGACGGAGTGTCGCGAAATTTTTACCATGATTGATCTCGTACTCAATCTCAGGAATAAGCACTTCACGGATCACAGCAGCTACTTCTTCCGAGCTGACCAGTTCGCCTGCCGCCTCCATGTGCGCTACATCTGCGCCAATTTCCTGGCGTGCGGCAAAAAGGTCCTTTTCCAGCATAACCTTTAGATGGCTATCAGTCAGAAACACCTGATAATTGTGAATGTAGATCTCTGCACTTTCCGGTGTGATCCAGACTTTGTTAAGCACATTGGTTGGAATATCATCGGTTCCATAAAGCGCCATAGCTTTTTCTTTAACACGCTTCCAAAACTTACTTCCTAGTTCATCTTCCGGATACATTAAAGAGGCTGTTAATTGTTTAAGCAAATAATCTTGCGCGAGCATGTCGCGCCCCATCTCTGTTTGGCCAAGGGAATCAGGGATAATACGGTTCTGTTCATAGGGCGATAAGTTCACCCAAAATTCATCTTTAGGCACGGTCAGTCCGGCCATAAAGTAGTTAATCAATCTTTGTCCGATATTTTTCAATTCAGGACTTTCAGCCGTAAGGCCGCTGTCACCTAAATCAACCATAAACGAAAATGCCAAAGGATTGTCCGGCACAATTTCTAGTCCACGGATGATAGCCGGTGTGTAGCTGCCGCTGACAGGCACCATGCTGCCGACAACCGGCATTGGGGCCGGTGTTGGAATAAGCTGGGCTGCCGCGCCTGTCGGCATAATAGAGCTGAAAATAAATGTAAATGCTAAAAAAAATGAAAAGATACGGCTGGATAAAGTCTTAGAACTTCTTTGGAAAGTTAAAATCATTGATTAATCCCTTTATAGATGTGAAATTCCCAAGTTTATTCAAAAATATCTTAATAAATATATCATAAAAGAAAGCGCTTTCAATACGACATACCGGGACACAAGGGGACAGCTTGAAATGGACCCCATTATTGGACAATTAGCAGATTTAGATAGGACACTAGTACAGCTGAAATAAAGTGCTAGTATAGACCAATAGGGAGATATCATGAA